>NZ_JBWCAM010000004.1:51992-397700 GCF_056175065.1 Pseudomonas sp. JC1203
AGCCGATCAAGAACCCCGATGCCTGGGAAAAGAGCTCCAAGGAGCTGCCGCAGAAGTGGAACGAGCAGGTCATCATCGAGATGAACTGATACCTGTGGGAGCCCTGGCAACAGAGTATTCAGAGGCAAAACCATGCCCCACAAAACCATCCTGGTCCTGCTCGACGGCCTCAGCTACCAGGTCGCCGAGCACGCCATGGGCCACCTGCAGGCGTACGTTGGCGCCGGCAAGGCCGCGCTGTACCAGCTTGAATGCGAGCTGCCAGCGCTGTCGCGGCCGTTGTACGAATGCATTCTTACCGGCGTCGCGCCCATCGACAGCGGCGTGGTGCACAACAATGTCTCGCGCCTGTCCAACCAGCGCAGCGTGTTCCACTGCGCCAGCCAGGCCGGCAAGGTGACGGCGGCAGCCGCCTACCACTGGGTCAGCGAGCTGTACAACCGCTCACCCTTCAACGCCGCCCGCGACCGCCATACCCAGGCGCCGCAGTTGCCGATACAGTTCGGGCACTTCTACTGGGCCGACCACTACCCCGACTCGCACCTGTTCGCCGACGGTGAAGACCTGCGCCTCAAGCACCAGCCGGACGTGTTGCTTATCCACTCCATGAACATCGACGACGCCGGGCACAAGCACGGCCTCGACAGCTCTCAGTACCGCAACAGCGCCCGTGGCGCCGACGTGATCCTGGCCGACTACCTGCAAGGCTGGCTGGACGCCGGCTACCAGGTGCTGGTAACCGCCGACCACGGCATGAACAACGACCGCTCCCACAACGGCCTGCTGCCCGAAGAGCGCCAGGTACCGCTGTTCGTGCTGGGCGACGCCTTCAGCCTCGACCCCGCGGCGCGCCCGCGCCAGACCGAGCTGTGCGGCACCTTGTGCGAACTGCTGGGCGTGCCCCACGACAAACCGCTGTGCCGGGGGTTGCTCAAGTGAGCCAGCCAACCAGAGGGCGCGGCTGGGCGATCCTGCTGCTGATGCCCTTCGCCGCCGTATTCTTCATCTTCCAGATCGCCCCGCTGCTGTGGGTGGCCATCCACAGCCTGCAGACCGACAGCGGCTGGAGCCTGGACAATTTCATCAGCGCCTTCAGCTCGCGGTTCTACCGCCAGGCCATGCAGTTCAGCCTGGAGATCAGCTTCTGGTCGAGCGTGTTCGGCATCATCATCGCTGTGCTGGGCAGCTACTCCCTGCGGCGGGTGGACTCGAAACTGCGCGACTTCGTCAGCGCCTTCGCCAACATGACCAGCAATTTCGCCGGGGTGCCCCTGGCGTTCGCGTTCATCATTTTGCTGGGTTTCAACGGCAGCCTGACCATGATCCTCAAGCAGGCCGGCATCATCGAGGACTTCAACCTGTACTCGAAGACCGGGTTGATCATCCTCTACACCTACTTCCAGATCCCCCTGGGCGTGTTGCTGCTGTACCCGGCCTTCGACGCCCTGCGCGAGGACTGGCGTGAATCATCCGCGCTGCTGGGCGCCAGCGCCTGGCAATACTGGCGGCACATCGGCTTGCCCGTGCTGACCCCGGCACTGCTGGGCACCTTCGTGATCCTGCTGGCCAACGCCCTGGGCGCCTACGCCACGGTGTACGCGCTGACCACCGGCAACTTCAATGTGCTGCCCATCCGCATCGCCGCCATGGTGGCCGGCGACATCAGCCTGAACCCCAACCTGGCCGCCGCCCTGGCGATGATATTGGTGGGCATGATGACCCTGGTCACCGTGGTCCACCAGTGGCTACTGAAGAGGAGCTACCATGTCGCGCGCTGAAGCCAGCCCGGCGGCGCTGTACCACCGCGTGGTGGTGTGGCTGCTGTTCCTGATCCTGCTGCTCCCCCTGGCGGGCACCCTGCTCTACTCCCTGGCCACCAGTTGGTCGGCAACCATCCTGCCCAGCGGCCTGACGTTCCAGTGGTACGTGCAGCTGTGGAGCGACACCCGTTTCCTGCACGCCTTCGGCCAGTCGCTGATCGTCTGCGTGGGCTCGCTGGCCTTGTCGGTGGTGCTGATCCTGCCGCTGCTGTTCGTGGTGCACTACCACTTCCCGCGCCTGGACGCGCTGATGAACATCCTCATTTTGCTGCCCTTCGCCGTGCCGCCGGTGGTGTCGTCGGTGGGCCTGCTACAACTCTACGGCTCCGGGCCCATGGCCATGGTCGGTACGCCGTGGATTCTGATCGGCTGCTACTTCACCGTGGCGCTGCCGTTCATGTACCGGGCCATCACCAACAACCTGCAGGCCATCAACCTGCGCGACCTGATGGACGCCGCCCAGCTGCTGGGCGCCAGCACCTTCAAGGCGGCCCTGCTGGTGGTGCTGCCCAACCTGCGCAAAGGCCTGCTGGTGGCGCTGCTGCTGTCGTTCTCGTTCCTGTTCGGCGAGTTCGTGTTCGCCAACCTGCTGGTGGGCACCCGCTACGAAACCCTGCAGGTGTACCTCAACAACATGCGCAACAGCAGCGGGCACTTCAACAGCGCGCTGGTGATTTCCTATTTCGTCTTCGTGCTGGTACTGACCTGGGCCGCCAACCGCTTGAACAAGGACAAAGACTGATATGAGTTTCGTCAGCGTCGAACAACTGCAGAAGCACTACGGCGATACCCCGGTGTTCAGCGACATCAACTTCACCATCGCCCGTGGCGAATTCGTCACCCTGCTGGGCCCCTCGGGCTGCGGCAAGTCAACGCTGCTGCGCTGCATTGCCGGGCTCACCTCGGTAAACGGCGGGCGCATCCTGCTGGACGGCCAGGACCTGGTACCGCTTAGCCCGCAACAGCGCGGCATCGGCATGGTGTTCCAGAGCTACGCGCTGTTCCCCAACATGACCGTGCAACAGAACGTGGCGTTCGGCCTGCGCATGCAGAAGGTCGCCAAGGAACAGGTGGCCCAGCGCGTGGACGAGGCCCTGCGCCTGGTGGAACTGCACGAGTTGGCCAACCGCTACCCGCACCAACTGTCAGGCGGCCAATGCCAGCGCGTAGCCCTGGCCCGCTCGCTGGTCACCCGTCCGCGCCTGCTGTTGCTGGACGAACCGCTGTCGGCGCTGGACGCGCGCATTCGCAAGCACCTGCGCGAACAGATCCGCGCCATCCAGCAGGAACTGGGCTTGACCACCATCTTCGTCACCCATGACCAGGAAGAAGCCCTGACCATGAGCGACCGCATCTTCCTGATGAACAAGGGCCTGATCGTGCAGAGCGGCGACGCCCAAAGCCTCTACACCGCGCCCACCGACGCGTTCGCCGCCGGCTTCATTGGCAATTACAACCTGCTCGACAGCGAACAGGCCGGAAAACTGCTGCAACGCCCGGTGCACACCCGCCTGGCAATCCGCCCGGAGGCCATCACCCTGAGCTTGACCGGCGAGCTGGAAGGCGAGATTCGTAGCCACAGTTTGCTGGGCAACGTGATTCGCTACCGGGTGCATGCGCGTGGGGTTGAACTGGTGGTGGACGTACTTAACCGCTCGGCGAGTGATTTGCTGCCTAATGGGCAGAGGGTGTCGTTGGCTATCGATGCGCAGGCACTTTGTGAGGTAGCCTGACGCAAGAGCTTTTGATTTTGATCTGCAGTTGATCTGCTTGTGATCTGGCTTGTGATCTGGCTTTTGATCTTGATTGTATGCCCCGTAAAGCGCCCGGGCCGACTGGAGGCGTCGATCAACGGGCTGCCCGAAGGGCCGAGGCCGCAGGCCGAAGAGACGGTAACCCGCAGGCTTCTATAGCGGGTGCCGTCTGCCCGTTGAGCGACGACGGAGGGAGGGGACCCGTAGCGCAGCGTAGGGCCCAAGCAGGGGCAAGCGTTTTTTGCTTACTTTTTTTGGCGTCTGAAAAAAAGTGAGTCGCCGTAAGGGCGAAACGGTCGGTGGCCGCACCCCGAAAATGGATATGTCCAAATCCCTCACAAGCGAGACTCGAAAGCCATGCACATATCCATTACCGAGGGCCCCCTCTCTCCCGCGTCGACCAGTCGGCCCTGGCGCTTTATGGGGCACACAATCAAGATCAAAGGCCGCACGGGATCAAGATCAAAAGCCGGATAGCAGCGCGGCTGAAATTATTGTGTGAACCCATCTGAAGGAACATTTGTATGGCACTGGCAATCTTCGACCTGGACGAAACCCTCATCCACGGCGACTGCGCAACCCTATGGAGCGAACAAATGGCCCGCCTGGGCTGGGTCGACCCGGAATCGTTCATGCGCAAGAACAACGAACTCATGGACGCCTACAGCCAAGGCAAGCTGGCCATGGAAGACTACATGGCCTTCAGCCTGGAACCCATGATCGGCCGCACCCCCGAAGAGGTCGACCACCTGGTAGGCCCTTGGGTAGAGGACTTCATCGAGCCCATCATCTTCAGCGACGCCACCAAGACCATCGCCGCCCACCGCAAGGCCGGCGACCGCATCCTGATCATCTCCGCCTCGGGTACCCACCTGGTAGGCCCCATCGCCGAGCGCCTGGGCGTGGACGAAATTCTGGCCATCGACCTGGACGTGCAGCACGGCGTGTACAGCGGCGCCACCGTTGGCACGCTGACTTACCGCGAAGGCAAGATCACCCGCCTGCTGGAGTGGCTGGACCAGGAAGAAGAAAACCTTGAGGGCGCCACCTTCTACTCCGACTCACGCAACGACCTGCCACTGCTGCTGAAGGTCGACCACCCGCACGTGGTCAACCCCGACCCGGTGCTGCGCGAACACGCGGAAAAGGCCGGTTGGCCGATTCACTCCTGGACGTGATTACGCCGGTAGACGTCCTCGCCCATGGCGGCGATCTGGCCGTCGATCAACGCGTCGAAAGGCGCCAGCAGCGGCTGGAATGACGTGGGTGCTTCCAGCACTTCCAGCGCTTGGGTGATGGCCTCGATGGTGGACAGCGCGCCGGGTGCCGGCGCCTTGCGCAAGCGGTAGCGCGAAGGCGGCGCGCCGTCCAGGGTCACCCGTGGCAGGGCCGCCAACGCGGGGTTGAGGTGCAGCAGCTTGCGCGCCTTGCGCCAGGTGCCGTCAGGCACCACCAGCAGCATCGGCTGCTCCCCCGTGGCACCGGCCGACAGCGGCTGCGCGTCATCGCCGGGGAACAGCAGGCAGGCGCGGTAACCGGGCGGGTTCAGCAAGGCCTGGTCAATGCTTTCGCCCACCACCAGCTCGGCATTCACCAGCCCCAAAGCCGCCAGGCGCGCGGTGTTGAGGGCGTGATTGACCTCGCTGGGGTGCTGCAGAATGAGCACACGGGTGCGGCTGGGCAAGCTGGGGATCAGCGCGCACAGGCAGCGGGGTTCAGGGCGGTTGCAGCGGGGGCAAATGATTCGAGGCATGCCCCATTTTGCCACAGAACCGCCCCCCGTAGCAGCTGCCGAAGGCGGCGTCCGGGGCCTGCGCGGAGCCCCGGACGCCGCCTCCGGCAGCTGCTACAGGTCAGCGGCTAAAGCGCTCCGCCAGGTCATGCAGGTACTCCGCCATGCGCTCCAGCTCCTGGCTGATCTGCGCCCCTTCGCGGGCCTGGGTGGCGCTACGGTCGCACAGCTGGGCGATACGGGTGATCTGCTGGTTGATGTCCTCGGCCACGTGGCTTTGCTGTTCCGAGGCCGTGGCCATCTGCTGGCTCATGCCGGTGATGCGGCTTACCGCCTGGGTTATGCCCACCAGCGCCGTCTGCACGGCCTCGACGCTCTGCACGCTGTCTTTGGAGATCTGCTCGCCACGGGTGGCGGTGTGCACCGCGCGGTCAGCACCAGCCTGCAGCGAGGTGATGATCTGATGGATCTGCTCGGTGGAGCTGCGCGTGCGCATCGCCAGCGAGCGCACCTCGTCGGCCACCACGGCAAAGCCCCTGCCCTGCTCGCCCGCGCGCGCCGCTTCAATGGCGGCGTTGAGCGCCAGCAGGTTGGTCTGCTCGGCAATGGCGGTGATCACGTCGGCGACGCTGCCGATGGACTGGGTTTCCTGGGCCAAGGCATTGACCGCCTGGCCGATCTCGCTGACCGCGCCACTCATCAAACCCATGGCCTGCAGGCTCTGCTGGGCCAGGGCGCTGCCCTGCTGGGCAAGCTGGTCGGCGTCGGCGGCGGCCACGGCGGTGTTCTGCACGTTGTGCGCGACTTCCTGGATGGTAGCGGCCATTTCGGCAATGGCCGTGGCCGACTGGTCGGTTTCGCTACGTTGGCGGTCCAGCAGCTCAGCCTGGGCGCCGGACAAGCCCGACGACTGCGAGGCGCGCTCGCGCACGCTGACACCAGCATCCACCAGGCGGGTGAGCGCGGTCTGCAGCCGCGCCTCTTCGCTGAACATGGCCAGGTCCAGGCGCCCCTGGGCACCCGGGGTATCGCTGTAAGTCAGGGCCACCAAGGGGCTGGTGAAGGATTTCGGGTGTTCGTCCAGCGTGCGCTCGATGTCACGCACCTGCCGGCGCTCGGTCAGCGCCCAGGCGCCCACCAGGCTGGCCAGCACTACCAGCAGCGCCGGGTAGCCGTCGAGGAAAAAGTGGCTGAGCACCGACACGCCGGCCGCTGCAAGAATCGGCCAGCCGCGCAGGAAGGCCTTGCCCAGCCGCGCTGCCGGGGCCACCGGCGACTTGCCGGCCCGCAGGCGCGCGTACAACTGGCTGGCGCGGCGGATCTGCTCACGGCTGGGCACCGCGCGCACCGACTCGAAGCCGCTGATGCGGCCGTGCTCATAGATGGCCGTGACGTAGGCGCTCACCCAGTAATAATCGCCGTTCTTGGCGCGGTTCTTCACCACGCCCATCCACGGCTTGCCCAGCTTGATGGTCTCCCACATCTGCGCGAAGACTGCCGGCGGCATGTCCGGGTGGCGCACCAGGTTGTGGGGTTTGCCCACCAGTTCGTCGTAGGTGAACCCACTGATGCTGACGAAGGCGTCGTTGCAGTAGGTGATGTTGCTGTTCAGGTCAGTGGTGGAGATCAGCCGCTGGTCGCTTGAAAAAGTGCGTTCGTGTTCGGTAATGGGCAAATTCATGCGCATCGTTGGGCCGTCCCTGCTGTCGATGAGAAAATGTGTCATCAAGCTCTGAAAGGTGTAGCAGAGCATTTCAGGGCTGTAGGGGCGTTCGACGCGCCGAGTATCGGCAAACGCACAAATAATGGCGTTTTGGCGGTGCGACCCAGCGCCGCACCGCACGTTTCACACCGGAGTGAGCTGCGCCTTGAGCAAGTCGCGGAAGGTCTGGATCAAGGGTTCGCGGCTGCGACCACGGCGGGTGATCATGGAAAATGGCGCCTGGTAGCCGAAAGTCGCCGGCGATAGCACCCGCAGGTCGCCTTTATCGGCCCACGGCTGGGCATAGTGCTCGGGCAGGTAACCAATGTAGGCGCCCGACAGCACCAGGATCAGCTGCGCCTCCATGCTCTCTACCGTGGCGGCGCTGTGCTTGAAGCCGTGGCGGGCCAGTTCGGCCTGGCTCCAATAGCCACGGCCCACCATGCGCTGCTGGGTGATGACCTGCTCGGGAATGCGCCGCTCGGCGTACAGCGGGTGGCGGTTGCTGCAGTACAGCCAGTGCTGCTCGCGGTACAGCGGCTGGTAGACCAGGCCGCTCATGCGCGTGGAAAACGCGCCGATGGCCAGGTCCAGGCGGTTTTCCTGCACGCCCAGCTGCAATTCGTAGGGGCTGGACACCGACAAGTGCAGGTGCACCGCCGGGTGTTCCTGGCAGTAGGCGCCAATGGCCTCGGCGAACGGCAGCGCACGGTCGCTGACGGTGGAGTCAATGACCCCCAGGTTCAGCGTGCCGCGCAGCTCGCCCTTGAGGGCGGCGGCGTACTGCTCGAAACCTTCCATTTCCGCCAACAGGCGCAGGGTCTCCTGGTGGAACAGCTCGCCCTTGCTGGTCAAGCTGAAACCACCGCGGCCGCGGTGGCACAGCACGATGCCAAGGGCCGCTTCCAACTGGCTCATGTAGGTGCTGATGGCCGAGGTGGACAGGTTCAGTTCCTGCTGGGCGTTGGCGAAGCCCTGGTGGCGGACGACGCTGACGAAGATGCGCAGCAGTTTCAGGTCGGGAAGTGCGTTGGCCATGGGTCACACTGGGTTGAGGATTGCGGCGTCTGTGGGAGCTGGCTTGCCAGCGAGCTTTGCAGTGTCGCAACAGCTCGCTGGCAAGCCCGCGCCCACAAGAACCCATCAATAGAGCAAACAGTGTAACGGCATTACTTCAGAAAAATCTGAACTAAGTATTTCTCTGTAGCGATTCTTCAGGGTCACTACCTTTATGCAGACTCCGCCTCAACGTGCCGGCCTTGACCGAGCGCAAAGAAAAAATACAAACGATGAGGTAACCCGTGGACAAGATTCTTCACCAACCACTGGGCGGTAACGAAATGCCGCGTTTCGGCGGCATCGCCACCATGATGCGCCTGCCGCACCTGCAAACCGCAGCTGGCCTGGACGCAGCCTTCGTCGGTATTCCGCTGGACATCGGCACTTCCCTGCGCTCCGGCACCCGCTTTGGCCCACGCGAGATCCGCGCCGAGTCGGTGATGATCCGCCCCTACAACATGGCCACCGGCGCCGCCCCCTTCGACTCGCTGTCGGTCGCTGACATCGGCGACGTGGCAATCAACACCTTCAACCTGCTGGACGCCGTGCGCATCATCGAAGAAGCCTACGACGAGATCCTGGAACACAACGTAATCCCGCTGACCCTGGGCGGCGACCACACCGTGACCCTGCCGATTCTGCGTGCCATCCACAAGAAACACGGCAAGGTGGGCCTGGTGCACATCGACGCCCACGCCGACGTCAACGACCACATGTTCGGCGAGAAAATCGCCCACGGCACCACCTTCCGCCGCGCCGTGGAAGAAGGCCTGCTGGACTGCGACCGCGTGGTGCAGATCGGCCTGCGCGCCCAGGGCTACACCGCCGAAGACTTCAACTGGAGCCGCAACCAGGGCTTCCGCGTGGTGCAGGCCGAAGAGTGCTGGCACAAGTCGCTGGCACCGCTGATGGAAGAAGTGCGCGCCAAGGTCGGTGACGGCCCGGTGTACCTGAGCTTCGACATCGACGGCATCGACCCGGCGTGGGCGCCTGGCACCGGCACCCCGGAAATCGGCGGTCTGACCACCATCCAGGCCATCGAGATCGTGCGTGGCTGCCAGGGCCTGGACCTGGTCGGTTGCGATCTGGTAGAAGTCTCGCCGCCCTACGACACCACCGGCAATACCTCGCTGCTGGGCGCCAACCTGCTGTACGAAATGCTCTGCGTGCTGCCGGGCGTGGTGCACCGCTGAGGACATGGCCATGAGCAAACAAGAACAAGTACTGCAAGCCGCCCGCGACCTGGTCACCGCTTTTGCCAACAACGACCGCGAGGCGTATTTCGACGCCTTCACGGCCGACGCCACCTTCGTGTTCTACACCCTTGCGCAGCCCCTGTTGTCCCGCGATGCCTATCGTGAGGTGTGGGACGGCTGGCGGCGCGAGGATGGCTTCGAGGTGATTGAATGCACCTCAAGCAACGCCGTCGTCAGCCTGCAGGGTGACGTGGCGATATTCATGCATGACGTGGCGACACAGCTGCGCATGCAAGGGGAGATGTGCTTTAGCCAGGAGCGCGAAACCATTGTGTTTCGCCAACAACAAGAAGGCCGTTGGCTGGCCTGCCACGAACACTTATCCGCTGCACCCTCGACACTGCCCTCCCCTTGAACGCCGCGCCGCCCGCGTAGACGGGCGCCCGCAATGATCGGAGCAGATCATGAACAATAACAACAGCACGACCAGCATCAGCCAGATAGAAACCTTCGGGGTCGAACAGATCCCGGACCACGAAAGGAACGCCAAGCCCCTCGACCTGTTCCGCCTGATCTTCGGCGGCGCCAATACCTTCTCCACCGCGGTGCTGGGCAGCTTTCCGGTGCTGTTCGGGCTGTCGTTCCAGGCGGGCCTGGTGGCCGTGCTGCTGGGCACTTTGGTCGGCGCGCTGATCCTGGCGCCCATGGGCCTGTTCGGCGCCATCAACGGCACCAACAATGCGGTGTCTTCCGGTGCGCACTTCGGCGTGCACGGGCGCATTGTCGGCTCGTTCCTGTCGCTGCTGACCGCCATCGCCTTCTTCTCGCTGTCGGTATGGAGCTCGGGCGACGCCCTGGTGGGCGGCGCCAAGCGCCTGATCGGCCTGCCGGAAACCGACCTGACCCTGGGCCTGACCTACGGCCTGTTCGCGGTGCTGGTGCTGGCAGTGTGCATCTACGGCTTCCGCTTCATGCTGTGGGTGAACAAGATCGCCGTGTGGACCGCCAGCATCCTGTTCCTGTCGGGTATCGCCGCCTTCGCCGGTGCCTTCGACGTGAACTACGCCGGTACCGTCAGCCACGGCCAGGCCGGTTTCTGGGCGGCCTTCATCGGCGCCTCGCTGGTGGCCATGAGCAACCCGATCTCGTTCGGCGCGTTCCTGGGCGACTGGTCGCGCTACATTCCGCGCAGCACCGCCAAGGCACGCATCATGGGCGCGGTGATCTTCGCCCAGCTGGCCACCCTGCTGCCACTGATGTTCGGCCTGGCCACCGCGACCATCGTCGCCACCCAGGCGCCGGACTACATCGCCAACAACAACTACGTCGGCGGCCTGCTGGCGGTGTCGCCGGGCTGGTTCTTCCTGCCGGTGTGCCTGCTGGCGGTGATCGGCGGCATGTCCACCGGCACCACCTCGCTGTATGGCACCGGCCTGGACATGTCCAGCGTGTTCCCACGCCTGCTGTCGCGGGTGCAGGCCACCCTGCTGATCGGCCTGATGTCCATCGCCTTCATTTTCATCGGCCGCTTCGCCTTCAACCTGGTGCAGAGCGTGTCGACCTTCGTGGTGCTGATCATCACCTGCACCACGCCGTGGATGGTGATCATGCTGATCGGCCTGCTGGTGCGCCGCGGCTGGTACTGCCCCGATGATCTGCAGGTGTTCACCCGCGGCGAACAGGGTGGCCGCTACTGGTTCCACCATGGCTGGAACTGGCGCGGGCTGGGGGCCTGGATTCCCAGCGCGCTGGTGGGCCTGTGCTTCGTCAACCTGCCGGGGCAATTCGTCGGCCCGCTGGGCAACCTGGCCGGTGGCATCGACATCAGCCTGCCAGTAACCCTGGGGCTGGCGGCGGTGGTGTACCTGCTGCTGCTCAAGCTGGTACCGGAAGCGGCAGCGGTGTATGGCCCAAACGGTAAAACCGGCAGCACCTCCATCGCTGCCGGCGCCACCACCGCCTAACCCGTAGCAGCGGCCGCCGGCCGCGTCCTGGGTATCAGGACGCAGCCTGCGGCAGCTGCTACGTACACAATAAGATCGGAGATTTACCCATGGCTTTGGATATTTTCGTCGTCGCGATCTACGCGGCGGGCATGCTGCTGCTTGGCTGGTACGGCATGCGCAAGGCAAAAACCCATGAAGACTACCTGGTAGCCGGCCGCAACCTGGGCCCATCGCTGTACATGGGCACCATGGCCGCCACCGTGCTGGGCGGCGCGTCCACCGTCGGCACCGTGCGCCTGGGCTATGTACATGGCATTTCCGGCTTCTGGCTGTGCGCGGCCCTGGGCCTGGGCATCGTCGCCCTGAACCTGTTCCTGGCCAAGCCGCTGCTGAAATTGAAGATCTTCACCGTCACCCAGGTGCTGGAGAAGCGCTACAACCCCATGGCCCGCCAGGCCAGCGCGGTGATCATGCTGGCCTACGCGCTGATGATCGGCGTGACCTCGATCCTGGCCATCGGCACCGTGCTGCAAGTGCTGTTCGGCCTGCCTTTCTGGCTGGCGGTGCTGGCTGGCGGCGGCGTGGTGGTGGTGTACTCGACCATTGGCGGCATGTGGTCGCTGACCCTTACCGACATCGTCCAGTTCGTGATCAAGACCGTGGGCCTGATGTTCATCCTGCTGCCCATCTGCCTGTACCGCGTGGGCGGTTGGGACCAGTTGGTGGCGAAACTGCCGGCGTCCAGCTTCAGTTTCACCAGCATTGGCTGGGACACCATCATCACCTACTTCATGATCTACTTCTTCGGCATCCTGATCGGCCAGGACATCTGGCAACGGGTGTTCACCGCCAAGAACGAAAAGGTCGCCGTATACGCCGGCACTACCGCAGGCCTGTACTGCATTGTCTACGGCCTGGCCTGCGCGCTGATCGGCATGACGGCCCACGTGCTGCTGCCGGACCTGGATAACGTCAACAACGCCTTCGCCGCTATTGTGAAAGCCAGCCTGCCCGATGGCATCCGCGGCCTGGTGATTGCCGCAGCCCTGGCCGCCATGATGTCCACCGCCAGCGCCGGCCTGCTGGCCGCCTCCACGGTACTCACCGAAGACCTGCTGCCCAAGCTGCGCGGCGGCAAGCAGTCGAGCCTGGGCATCAACCGCCTGTTCACCCTGCTGACCGGCATTGCGGTGCTGGGCATCGCCCTGGTGGTGAACGACGTGATCAGCGCCCTGACCCTGGCCTACAACCTGCTGGTAGGCGGCATGCTGATTCCGCTGATCGGCGCTATCTTCTGGAAGCGCGCCACCACTGCGGGGGCCATCTGCAGCATGACCCTGGGCTTCATCACCGCCCTGGTGTTCATGTTCAAGGACGGCCTGGATGCCAACACGCCCATCTACTACAGTCTGGCAGTGGGCCTGGTGAGCTTCGTGCTCGTCAGCCTTTTGTCACGCCGCCCGGCGCTGGCGGCGAAACTGGCCTAACATACTGAAAAAAGCCGTATCCCCGATGAGGGATACGGCGCTTTCACAAGGAAGGGCCGCTGTTGTTCTGACAGTACCGCAAACGAATTGCCGGACGGAGCGTGCACGCATTTCGGAGGTCTGCCATGAATAGAACCGATATTCAGCTTTACATCCACAGCACCATCGAGCAGCAACTCGCCGCGCAGCATTGCGACACGCCACGGCTGGACCTGCCCGAACTCTTCCACCGCCTGGAAAACCTGTTCGGCGTGCCGCTGGACCCTGACCGGCTGCTGCCCCAGGTCAGTACCATCAATGACCTTTCCCGCCTGATTCAGAGGATGAATCCCCACGACCACGCTTCTGCGTAGGGGCCTCGCCATGCCGCGATTCGGTATCCGCAAGACGGTACACAACTTCATCAGCGACTACCTGGGGGACGGCGACTTCGACGACGACGTCAGCCTGGAATCCCTTGGGCTGGAAAAGAAAGACATCATGGAATTGATTACCCGCCTGGAGGACGAGTACGGGCTGACGGCCTTTACCAGCGAGGAGGACAAGTTGCTGGAGCAGGCGGTGACGGCCAACGACCTATGGCGGTTCCTGCAGGAAATAGCGCGCCATTGACTAGATCGATGTGGGAGCGGGCTCTGCCCACCCCCACAGGCGGCGTCAAACCTTAACGGCGCGGCTGGCGGCGACGGTCGTTGTCTTCGGTAGGAATCGGGATCGGCTGCAGCGGTGGCGGAATCAGGCCCAGGGCAACGCCAAGGTCATGGAGCCAGTTATACAGAGTGCGGTTCATAGAGCCCCCCTTAGGGTAAACCTGAGCGACGGGTCAATGTTTGCGTCGTCTCAAGCAGATCATAGTCCTGATTGCCATCATGCGCACCGGGTAAAGTGCGGCAAAACGTCTCAATCAGGACGAATTTCATCCACCAGCCACCTTGCGCCCGACGATCGGTAACCTACACCGACCCACCGGCAATCTGCGCCTTGCTGGCCACCTCATCGAAGACCTCCGGCAGCAGCGGGTCCTCCTGCTCGTCCAGCACCTGCCGCGGGTGTTCGTGCCCGGGAATACTAGTGTCGATCAGGCTCAACAGGCTGGAACCCCGGGGCGTGAGCACGAAATTCTCGCCGTTGCCGCCTTCGTCTTCCGGGCGCGGCTCGATATAGCCACGGTCCAGCAACAGCTTCTCATATTCGCCGGCCAGCGCCTTCAAATGGTCCAGGTCACCTGGCGAGTCGCCGTCGGCAGCCACCTGGGCGGCGTGCTGCTCGGCATAGGGGCGTGGCGTGAAGCTGTGCCCGGCGCCGTTCTGCACCTCATGCAACAGGCGTTCGAGCAAATCCCAGTTATACGTTGTCATCCTGAGCTACCTCCAACACTGAGTGAAAAGGCCTACACAGCTTGTGACCCGCGCGCCGCGCAGCCGTTCACGCTGAACTTTCGGCGCGTGCGCAGGCTCCACCGGGTATCGCGGCAGGAGGTGGATGATGAAGACGGTAATGAGCATCGCGGGCGCGTGCATGCTGGTGCTGAGCGTGAACAGCTTCGCCTGCACCCTGGAAGAGGCCACGGCCAAGCGCGAGCAGCTGGCGCAGGAGGTGGCCAACCTGACTCAACAGAACCCGCAGAAGGCCAGGGAGATCAATGAAGAATTGCAAGGCATGAAACTGGACACCGCCAGCAAGGATTTGCCGGACAAGTGCCAGTTGATCGACAAGCGGCTGCAGGAGCTGAAGGAAGCCGGCAGGAAAGCCGACTCCTGAATAACGTAGCCGCTGCCTGAGGCAGCGGCTACATAGCCGTATTACTCGGCGTCAGCAGCCGGCTTGCGGCGCTTCAGCGGCGCCATGCCGTCGGCGCTCACCAGCTGGTCGGCCTTGGGCTTGTTGACCGTCTTGCGCTTGGTCGGGCCCTTGGCGGCGGTTTTCTTGTCGCCTTTCTTGGCGTCGGTCTTTTTCTTCTTCACGCCCACGGCCTTGCCCGAGGCCTTGACCTTCTTCGGCCCGCTGTAGGTGCCTTTGACTTCCTTGATCACACGGCGCTCGAACTTCTGCTTCAGGTAGCGCTCGATGCTCGACATCAGGTTCCAGTCGCCGTGGCAGATCAGCGACACCGCCAGGCCTTCGTTGCCAGCGCGGCCAGTACGGCCGATGCGGTGCACGTAGTCGTCGCCGCTGCGTGGCATGTCGAAGTTGATCACCAGGTCCAGGCCGTCCACGTCCAGGCCGCGGGCCGCCACGTCGGTGGCCACCAGGATCTTCACGCCGCCCTGCTTCAGGCGGTCGATGGCCAGCTTGCGGTCCTTCTGGTCCTTGTCGCCGTGCAGCACGAACGCCTTGTATTCCTGGGCCACCAGGCGGCCATAGATACGGTCGGCCATGGCACGGGTATTGGTGAAGATGATCGCCTTCTGATAGGTCTCGTTCGCCAACAGCCAGTTGAGGATCTGTTCCTTGTGCACGTTGTGGTCAGCGGTGACGATCTGCTGGCGGGTGCCTTCGGCCAGCTGGCTGACGTTGTTGATCAGCAAGTGCTCGGGGTCCTTCAGCACCTTGCTCATCATGTCGCGCAGGCCGGCGCCGCCGGTGGTGGCAGAGAACAGCAGGGTCTGGGCGCGGTCCTTGCACTCGTCGCTCAGGCGCGTGACGTCTTCGGAGAAGCCCATGTCCAGCATGCGGTCTGCTTCGTCCAGCACCAGCACTTCCACCTTGCTCAGGTCGAGGTTGCCGGCGTTGAGGTGTTCAAGCAGGCGGCCGGGGGTGCCGATCAGAATGTCCGGCACCTTGCGCAGCATGGCGGCCTGCACCTTGAAGTCTTCACCGCCGGTGATCAGGCCGGACTTGATGAAGGTGAACTGCGAGAAACGCTCCACTTCCTTCAGGGTCTGCTGGGCCAGCTCGCGGGTCGGCAGCAGGATGACGGCACGAATTTCCACGCGCACCTTGGCCGGGCCGATCAGGCGGTTGAGGATGGGCAGCACGAAGGCTGCGGTCTTGCCGCTGCCAGTTTGCGCCGTCACCCGCAGGTCGCGCCCTTGCACTGCCAGCGGGATAGCCGCTACCTGCACCGGGGTAGGCTCGACGAAATTCAGCTCGGCCACGGCTTTGAGCAGGCGTTCATGCAAGGGGAATTGGGAAAACACGGGTGTTACCTCGGCGAAGTACATAAATTCAACTGCATAGCGTAACGGTTTGCGCGGCAATAAGCCGAATTTCTTTACGTCCTGTAACGTACTAATTGCCATTTTGTCGTGGTGATGGGCTCTAATGGTCAGTCCTTCAGCCTACCGGACACCCGCTGCAACCCATGGATACTCACGCTTTCTGGCTTCAGGCACAGGCCCTGTGGGCCACCCTGGAACATCAACCGCTGCTGCGCACCGGCCTGGCCCTGGCCGTGCTGCTGGGCATCGCCCTGGGCCTCGGCCGCCTGGCGCGCCAGGTGCTGCTGTACGGCATGCGCCTGCTGGGCCGACAGCCGGCACTGCACTGGCTGGACGACCTGCACCGCAACAAGGTCTTCCATCGCCTGGCGCAGACAGTGCCCTCGCTGGTCATCCAGTTCGGCCTGGCCCTGGTGCCGGGCCTGAGCGACAAGACCGCGCTGTTCATCGGCAACCTGGCCCTGGCCGTGACCTTCCTGTGCCTCACCCTGGGCCTGGGCGCCCTGCTCAACGGCCTGCTGGACATCTACGCACGCACCGAACATGCGCGCACGCGCTCCATCAAGGGCTATGTGCAGTTGGCCAAGATGATCCTGTACATCTTCGCCGCCATCATCATCGTCGCCACGCTCATCGACCGTTCGCCGCTGTTGCTGCTGTCGGGCCTGGGCGCCATGTCCGCGGTCATCCTGCTGGTGTACAAGGACACCCTGCTGTCATTCGTGGCCAGCGTGCAGCTGACCAGCAACGACATGCTGCGCGTGGGCGACTGGATCGAAATGCCCCAGGTGGGCGCCGATGGCGACGTGGTGGACATCACCCTGCACACGGTGAAGGTGCAGAACTACGCGTGAGTTGAAGCCTGCTTCGACGTATCGTGAGCTCGCAGCAATCTTGACAGCAACAAGCCTCCTCAGAGGGAATGCAGGCGAGGCACCTAAGCACCCCTCACCTCAAGCCGTGCAAAGCAGATCCTTATTCACTCTTAAAAACGCTTTGGCTTATTCCAGAGTCGCAAGTGGATGTCGACATTGAGTGGCAGGTGTCCGGTTGGCGGCTATCAACGGACATAGGTGCGCAATGCCTTGGTCAGTTTCATGCTGCAGATAAGGCGTGGCAAAAGGCGACTGAAAGATAACGCCGCAGTGGTGTTGATTGAGGCGCTGCCCTTGACGCCTTGATGAAGGCGCGCCGACCAGCTGTGCCACACTATTGACACCATGTAGAATCGCCCGCCTCTTTTACCAACTACTGGGATTGGCGGTGCCTACAACTTGGCTTGAGGTTGTCGATAAAGCGATGAAGATCGGCCTGGGTGCGGTGGCTATAGGCATAGCGACCCATGTCAACAATGGCCGAAGCCACACTAGAACCATAGAGAAAGAGCGCCACGCGAAGAACGTGGAAATGCTAGAAAGCGTGGCCCTCAGTATCGAAGAGGTCACTCACGTACTGCTGAAGCACTGGGCGCACATCACTGACTGGGCCAGGATCAAAGACCGTGGGGATGCCCCTTCGGAAGAGAAGCTCAAGCTGATCACCGAATACCGCCTTGAGCTTTTCAAGCTGTTCAAGGGACTTACCAATAGTGAGGGTCGGTTGCTTCTCATGGGGCATGCCAATCAGCAGCTGCGAGAGTACGGCCAACTTATATCTGATTACTATCGTTTCGCAAGCGTGAGTAACGACAAGGTCACGGTCGCGGAACTCGATGGGTGGCGTAAAAAATCATGGATAGCCGTCTGAAACTATATTCCGCGCTGAATGCTGCGTACCGCACCGAGGGGTGAAATACAGCGTAAAAAGGGCATCTTTGCCTCACCTGTGCTAGCCCCTCATTTCCACTCGCCGCACCTGCCGCCCGAAAGCTTGTGCGGTATTGCGGGGTGAATCTGTTACAACTCCACGCGCAGCCCGTCCAGCGTCACGCCGTCTCCCCAGGCGGACAACTCGCACCGCATCCCTCGAATAACTTGGCGCGAGCGCTGCCGGCGATCTACAGGCGCACGCATAGTGACGTGCTGCCGCTGTGCGAGTGGGCGTTCAACTTCCGGTTCGGTAATGTTCATCTCCGCCCCCTCCGCAGAACGCCGGGAACCACGAGCCGGCGCGGACAATTTCCTTGTCTGATTTGCAGCCCTACCCTAGCGCCTGTCGGCGACCGCTTCCACTCCTACGAGATTGCTGGACTGGGGCCACGGGGATCAATGTGGTTCCGCTAGCACCTACACCCATGCCAGGGCTCGTGGAGTGATCAAGATCCCTAGAGCCACATGTAGCTTGAACGCTCTGCCAAAACCCTATCGATGTAGTCAGCGGAGCTCAAATAAAGCTTGGTGCCGGATGTGCCACACCGTCATCGCAGGGTGGTCATACACGTTGAATGCGGCGAGGTAAGGACGCGATTGATGGTCTTAACCTCCCTCAGTAAGCTCAAGAGGTGAGGCTCAACTTACGTTATGACCAGGTGCCGATCCAGCGCCTAAGGGCCAAAAATCGGCAAAACTGGCGTCAGAGAAGACCAGTAGCCACGCTAGGCCATGTCCATGTGTCCCGATAAGCCTCAGTCCAAGCTCCGGCCGAGACGACAGCTTCTACTCACAGACCAGTTCCGTCCGCCGCCAACATCGTTAATCAACTAGCCCAAACGCGCTTCACGTTGATGCCGGGGCCGCCGGGCGGGCTGAAAAACTGTTCAAAAACGTTCAGCAGCCAGATTTCTTTCGACCGCCAGTCACTTTTTATCACTAATATAAAAAACCATGTCAATTAAAGGAAAAACAGAGCATTGAAAGCCCTTTGGGCAATTTTCAGTAATTACTATCCAGTAAGCCAAAAGATACCAAAACCCACCTACAACGCCATTTGGGAGGCACACCGGGTAAACCTGACAGAATTCCAAAGGCCTTATATTGATCTAATTGACACGTAGCAAAGAAGACCAAGCCCTGCGGAGCTCTAATTAAAAAATAATCGAAAAAATAAACCTCCATTCCCGAAAATTAAAAATCGGAAACCCACGAAGCACACGCCTTACAGCCGAGCACCCACCTCAAAACCAATTAAAACGCCTATAAAATAAAATAAAAAATCAATGACAATACTGGGCTAATTAAAAATCAAACTTTAAGCATTCGACAAAACCACCTCTTGCAAAATTTCCTACACTCTCTACTCTGCTCACCCATTGAAATTGGTTCGGAGTACCTCCTCTGATTCCTCTCCTGACCTCTAACATGTAAGAGCATCATGTACACAACTGTAGAATTGAAAGGGCTCACCCCCTTCACAAAAAGCAACAAAGTCCCCATAGAAGCAATGGTCTCTGTTCCAACTGACCCTTCCGTCTTTTACCCAGTGGAGTACCAAGACGAAGATTACATTCAAGGGATGAAGATCATTCTTCAGCCTGATGGCACGCCTTGGGTAGAAGGCAACCTCTATCTCTTTTGGCGAGCCAAGCAGTACCCCAAACTCTCTGCGGAAACTTTAGGTGCTGAGGCGGTCAACCTAAAAGAGTTTATGAATGTAATGCTCGACCACGATCTGGATCACCTAGATTTTAAGGGAAGGGAGTTTGAAAGGCCGACATACCGGTTCAAAGCACACTTCAAGTTAGCTATTGCACGTAGCGAGAGGGGGGCTACAGGCGTTAATAACAAGATACGCGCCATGATTCGGTATTACCGATGGCGAATGAGATATCGAAACTTCATACCGGCAAAGCCACCTTGGAAAGAGAAAATCATTCATGTATCACGTATTGACAGACATGGCTTTACCAGAACCCGAGAGGTAATTACCACAGATCTAACCTTCCCAGAAAACAAAGATGAATCAAGTGATTTCATTTATGACGGCGGAAAGCTTCGCCCACTCCATAAATTGGAGCAAGACGCGGTGATTAAAGCGCTTCTCCTCATAAGCAACATTGAAATGCTGCTCGCATTCATCTTGGCACTATTCTCCGGCATGAGAATTCAAACGGTACTAACCATACGAGTCGGAAATGTGATTAAGGCCTCTTCAGACGATACTGGCACATATTCGATAAGCGCAGGAGAGGGTTTTCTCATAGATACTAAATATGGGAAGAAGCAGAGCATTCAAGTTCCTGGCTGGGTACATCATCGGCTATTCACCTACCTTCAGTCCGAGCGTTACAAATACCGCAAAGACCAAGCGTTGGAAAGGGATGAGTCTGAGCAATATGTTTTTCTTAGCAGAACCGGAAAACCACTATATGTAAGCCACCTTGACAAAGATATATATAAGAACCATGAAAAAGGTTCGGCAGTACGAAAATTTATCAAGGACACTTTGGCTCCGCAGCTAAAAGCACAGGGTCACCACTTCACATTCAGTTTTCACGACTTAAGGGCTTCATTCGGCATGAATTTGGTAGATGAGCGCAGAGAACTCCTTGCCCAAGGCAAAATCGGCTATCTCGAACTGATCGACTATGTTGCTAAGCGCCTGCACCATTCCAACCGCAAGACCACGATGAGTTACTTAGACTACCGGCGTGTCAATGAAATGGTGCACGAAGCTGACAGTGATTATCAGAGGCACATCATGAGCTTGGTGGGGGACTGAAATGGACTACAGGCCCTGCTGCGAGATTCGCCTTGACGTCCAAGTAAACCACGCCAAACTGCTAAACGAAGTTCATAATGTGCTGGCAAGAAATCCAATCGAATCAATTCTGGTGCGGTTTAGCCATCGACAGGCTTTTGATTTTGGAGCTATTTGCTTTGGTGTTCGTTCTGGCGCGAAAGCGAGGAGGAACGTCGACGTATCTACACACCTTCCGAAGCGGCTGGCCAGAGTGAAAAACCTGGCGAGCCACATCATAACCATGAGCCTTACTCGAGCAGCTCTTAGCTCAGGCTACTCCGCAATAGCGGACTGGGTAATTATGGCCAAGTGGTGCGAGAATAACGGATTCGAAAGCTTTCTTGATGACTCAGACTCATATCATGGAGCATTGGTGGCGTTCAGTGAGTACCTTAACACTGACCACAGGGAATACAACACACGCAGGCGTATGCAAACCGTATGTAAAACATGCGGTGAGCATATATTTCCAGAGGAAGAATATATCTTCGCACAGCTTCCTCTGATAGTGCGTCCTCAGGAAAAAGCCACGACTGAGATACAACCACCAAGTCGCGAATCGATTAAATATCACCTGCAGACATGTGAGCCTCTCTTTACTGGACTAACTGAATTCTTGATCAAAGAAGAGGCAATGCCATATAAACTAAAGGTCAGAGATGGGTATGCATGGATACTACCGGATGACAAGTATCCGCTCATAACCGACAAGATTCTTGCTAAAGGTGGCGAGCAGACTGCCGGGTCTCGATCCTTTGACTACAGCCTGGCCCGCTTGAGAACGTTAGAAGAATTTCGAAGCCGCTCCCTTTCAAATAATGACACCTACTATTATGATGCAAAAAAACTATATGAGTCTAGGCTTAGACTCGCCAATTCGTCTAGAGACGCCAAGTACCGCGTATCCCTTGCTAGGATTGCTCATGACAGCTTTATTTCAATGTTTGTTGCAGCGACAGCCATCAACGAATCCCCTCTGCGTGAAATTCCTTGGGATGCAAATTTCGAAATAGCAAACACTGAAGAAATTGGTGTGCGATCCATCAAATTTCGAGCCAACAACAAGGAAGTCATTGTTCGCGTAAAGGCAAGTTTTATCAAGCACTTCCGAAAATTTATTACACTGAGGAACTACTTGTGCCATGGAGTTGACCACCCCTATCTCTTTATTGGATTTGATGGCAACAAGCTATCCAACTACAGAATTCTCGACACAAACATCCTTCGTCGCCTTCATGACCGGATACAAAGGTTGGTCGACCCGGATGTGCCGTGCCTCAGCTATCAAAGCTTTAGAAACTATAAAGATAACTATGTCGCGAAGAAACATGGCCACGAAGCGTCACGAATACTCTTAGGTCACAGTGAAAGGACGCAGAGAGGTAGCTACCTAAAAGCCAATGAGCAAAGTTCGGTCGATCAGATCGGAAAATTCCATGCTGTGGTCAATGAGTTCTTTGGAAGTCCGCACCCCTGTTCTACACCAGTCGGGGGTTGTGTAAGTGAGGGGGCACCACTGAAAAGTGAAACCGCGCAAATCACCTCTGAACCGGACTGCAAAAGCGAAGTCGGCTGTTTGAATTGCGTACATCACCAGGTTCATGCGAACCGTGAGGACGCCTGGAAATTACTCAGCCTAGAGTTTGTAATAAAGGAAATGATCCACTCGAGCGCTAGCCTGGAGCACTTCAATCTGATTCACGGCCCGACGCTAGGGAAAATTCAAAAACTTCTAAATGAAATGCTGTCAGTCAACCCTTCGCTTGAAAAAACCCTTGAGGAATTGCAGGCGGAAGTTTATGAAAAAAACACACTAACCGACTACTGGCAACGACATCTTGAACGACTTTTCCGATTAAAGGTAATAGTGTGAACAGCATCTCAACTAGCATCAAACCTCTCTCCTACGATACTGATAGCCTTGTCGAAAATACGGGAGGCCTTGGAGACAATCCTGAAAGCCTACCAGGCAACAATGAGAGTCTTCCATGCAACAATGAAAATCTGCTACACGAAGAGCATAGTCAGCCATATGTCAACGTGGCTTATCTCGGCATGGATTTGGACGACCTGAACAGCACATGTATTATCAGCTACAGCCGCACTGGACTAGCGATTTTTCTTTCAGACATGTATTGGGACTTCCCGCAATTAGGGCTCGTGCCAACGGATTCGACTTCGTTCAACTTTGAACTGTATAGGTCAAAATCCAAATTCAACGATATCAACATCAAAACCTCGCAAGTCCTTCTTGCGACAAACATCTTCTCGCTTGGTCATCGTGGATCGGTGTTGAGGATCTCAACTATTGGTTCGGCCTTCAGGGCGCTTCGGATCCTGACAAAATGCGCTGACAAAAAAAACATCTCAATCCAGGAACTAATTTCTTCACCTGCTCATATGGACTTCGTAGATGACATAGCGCGAACCCACACGTCTTGCATTGGAAAAATGGTTTCTGACTACTTTAAGTTAACCTCCAATGCGCTTAACCTGAATCCGCACAAACGTTTTTTTGAGGTTCTGCGCAAGCGATGTGCCAGCAGATACAACGAAGAAAAACAAACACCCGTCATTCCAAGCCGTATTCTTCATGCTCGCTACCACCACTACAACGATATTGTACTCGACCTCATCAATTACGGTGACATGATCGAAGCGTTTTCGGAAAAGCTGGCTGCGGATCCTCTTTATGGCCGAGACTCTTCTAAGTCGTCAAGATATGAGATGGAGTTCGGCTACCAACACGCTGTAGAAAAAAAGCGACCGAACTTTGCCAGAGCGGTAAGCGACCACAACCTTCAATACTTCTGTAACAAGTACAACATCCGGCAACCTGCAAGCCTGGCACGGCATATGGCGCTGGTTCAACACAGTGCAAAATGCCTGGTGCATATCTATACGCTTGTAAGGGATCACGAAGCGAAACTTCTAGAAGATGAGTGCATTCAAGAAGCTGAGGGTTGGAACTCTAAGGGTTTGTACCTGATGGGTATCTCAACCAAGTTAACAGGACAAGCGAAGGACACAGCCTGGATTGCCAACGAGTTGATTACCGAGCCTATTAAATGCCTTAAAATAATTAAAGACATTATTGCTCCCTATGTCCCTGAGGGAACCAATGGTGGTGACTGCCTGCTTCTCACGCCAAGCTTCTTACCTTTCTCCCACAACGAACCCGGCGATACAATCATTATCAAAGATTTCACGCGATACGAAAAGTATCTACCGCCTATTCTTATTGAAGAGGACGACATACTTCAACTGGAATCTATTGATCCGCTTGCAGACTGGCGCTCAGATCCAAAATATAAGGTAGGAAGGCCATGGAAGATTGCGTCGCACCAATTTCGAAGGACAATGGCGGTGTTTGGCGCTCAAAGTCAGGTACTGGACATTCCAGAACTTAAACGGCTTCTAACCCACCTCACTGAGTCCATGAGCATTTACTACCAGCGTGGCTGCTCAGCAGGCGATTACAACATGAAAACCAAAAGTCCAGAGCTGGCAAAAGACTTTGAAAAAGCGACGAATGACGCCAGGTGGATCTCATACCTTAATGAAGTTTTGTATTCGACTGAGAAGCTGTATGGCGGCCATGGTGAGCGTGTAACAACAATGAGCAAAATAAATGATCCAGACAGGATTATCTACCGACAGACAGCCGAAGAAACAATGAAGAAATCCAAGAATGGTTTGATTTTCTATCAACGCACGCCCCTAGGTGGTTGCACAAGCAGCAAACCTTGTAACGACCGCGCTCATGGAAACTTTGCGAATTGCTTCGGATGCGCCAGCTCCGTGCTCAAAGTAAGCAATGTTGAGTCCGTAATTGAGCATGCCAAGATCGACCTTCTAGATCTCGATCCAAAATCTTTCGAGTACAGGATGGAGCAGCGCAACATTCAAGATTACGAAACCATTCTCAGCCACTTTAACTAACTAATATCTATGAACAGCAATATCAAAGGCACAGGCCTGCAAGACCTCTACGACGCCCTACTCCGCTTAGTTGACAATAAGCCGGAGCGAATAGACAAAGGATTCAAGATCTCTCTTCGCACCGTTGCCCTCGAAGCCGGGAAAGATCCGAGCCTTATCAGGAAGGATCGTGATATCTACGAGCATCTGATCGCGGACATTGAAAATTACGCCGCCCTTCAGAAGGAGAGGATCGCCAAGAAGAACGGCCAGGTTGCCGATCTCAAAGCTCGCATCGCTAAGCTTCGTAATGATGCGGAACGCTTTGAGGATCTGTGGAAAGCCGCCCTAGCCCGTGAACTTTTCCTTCTCGAACAGCTTGATGAATACGAGCTTCGATGGAAAAAATATACCAACGTCGTTGATCTCGTACCCAACAACTCACCTACCAACCACTAATACGCTACCGTATAAATGGAGATCTCAAATGAAAGACCATAAGATTTCTACTATCGCACCTGAAATACTCAAGAAAATGTTTCTACACTCTCACAGCATGCAGAAAATGACTGAGTATTATTCAAAAACCCCAATGGGGAGATGTGGAAATTCCAATTTAGCCCAAGAAGTATTCCCGGACAGCCTCAAGTGCCTGCCCGCTAAAAAAAATATTGTAGATAAGTAGCTCCGATCACCATTACCCTGGGCGGGGGTCTTTGGCCCCTGCCTGACAGATTACATGCTTTGCGACTACTATCAATAGGCTGGAGACTGTGCCCGGCTTTTCTCACCTTCAAATTTTTTCGCTTTAGGCTCAAGGTTTTCCAAAACCAACCGTTTGTCATAGGTATGTATCCCTTCGAGCGAATCGCTTTGATCCAACCAACCGATGACTACGCACAGCATTTGAGTGCCGCCATTTTGTTTCCCGAGACGATCCTGGGCAACCGCCAGCGCTGTGCCTGGCAACGTCTGATAAGCGTCATCAAGTCTTCAGAAACCCTTTCTGCATTTGATAAAGCAGCAGCATATGTAGAGGGTTACGCACATGCGCTGGTCGACAGCGACCAGATCGAGATTTCCATCGAACGAGATGTGTTGATCATTGAGACTGTCGACGCCTGGCGATGCGCCCGCAGTAACTCCAGCACCTCCACCTATTTGTAGCCACCAGTGAGAACCATGAACTCCATCTTCCAACGCTATGCCGACGACGAAACATCAGACCCGCGCATCCAAATGCCGCAGCGGTTTCTTTCCACGACCGTCAGCCATTACCCAATCGATGTGTTGGCGCGCCACCTGGAAAAATACTTGGTGGATCCGTCCTCCACTCATGATCGTTACCCATGGGCGGCTCGATTTGTTATGGGTATGCCAGTGCCGGCTTGGGCGCGTGGGCTGGAGTGGAACGTAGGCCAGCAGGCTCGTTTCATTACTGCTGTTTGGTCAGGGGCTGATCTTGGGAGCTACCTTACGAACGACTGGTGCGAGCCGGCTGACACAGGCAGGGGATTGACGGAGAACAGCGAGATTCTGGTCGATGGCCAGCAACGGCTTCATAGCCTTGAGGAGTATTTCCTTGATCGTCTTGCGGTACCAGATGCACAAGGTCAGGCAAGGGTCTGGTCTGAACTCGCCAATGTTGAGCGGAAGCGATTTTTGTCGACGATCTTTACGCAGGCCAAGGTGTCGTCTGCGGACGAAGTAGCCTTGCGAAAAACATATGATCTTTGCGCGCAGGGCGTTATGCCCAGGTCATTCGAGCAGCGCACCTTTCGGTAGTCAGCGACGCTAAGGTTGTCATGGCATGCCCCTGCGGGGAACGGCTGTCGTTAACCAAGCCCTGTCTACGACAGGTCTTGGCCCTTCGGGCTTCCATCCTCATGCCCTACGACCCTCCTGGTCTGCGCGCTCCGCTTGCAGAGCGATCCGACTGACCTTCTTGCTTGGACATTGGCTACCGCTCCCACATACTGCTGAGCATCCGATCAAAGATGAGGCCGGGCAAATGGGTTGGCTATTTTGGAAAGACAAGCGGCCAGCGTGGGTTCAGGCAGAGGAACGGGAGTTCATTAAGGCTGCGAACCGCTTAAAGACGCTTCACGTCACGCCTCGCGGTGGCATGCGTATTGATCCAGAGGAGATCAGGGATCAGATCCTTGAGGCCCGGGAGTTATACAAAGACCTGGTTCGAAAATAACGGTAGCAAGCAGGCAACCTGCTTAAAGCTTTAGCCCTTTAGAAAGCCTTAAGCCTCGCCTCAATGCCGGCATCTTTGGCCATCGCAATCATGATGTCGACGCGGTCGGCGTCCATGATGAAGCCTACGTACTCGTCACCGCCGGTATTCAGGTGCAGGTAGCGTTTTCCGCACCTGGACAGCCACTCATCAAACTCGGCTAGCACTTGCACAACGGTTAGCCCCTCGCGTTGTCGGTATGGATACAGTTCCCAAATGCCACAGGCCTTGATCAGACAAGGGGCCAGATATTCGAAGCCATCGAACCCTTTCCAATCTATGGCGAGCAGGACGATGTGCTCTAGCGATTGTCCTTTGCCAGGATCCAGCAAACCTTCTGTCAGCGCGCTCGACGGCTCTTCACCCTGGCCATAGAAACGCATGACTCGTCGAACGAGACGCGCTTATTCCTTTTCAGGTATACGGGCCAGTAGGCTCTGGGTGAAAGCCTTGAGCTTAGCGCGGAAAGGGTGAAGCTCTCGCATGATTGCAGCCTCACTCAACGGTGGCTCATTGGCGGGCGGTTGAGTGAAGCGGCCACCGAACAATCGATCCAGAAATCCCATACATCCTTCTTCCGTGTACGGAATGCGTGCGCCCTGCCCCATCGATATTCAGTGTTCGCCTGGGTCAGAGCGTTAGGGGGTGCACAAGTTGGGCGTGGCCTTCGGCACGGCAGTCGTGAACCAAGCCGCACCTAAGGGCGTCTTGACCCGTCGGGCCTCCATCCTCACACGCTCATTTGCTTACAAAACGCAGGCACTGCCCAAGCATACCCATCTGTTGAACGTTCTAGAACGTAGGGCAAGCGATGACCACGTAGAATATGCGGTACTGGCTGAAAAGTTCGCGACACTGTCCACGGTCTCGCAGGTGCGTTCGATGACTTCCATGTGCGGCTCCCTTGCGTGGTGGTTGGGAGAAAGATTCTGATCCAAGGCGCCCGCACCTCGCCAGGATTAGTGTATTGATAAACCGGCGAAGTGTGGGGCCTGGCGCTACGGGCAGACACCCTCGTATCTCCGCGCCCAGCTTAGCTTGCGGTTAGCCTGTCGTTGCTTGCTCGACGTGTCACGCTCTGGCTCACTTTCGATGATCATTTGCTGTTGGATAGCCATTGATCAGTAGCATAATATTGCGTTGAAAAATCAGATCGACCTACATGGAGCGCGCCATAGCATGGATACAGAGTTGGAGAGATTCCTCCATCTGATTTCAACAATCAATATTGGGAAGATAAATCTCGTCACAGGAAACAATGGCACTGGTAAATCTCGTTTTTTTGCAGCTGCAGCTGCCCAAGCAATTAGCAAAGCAGGAGTTCTTGACTTAAGATTTCGACAGCTATTATGTCTATCTGGCACCCACAATGATAAATATCCGCGACAAATCTGGAATGCAGGCCCTGATGACTGGGGTATCTGCTACCTAGGTTATAAAGTCGCCAACAATATGATTTCTGATATTGCACCATTTCGCGTTATCGTCAGCGCCATATTGGGCGAAGGTTCAATGCGCCGGAGCAACCCAGAGGCTATCAGTTTTTGCCTAGAGAAGCTCAACATCGCTCCAGAAATAAAGCTTCATTTCAGATATGGGAAAAATAGGAAAGACGGACTATCCGATTTTGTTAGTAACGAAGTAATCGTCAATCTCGAGTCCGTCCAAGAGGATATGACGCTGCTTGCTATCAAAGGAGCACTCAAAGAAAAAGGACTCTCACTTCAAACAATATCAGTGAAGAGGAATAGCCGATATTACACGCTGTCAGATCTGAGCTCTGGTGAACGGGCATACATGCTCACCTTACTTGGGGCATTATACTGCGCAAAAAACGAGGCGCTCATATTTTTTGACGAACCTGAAAATTCCTTACATCCTGGCTGGCAAAAAACCATCCTCAGGGATTTTCGGAAAGTTCTAGAATTGAACGGCATCCGCACCACAATTTTGGTTGCGACCCATTCGCCTCTGATAGCCGGAAGTGTGCCTAATAACGATGCCTTTACCTGCAATTTTCCTACCGGCCAGAGATGGCATGAGTCTGACCTATATGGCAAGACAGCTGATAGCACATTAAAAGATCAGTTTAGCATTTACTCTTCCCGCTCTACAACTGTCGTCAAAATTACGCAGATATGCCTTAGCTTTATAGCGAGGGGTGACCTAGACCACCCCGAACTATACCGAGCGATTGATACTCTGCTTGAATTCGGATTGATTCCCGAAACTGGCGACCCGATGCGCGAAATCCTCCATACCTTGTCCTATTTGAGAGAGCATCATGAATTGCCCTGACCCCCTGCTGCTCGATCACGCGAAAATCCTGCGATATAAGCCTTACAAGGCGCTAATTGCAAACTTCCTGAGCAGCCAGATGAAATGGAGTGATGATGAGCTAAAACCAGTTAGAGATGCAATTAGATCTTCAATCAGAAAATCACAAGCTCAGTCCTGTTATTACTGCCGAAGAAATATTCCATTAGAGCGAAGGAACGTCGGGGAGGCTATCGAACACTTTCTAGACAAGTCGAAACCGCACTACAGAAGATGGGCATTCCACCCATTAAACCTAGTAATTGCATGCCAGCCTTGCAACATGGTGAAATCGACAAAAGAATTAGGTAACAACGCCGTAAAAGTGGCATCTTTTCTTCAGCCGCTCATCGGCGAGTTTAAATGGCCTCACCCTTACTTTGATAGCTACACGGAGAATGTACAAAAATCACCTGGGCCGATTTTCTCTGCTGTACCAGGCTCTCCGCGCCAGCGGCAAGCAGCTGCTATGATTACCGACTTGAAACTCGACTCTCTTGCTAATCTGGACGACAGGGTACAATTCGCCGCATCTGAGCTTCAAAACCTACAAGCGAGGCTCTTAAGAGTGGCACGCAGGCGAGGCAGGATAATATCCCAAGACCGGTATGATGCGTTTCTGAATGAAATCGAAACTAGGCTTGACAGAGCAATGTTTGAAATATTCGGGATCTAATACGTAGTGAGCACCGCTACTTAGGGCCAATCACTAGGTAGCGGCACCGAAACAGAAACGTCGATTTGCATGCTTAAACCATCCATCGAATGTTCACGTGGCGGTGTCGCCTTCGCGCCGCAGGCACGGACTAAGCTCTATACACGAAAGCCAACCTTGGATGTGCATGCGAACATTGCCGGTCTCTACGACTATCTCGACTGCCAACCTGAAACTCGTTGCCAGCTCAAGCGCTGCTGAACGAAGCATTTCCTATCCCCCATAAAGAAGGGCCCCGCAGGGCCCTCTATTTGCACTCAACAGATTTTTACTGGGCCAGCCAGCTCTCGACTGTGTCGGAACCGTGTTCCGCTTTCCATTCCTTCAGCACTTTGTGATTGCCACCCTTGGTCTCAACCACTTCACCCGAATGAGGGTTCTTGTAAACTTTAACTGCGCGAGCCTTCCGGGTGCCCTTGGTCTCAGCGGCTGCAGGAGCGCGGCGGCTATTGGACTGAGGATCCAGGATGGCGACGATATTGCGCAAGCTGTAACCATACTGACCTAGCAGGTCACGAAGTTTCGTTTCGAATTCAATCTCACGCTTTAGACCATCATCATTTTTCAGTGTTTCAAGCTCGGCCAACTGGGCAGCAAGCTGCTGTTCAAGCGCGCGGAATTCAGCAAGACGGGACATAGAGCACCTCAGATATTCAGTGGTGGCAGTATAGTCAGCGCCGTCAACTGTAGACAATCGCAGGGTGCGTCTGAGGCTAAATGCTGGATGCTGACCTTGCTGACCTGTGAGCACCCAGGTGCTGCATTTCAACCTGCCATTGAGCCAGAAATTTTTCCCAATCATGAGCGTACGGGCCTACGGTCAAGCGCGTCGATCCAATGCTCGCTTGCAGAAAACGCTCACACCAGGGCTGCGGAATACTAGCCTCGTTCACAATGTTGATGCCTGAGATGTGCCCCTCAATCTGAACTGTTTTGCGGACAGCATCGATATCGAGGCCTGGATGAATATGGTTGAGGTCGACGCGCTCCTGGGCTTCGATGTCGTCTAGAACATCCACAATCGCGGCAGCCTTCTGATCACCCGGTATCAAATGCGACAGTGTCCAGAGCGCTTTGCGTCTGACAGACTCGCGCGAACGAAGATCATAGGCCATGTCCAATACCTCGATTTGAAGCAGTTGCCAGCCGACGATAAAGGTCGGCCAGGAGGCGAGCATCTAACAGCGCGTGGTGCGGAAGTTCTGGCAGCACCACGTCGCCGATATCATCCGTTTCTAAATGCCTGAACAGCAGGATCAGGTTGGTTGCGCGATTGGCAACGTTAACTGGCCAACGATGATTGACGTAGGCCAATTGGCAGAAGAGATCCCAATCCCAATCCGGGGCGTCCGAGCAGATCTCGAGCGGGCCTTCAAGGCTGCCCAGGAAAGCGAGCAGTGAGGTTTGAGCTTCGACCAAGGGTTGCCCATGTTCAGGTAGGTTGAGCTGAGGCAGGACGTTCTGAATCACGAAGTCGCCGCAGTCTCCCACTAGGTAGGTGTCTGTGAGTTCGACGTAGTATTCGTGGCCGGCTTCGGACACGAGCGCCAGGGAAATCAGCTTGGTATCTCGGTTCAGCTGTGTGAACTCGCAGTCCAAAAATACCTTTATCCCCCCTCCCCTGTGAGTACCTTGTTCATGCGTGTCGGTGTACCTTTGGTAGAACGATCAAAGCCGACTGGTATCCCTCTATGACTTTAACCCATTGCCCTGACCAGTCTATGCCAGCAGTCACGGCAAGGGAGGTTTGTCCGGTGCTGCGCGGTGCCATCGTCGGGCGGCGCGTGATAGCTACCCTAGTGGACGAGAGGCATTGATCGCACGGATTCGCGATCAACTTGATGCAGGCGAAAGCGATGCCACAGACCCACAGCCTGCTTGATGCTCGAATCATCGCATCGATGCCTTGATGCCTTGATGCCTTGATGCCTTGATGCCTTGATGCCCAATATCTGCTTTTTTGGGAAACCCACCCAAAACGACCTTTTTTCTAGGGCTTATGCTTACCTCTCACATGACGAGGTACTGAAGATGTTTGATTTTCTGAAGAAAAGACGCGAGGCCGAACAGCAGCGCAAAATCGAACGAGTCTTGGAGGCCCAAGAAGCGTTTTTGGCTCTGTACGAGACATCCACGCCGGTCACGCTGCAGGAGGAACTCAACGCCGTAGCTAAAAGTTTTGAGCAAGGCCGGCGCGATGATCGAGGGTGATTTGAAGTGACATTGTAAGACCAGTTTCGGCATTCACGGGTCGCTTGAGGGGGTAATGAGGAGTAAATTAGGGGGAATTCGTATACCTCTCATTGCCCCCTGAAAACCTCAAAATAATCTCTCAACACTATGATATACAACGGTTTTTTCTTTTAGCTCAAGTATAGGCTTCTCTAGAAGCGTCCCTGCGCCTTGAAGTACAAGGGAGCCAACGTAGAGTAAGCAGGGTTAGCAACCATGTTGGAATTAGCTAAAGAGATTGTAAGTAGCGGGCCTTCGGGAGTTATCGCCTTGCTGGCATTCGCAGCATTCGGCGTAGCTTGGAAAGCTCTGTCAGTGCTGGAATCAGTGAAAAAGAAGGACAAGGAATGAGGCCCTGGTCGAAAGTGCCGGCATGGTGGTCTGATGAGATTGCGCTCCTTCGAGGAGGGGCTCATGCAGGTCGGTCTCAGGCGATGCTTCGTGTCGTCTTCGCGCTGGCGACAATGACCCCTACGGCGAAGACATACACAGTCGTCTCCTCTGTCAGTGAGCTGATGGAGCGCACAGGATTAAGTCGGCCAATGGTTCGCCAGGCCTTGGTTGACGTGGAAGCGCGGGGGTGGATTCGACACAAGGCTGGTGGAGGCAAGCTCAAGTCCGAGTACACGCTGGCATGCCCACATTTCGAGGCAGAAAAGGACGGTTACTACTACAAAATCCCGAACAAAGAGATTGTTAAGAACCTTCCGAAGATCTCTCGCCGAGGGGAGAAGGCGCTTGCGGCGCTTAAGATCTACGCCGTGCTACTGATCGTCCGACCGAATCAAGCAAGGATCTCGAGCATCAATGTCGAGAACTTGAGAAATAGGGCTGCTGTGCAGTGGACTTCTCTAAGAGACGGCTTATCGATCCTCGCTACGCACGGCATGATCGTTGTCGATAAAGCCCCTGGTGATGATGGTGAGTACGTGAAAAACCAATACGTGATCAAGGGGGACATTGTTAGAGAAATCCCGGCATGATCCATGGCAGCGCTAGGTGAGGTAGTATTGTCGCCGGATGACGTGTGGAGACGCGAGATGAGGGCCCCAGAACGATATGCCAAGCTGATCTACAATTTGACCACATAGCAATCGGGCTATGTGGTCAAAGGAGGCGAAATGAGTTCTTTCGACGCTACTTGCAGCTGTCATCTAGACTTCCTGATAAACCAGTTTTGCATAGCTTGCGATGGTAGCAAGGTACGCAACAAAGATCGCGAAGCTACTATTCTCCGTAACCGAGACAGAAAGCTTCCAACACAAATTGAGTATTTGGAATTTGATGGCGGTCACTGCAAGCAGAAATATAAGTCTTTAACCGAGGATTGGCAGTGCCCGTGTTGCAACCGGACTAGATTCCAGTTGCTTCGCTGGACTATGAGATTTCCTAAAAGCCCATCACGGTTTGAAGGTTGGGTTGCTGGTCTTCATACACATCATGATCATGCCAGTGATGCCTATGGAGGGATGTATACCTTTCAAGGAGCTGCAGCCGCAAGATTCGCCCCGGTAATAATTTGCGAACAGTGTAATTCCGCAGATTCCTCAGCAAAGAAAAAGCTACGACTGCCTGAAAACTTTACCTTTACCCCGATTGAGATTAAAAGCTTTATTTATCCCACTGCACACGGCTGGCACATTATAAATTACACGATAGCACAGGATGCGTATAACAAATTCGTAGCGTCGAGGGCTTTACCAAAATTCTTTTGAGTCAATTTGGATGGAGTTTAATTTATTTTCAAAAAAGGCTCAATTGAATGGCCAGCTTGGTGATGACGACACTAAATAAAGGACAACTATGAGAAAACATAATATCCAAAGTCTTCACCTTTATCATCGACCTTCTTAACATCATTCTTCTGGCCGTCAACATCACTGTAGCCATCGTTCCACCTACCGTACCTACAACTCAACCAATCCCGATCATCCTGATCACCTACCACCACTGTTAATACGACCCCACCCCCGGCTCAACTGGGTGGCTAGGTTCCGACATCGCACTTGATCCGCAGGAAGAAGGGAGCATCTGCCTAGTAATGCTTGAATACAGGCCACGCCTTCCTCAGCTTTTGCTAACCTAGCTGATTATGAAATCACCAGGCAGGGAGATCGATTTGAGCACCGAAGCGACAGGGGTTACCGGATTTAGCATCCATGGATTTTTGACTAGCGACATACAGGAAACGATTGATCATGTTACTGGAGAAAATCCAGAGTGGTTTTCTCTGCTCAGGGATATCAACCAGCTCCTGCAGAAAATAGTTATTTCAGGATTTGAAAGGCATCATGGCAATACCATGGATGTGAAGGTGCTCACAATGTTCTCTGCCCTGAGGTCACTGAGCAATTTTCAGTCAGCTATTATGAACCTTGAAAGAGGCATGGTAGTAGAAGCAAGGATCATGGCTAGGTGTCTTTATGAAAACTCATTTTGTATCGGCGCCTTGGTAGACAATCCTGATACATTTATCCCATTACTAAAACACGACAACGTAGCTGCAAAGCGGGGTCAGGCTGTAGCATTGAAAGAAGGCAGCTACTCTTTAACTGCCGACGTTGAAGCAGCGATGGATGAGCGGATATCTGGAGACAAGGGGAAGCACTTGAAGTGGAAATATATTGCCGAATTGTCTTCGCTCTCTAGTAATTACCTTATGTACAAGCATCTTTCTGACGACGCTATGCACTATTCAGCCTCTTCGCTAAAACGCTATATAGTCTCCCACAAAGAAAGTAATACCTGGAGTGGTTATAGGTTTGCGCCCGCTACAAAAGATGAGGTGATTCGTGCAGCTAATTTTTGTGTATCACCTACCCTGGCAATCATGATTGGCTTTCTCGAGGCAACAGACGATACATCATATGATAGAGAGGTAAACCTGGTGCTGGACAGATTTACCTCTATCACCTCAAAGGGCTTGTGAGATTTAATCCTGCTTATCTGATTCGAATGCTGTGATAAATATTCTTTTCCCGTCAGGTGTTCTCATGACGATGCCGCCATTTCGTAGTACCTTGGCATCGTCAATTTTTTCTAGCAACTCTTCTCTTTTATCTTTGTTAGTTTTATATATTGTGCCAACCGACTTTCGATATATGGCATCATACATATCATTCATTAGCTCTACATGTTCACCAAGAATGACTTTTAGATCTACTTCGGTATGTTGCAGGGTTGTATTGTTGTAGTAATCACAGCGCATACCTGAAAGGGTAAATCTAACTGGAACAAAGCTTTCAGTGTTTCCAGCCTCGCGATTAGCATAATTGACACTATGCGCGCCAAGTTTATTCCTGACTTCACGTACCTGAAGGTTTGCCACTTTGCTCTCGATGTCACGAAGGTTCATGACGTTTGCAATCCGGTGTAGGTTGAGAAGGGCTTGTTGCTGGATGTACGTGGCGTTCAATACGCCATACAAGCGGATGTATTTTTCCCCGAAGTCGTCATACTTCGTGGGGCCATCAAGGCCATACTTGCAAAAATGCTCAATGCCTAAAAGGCTGTCGTTGATAATGTCCATCGATGAGCAAATGAAGCCCCAGTCTTCAGGCTTTGTAAGCTTGAGCGCAGATTGAATAAAGACCTCGAAGTCGCCGTGATCAGGCGTGTGCCGCATCGCTTTTTCGTTGATCAGTTCGCGGTATGCTTCGTTGTAGTGATGTAGCGCTTTGAAGAGCTGTTCGATCATCAAATTGGAACTCCCTATGGAGGGTTCAGACTACACCAGGACGCCGAGAACACCAAAGTGGCGATCAGGTTGAGCATTATGACACTGCAACTACTGTGATGTGCTCGACTACTGCAAAGCGTGTGTGAGCACGGATGGACGGCGCTGCTCTTTCGACTCGGGAGGTCGATACGGGACTTACCCAATCGCCCTGCTGTCGACTTGGGAGCACCGAACAATAGAAGGGATGCTGCACCAGCTTTAATTGCTTTAGAAGTCAGGTGCGCGCCCTGCCGGGGGCCGGCTGTCGTGAACCAAGCCGCTAAACCGCCGCGTCTTGGCCCTCCGGGCTTTCATCCGCGCGCCTGCGCGCTCCGCTTGCGATCAACATCGACGATGTGGACGACCGTGAGGACATCGATGACAGCCCGCCCCAATCCATCACTTATGAAGTTTGCTGAAACGACTGGACAGCGTTGCAGGATCCATAGCCGTCCAGGACTGAGGATCAGATGTGGCATTGAGCATTTGCCATGCAGCGTGCAGGAAAAATGCTGCTGCCAAGCCGCCTTCTACAACTGCCCAGGTCGTGATTTGTGTAAGTCCGCTGCCCGGCTCTGCCAAGTGCAGAAACAAGAGTAAGTAAAGCGAAATCGGCCATCCCACAACGAATACAACTGCGAAAGCTATGAATGCATAGACAAGAAGTAGAAATGGGACTTGTAAGCGATACTTGGTAGCAAAATTTTTCACACCGCTACCGTTTTCAAAGCCGTATAAGACACCAAAATTTTTCTCTTTACTCTTGGAGTTTTTGAGGATGGTGTACAGCGTGACGTTGTCACCCTCATTCAATTCCTCGAAGAAATCTGTCTCCATCTGGATATTGGGTATTTTCTGACCATCAAGACTCACGGTCGCTTTAATCCCTTTGTTCATGCGATCAGTCACTTTGACGTAATCAAGCTTTCCAGAGACCTTAGCGCAGTCGAATTTAATCACTACATATCCTATGAATTTAACCATTCGTAAAATGTGAAGCAGCCACACCAGGTTGGTCAGCCAGGCTGGAAGTATCGTTCCAGACGTCCCGCGCCCCGGCGCCCGCCCCACAGAGGGGACTATAGACCGTCGAGTGGGGCATGGCAATCTGACTTCATGCTCCATTTCTTGGAGCTGTCTTATGCTGCCCCGCTCCGCACTCGCGGCTGTGATCCGCGCTCTCAGAACGCTGAAGGGTGTAAGCCAAGCGGAATTGCCCGCTGATCGAAAGCACCTCTACAAGCTCGAGGCCGGCTTTTCAAATATCAGTCTAGAGATGCTCGTCCAGTTGGCTGAAACGCTAAAAGTGGAACCGTCCACGCTCATGGTTCTGCTGCAGTCTGCATACCAAGAGGCGTCTACGGACTCCATTCTGGAAAGGATCAAGTCTGATTTGAACGAGTTTGGTCGTCTGGGCGGGCCTGCAGAATTGGTTAGACAGCTTGAACTGGGAGGACAGCAAGCTAAGAACGCCGCCAGGGACGACCGGACTGCAGCCATTCAGGAATGTAAAGCCAGAGGTCTCACGCAGCGGGAAACTGCTACCGAGCTCTCCCTCTCAAAATCCACGGTCGCTAGGGCTTGGTGACGAGATGCCATGGCGTACTGTTGCCCTGGAGAACATTTGCCCCCCCGGCCCCCTCTTGCGCCTGAGATATGACTAGGCGCTTTCTTCCTCAGCCTGGAAGACCTCAATGAGCTTCTGGTTATAGTCATCAAGGTAGCTCTGAAGCCCATCGCGGTCGATTAGTCGCACGCCCGCAGTGCTGGCCAATTCCTTTGCTGATTTCGTGTAGTAGGAGTTCGTGACGACCATCGCCTCGTCACATCCGTAGAAGGCTTTAGCAGAGATGGCTTGCTGCACAGCTGCGTTGCCTACAGAGCCCGAATAGTTTTTAGCCTGGATGACCATGTTTTTACCGAACCGGGTAACGAAGAGATCGGCGCCCTGATCGGCAGTCTTCTTGGTCTCTTTGACGTCGTAGCCGATGGTTTGGAAGATCTCAACCAGGAAAGCTTCAAACTGAAATCCGTCCATAGCATCTACCAGATACATGGTGATGAACTGATTCGGATTGAAATGCTCCAGCTGAGACCCTAGCCGCTCAACGAGAATGTCGAAATAGATCTCCTCGCAGAGGCTCAGGCCAGTCCGAAAAACCTGTAGCGGCAGAAGTGGCACACCAGATGTCGAAGCGGCTTGGGGATTGAATTGGACATTGGGGAATGCAACGTCATTTTCCCACAGGTAGTAATAGAACAAAGCCAAGTCAGACCTAAACGTTGTCCCAGCCTCTTCAATCCAAGAGCGCAATGTGTCGGCCAGGTCAGCTCGAATGTGGCGGGTAAGCTCTCTCGAGAAACCCAGGTAAACTGAGTTGAAGGCGGTTGTTTGCAGCAGCTTGTCCATGAGCGAAGGAAGCCCTTCGAGCTCGTCAAAGCCTTTGCGAATTAAAACCTCCCTGAACAGCTCCCTTTCGCTGTAGACGCCATCCAAGCGTGGGCCGGGCACGCCCGCGTCATCACCACTACCTGCACTCTCGCGGGTCGTGTGGATGAAGTTTGTGAAATACGGATGCTTCAGCTCCGCGTATTTTCTCAAGACATTGTTCAGGAGCTCGTTGAGCTGGGCTTGCTCTTTCTTCTTACCGAAAAAGTCCTGAATCAAGCCTTTGGATCTGTACTGAAAATCAGGGTAAAACGAAGGATCCAGCGGTGTGAGGTGTCGCAGAGTGAGCTCTGATGAAGGGGAAACCTGGGAGCCCATGCACCATGGACATGCCGTCTCGAAGATAGTCCTGCTGCATCCGTTGCACTGGTAAATCATCGATTCATCCCTTCCTAAGTCATCGCGCGCACTCACGCCTATCCTGCAAGCGACAATAGCTCAGTGCCACCACTCAGTCCACGAGCACGTTTACATTGCACACAGAGACATCAAAAGTGGCGAAATTTCATCAAAGTGGTTAAGTGCCAGGCCGGCTAACCTAGGCACCTTTACTGCCTACGAACAGGTTGTGACTGAAAAACTTGAGCCCCTCGCGAAAGATATGGCTCGCGCATCATCGCGGCGTCACTCAATGAGGGCTCACTGGAGGTGATTGGGTGAAGCGGCCACCGAACAGTCTTACCAGAAATCCCATAACCCGCTCTTCCTTGGACTGGTGGCTCGCACACTGCCCCATCGCAGATTACCTTTTTACCTCAAACACCAAGGTGAGCGATCACGCGAAAAAAAATGGGAAAAATAGATCCACTTTTTATCTCAAAAATTCCGCGTCAGGCCTTCAGAAACGAGGCTTGTAGAGTTTCAACAAATACGCAAAAAAATGCGCAGATTTAACCCGACAATCGTGCACTGCTGGCAGCCTCGATGACGACATCCAAGCTCTGTGTGCTGAACACTGGGAAGGCGGCGCCGTGGCTTACGGGTGTCTATCCTCGCGCCTGTCGGCCATCGCGGCCGGCGCGCTCGGCTTGCCCGGGTGCTTAGTCCGTGCCCTCTTCCATGGCAGCATCGGCGACAGCCTGGGCAGGTGCTTTTGTCGGTCTACGATTTCGTCGATCTTGGCCACGTTTGCGTGATTGCCGCTTCGCGTGCATCGCCTGAGAAGTTGTGACAGCGCCCACTGCTTGGCCGTTTAAATCCAAGCGCGGCGCATTCTCGACCATGCTTGTCCAATATCGAGCTCCTTGACACCAGGTCGAGATAGCCAGTTTGAGCTGCTCTTGAGTTATTCCGAGCAGCTCCAGGTGCTGCTCAGCGTCTTTGAGAATGCCCTCCTTCAGCGGTACCTTGGGGGCAGGATTGACTGGGAAAGCCAATGGGAAATGCTTCTGTAGTCGCCAGATCGCTTCAACTGCTGGATCTTGAACTCGAGGCTTCGCCTCTGGGGCGGGCTTCCGCTTGGAATGTATCGCAGTCTCGGCCTTCGCTTGCTGTGTTTCAGCCTGCAGACGGTCACGTAGTTCAGCTAATTTCTCAAAACCCATTGGTCAAATCACTGCCTGGAAGTAAATGCGTCGTCCAAGGATATGGCATGTGGCGAGTGAGTGCACCGAAACGTAAGCATCCGGCGAACTCACCTAGGCGCGAAGGGCGAGCATGATCCGTTCTGAGACGCCAGTATTTGAGTGTCGCCTTGCTGTCTCATCGCTTTAGGGAGGGATGTCATTACTAGAAATCCTCTCCCATAGCAGGAGCTACTCTTCAGGTAGCAGGTGAGCGGTGAGGTGTTGGCATCAAAAATGCTGTCCCGAAGTGTGACGTTTCGATGACAGCACAGTCTTATAACTAGGCAGCCCCCATGGAGCCTACCTAGTCGTAAGTGCAAGGTAATGGAGGTGAACATGAAAGCCAGAGCCACAGTGATATGCCGCAAGGATAATCATGTCCTCTATGTGCGCAAGCCAAAATCAAAATGGGCACTACCTGGTGGCAAGATAGAGTCAGGCGAAACACCTGCTGAAGCCGCCGTGCGTGAGCTTGAAGAGGAAACAGGAATCGTTGCTGACAATCTCATCTATCTCGCACGCTTTGAGAAGGACAATACCACCCACTTCGTTTTCATTACTGCACTCCAAACTGGTGAGAAGCCGTCTCCTAAAAATGAAATTGCCGCGTGCAAGTGGAGCCACTGGAAGCGATTTCGCGATATTGAGTCGAGCCCTATAACAAAGGCAATCGTGAGAGCGTTCGCCGACTTCCAACCCAATCACTGAGGCTGTTCGGACTGCTTTACGCAATGATCGCCCATTCTTCCTGAATCAGTGGCGTAGGAGCCGTTTAAGCAGCAGCAGTGCGACGGCACCAATAGCGATTGCAGCAACAGGTTTCTCTTTTACGAAGGTAGACACGCTATCGAGTGCATCGCCATAGGATTGAGTCAACTGACCGGAGGCCTGGCGTCCCGCCCCTTCGGCTTCAATCTTCGTATCACCCAGTAATTTTCCTACGGCGCTCTGAGCTTTGCCGGCAACCTTCTCTACAACGCCTTCAACCTGTTCGCTCTTCATGATTCACAAACCTTTATGTGTGAGTGGGAAACCAACGTCAGTTGAGCTGACGTCGATCTACACAGCATTAGGGGGATGGCCGTTATGATAAGTTCAATGTTGGTGACGCTCAGGGTGTATCTGACAGGCTGCCTAGCGCTTTGCATCTAACCACTACGGCAGCGAGCGGCTACAGGTGCATCAGTGCGGTGACCGCATCGTGCAGGGCATCCACCGAAAAGGGCTTGCGCAAAAAAATCGAGCTGCAGGACAGAAGTTCATCAGGAATGACCGCCTGACCCGATATGATGATTACCGGCAAGGTCGGAAGGGTCTTCCAGACGTGTTGAGCTAGCTCCAGACCGTCATGGGCGCCCGGCATATGAACGTCAGTGACCACCAGCGACACCGGCTCGTCGCTCCCCAAATATGCCAACGCAGCATCCGCGCTTGAAAATTCCGTGCTATTGATGCCAAGCAGCGCTAACGCGCTGGTGATTACATCCCGCAGTATTTCGTCATCCTCGACCACAATTGCACAACCAGGCATCGAGTTGCTCCGCTCTGTTCTTATGACTTAGGAACCATAAAGCGCCTACGGTTTCAAAAGGCTGACGAAAGGTGTAACCCCGGCCCCCGGAGCGCTCCTGTCGGCGGTAGGGCTACAATCAGCGCCTACCTTGTATCCCCGTAGACCAGGCCAGAAAGATATGAGACTCAGCGATTTCATCATTACCGACATGGAGGAGATCCTGCAGGCCTGGGAAGATTTCGCCCGGTCTGTGGATACACTCCTGCCCGTGATGGATGCCAAGGGGCTGCGCAATCACGGAGAGTACATTCTGAAGACAGTTGCGGCGGATATGCGCACTACTCAGACCGTACAAGAGCAGATCGACAAAGCCCACGGTCAGGGGCCGACTTCTGCTGATGATTCCCCTGCGCAAACGCATGCGATGACCCGATTGCTCGCTGGGTTCTCGATGGATCAAATGGTCTCAGAGTACAGGGCTTTGAGGTCAAGCGTCTTGATGCTCTGGCTTGCAAAAGAGTCCGTCGGAAATGACCACCATCTGCAAGACATGATCAGATTTAATGAGTCCATCGACCAAGCTCTTGTGGAGTCTATCGCCACGTACGGGGCAGCAGTAGAGCACACCCGAAAAACGGTTCTCGCGGTTCTCGGGCACGATCTGCGCTCCCCACTAGGAGCAGTCCTCATGGCGAGTGACTTGTTGCGCAGGGCTGACTACCTCAAGGAACGGGAGTTGAAGCTTTCCTCACAGATTCACACCAGCGTCACGCGGGCAAACCATATGGTGAGCGATCTGCTCGATCTGGCGCGATGCAATCTCGGTGATGGCATACCCGTGCAACTGCAAACTTCAAATCTCAGTACCGTGTGTGACTCCATTGCTGACGAAATTACAGCCGAGTTTCCTATGGCCACGATTGAGGTTATGCACGAGTCGCAGGTCACTGGCGAATTTGATTCCCCCAGGATTGCTCAGGTTTTTTCCAATCTGATCGGCAATGCAGTACGGCACGGTGATCTGGCTCACCCCATTACGGTAAAACTAGGGGTGCGAGGAGATCGCGCCGAATTCAGCGTACACAACAGTGGCGAAGCCATTCCGCAAAGCGCGATACCTTACCTATTCAGTCCTCAGGGCAGATATTCTAGCTACGCTGCCGGCGAAAGGGGGACGTCAGCGGGCCTTGGCCTGGGACTGTTTATCGCGGCCCAAATTGTCGAGGCCCACAACGGCGTCATTAACGTCATTTCTTCAGATGAAGGCGGTACTCAATTCGAGGTATCGCTCCCTATTCATGGTAAACCACAACCAAGCTAGCCCCGCTGGCCGATTTAATGGTCGTGAGAATGAAGGCTTGGTCAGATCCGCCGAGGATAAACAAATTCGACAAGCGTGACCTTAGCCGACTCCCCTGAATTATCAGAAGTCCGGGGCTATGGCTTCAGGGCTTGAGCAGTCTCTGTGCATCTGCAGGCCCAGGTTCAACACGGGCACCGACCCCATTGGTGTCTTTTTCTCGATTGACCCGTTCATCATCTGTCAAACCTACAGAAGAATCGTCTGGTGTGTGCGCTGGGTCATTCCCCTGATCTATGTCCTTGGGGAGTTGGGCGCTCTCGGTAACGCGTTTCTTCATGTCATTCTCCTGTGAGATACGCATCCTGACCTCCGTGATTGGCTGAAGAGCATCAGGTTTCACCTATGGCTGCTAGACCCAAGAGGTCTTCTTCATGCTAGACATTCTCCAACCAGGAGTGACGGGCTGAAATCAAAAGCGGCTCCTACCTTCGACTAGCCAATACCTTGGCGGGGATGACTGGGTAAATCATTAGGCAGCAGAGTTCCGACACCGAAGACATGCAGAGCCACAGATACTTGGAGCCCCCTCCGGGCAAGCTTCGAGTCAATCTCGAACCCAATCAGTGCCTTCCTCATCCAGGTAGGAAGTTGCGCATCACTGCGTAGATCAATCGCTTTAAGTTCCATCATCGCCCCTCAATAAAATCCCGTACCCCAGCAGGTAGGTACGGGATGTAGCTCAGGCGTCTTTACCCTGAACAAGGCCGGAGCCCAGATCAGCACCTGTCACTGGGTTGGTAGTTGGGTCAGAGGCGGTGCGTAGCTTCATGGCCTCAACCAGGTCGAGATCTGCCGGCGATAAGGTTACCGACGCTAGGCCATCACCACCGTCGACGGCGGGCTCTGGATTCTCAACGTACTCCCACTCGGCACCTTCATTCCATGGGCCCCGCACATTTGGCTCGCCGGACATGTTGAAGTATTTGTTGGTGAACTCAGGCATGCCCGGGAGCTTGCCTTGCGGGAAATTCGGCTGGATTGCGTGCAACGCTTTTTCGAAAGAGAGCTGATGCGCGATCTCACGGGTCATAAGAAAGCCCAACGCCTCTTTCACGCCTGGATCGTCCGTGACGTTCATGAGGCGCTCGTAGACGATCTTGGCGCGTGCCTCCGCCGCGATGTTTGATCGGAAGTCGGCAGTCGGCTCCCCTATGGTATCGATGTATGCCGCAGTCCATGGCACCCCTGCGGAATTGACCAAGGGTGCCCCTGCTCCATAGAGAAGGCTGGTGATGTGCGAGTCATTGCCAGCGCCGTTGATGGCTCGGTACAGCTCACCTTCTTCCTCGACACCTTCAGCCAACTGGCCCTTCGCGCCTTTATTGAGCATGACGATGATGGAACCAACGATTTCGAGGTGGCTGAGCTCCTCGGTTGCAATGTCCATCAAAAGATCTTTACGTCCTGGATCATCCTCTGCCAGGGCTTGGGTGAAGTAACGCCCAGCGGCAGCGAGTACACCTTGGGCGCCGCCGAATTGTTCAAGGAGCAAGTTGGCAAGGCCAGGATTTGGCGCAGCCACCCGCACGGTGTACTGGAGACGCTTGTTGTGTAAAAACATTTTATTTCCTCAGGCTCGTTTTTTATAAGCATCACTAAGATCGTAAACGGGAATCGGATACGACGGTGCCCTAATAATGAGAGGGTGGCGCTGAAGAAATAAGTCGATTCAATTTAGAGATGATAGACAGAAGGTAGCTTCTAAATGGTTCAAGTTCATTTACAAAATATTCGCTCAAGCTCAAATGTCCGCTGCACCGTAATTAAGGAATCACAACTACCTGCGCAGTGACGTCATGTACTCCAATATAGCCACTCATCAACATTTAAAAGTCGGCGAGACCGGCAAGCGCTTAAACAGGTGAGCCCCACATGACACGCTGGTGGGTTGAGGCATCCATGCCCTATGAGGGCGCGAGAGCCTCTACCATGCCGCTTTAATAGGACGGCTCGCTCGGCGTGGGGGTATGGCCCCAAAATCCCTTCGCAGCTCTCCCACGAGCTCAGAGATAGCCCGGCTTGACCTCAATGTCGCCACATCGATTCCGCCCACTACTAGGTTAGCGCCGGTGGAGGGGTCGATGATTTCAATGGTCAGCTCGTTGGCCGAAGATGATGTGCAACGGCATTCAAGCGGCAAAAAACCTGATTCGATGACGTGGCGTAACTCAAGCAAAGAAATGGACATGACAAACTCCTTCTTATGTAAGCGGTCGACCCAGAGCGCTCGTCTTAATTCAACCTAATTCAACTTTCAGCCAGACGCGATAATGCACGCGGCTCCGTGCCCCCTGGAGGCCTCATCTTGAAATGTGGAGCTCTGGAGATGAAATCGCACTAAACTCAAGCGCGCCGGGAAATGCATTCAGACCCTTGCGGTAGGACATACCTCTGACCCCCCTTGAGCTTTCGGTGTAATCAGGCGGTTTATCCCACGAGGCCGACTTCTAAAATTTTTAAGCGTTAATAGGGTTTTGCGACCGCAAGGAAGAGCTGCTTCGCTATGATTTCTCAGCCTATAAATAACTGGTGGCTTGAACACCTCAACCATCGACTCACCGGCTGTCAGATTCTGCTCAGTGTCTCCCGTCAGACCGCTCAAACTTCTTTGAATTAATCCTGCAGGATCTGCCTCTCACCTACATACCAAGAAACTTGTGTAGGCCCCTTTATGACTTCTCTGCGAAATGTCACTGACGGACTGACTGCCATGCTGCCTACGGGATCATCCGATCCTGCTTCGATTTACCACTCGCTTTTGCAGGAGCCTCAGGGTGCGGATCCAGACCGGCTACGTTCGTTCCTGCAGGAGCAGCTGAAGCTTGCGCGAGAATTTCCTGATTCGCTGCCCGGTAACCTTAGTGACCTGCTTCCATGGATTGAGACAAACGCCAGCCATGTCGCGGCTTCGTATCGTGAATATTTGGACGGGCGACGCGCAGGCGGTAGCAGGAAATTCTTCAGCAACAAGGCCCACGCTCTTTACTTCCTGCAGCATGTGGCCCCCACCAAGCTAGTCGACGGTGCATGGCTATATAGCGCAGTGTGGCACGCTAATGACTGGCGCTATCGAGACCTCATTCGCACGTATCTGGAGGAACTGGGGGACGGCGAACCCGCACTGAACCACGTGGTGCTCTATCGCAAACTGTTGGCCGATCATGATTGTGCCCCCACTGAAATGCTCACTCAGGAGCATTATGTTCAAGGCGCCATTCAGCTAGCACTGGGGCATCTGGGCGATGAGTATCTGCCTGAGCTGCTGGGCTACAACATGGGCTACGAGCAGCTGCCACTGCACCTGTTGATCACCGCATTTGAGCTGAATGAGCTTGGTGTAGATCCCTACTATTTCACGCTGCACGTCACCATCGACAACGCCAGCTCCGGCCATGCACACAAAGCCGTGAAAACGGTACTGGATCTGCTCCCTACTGACGAGTCCCGTCCGGATTTCATCGCGCGACTTCGCAACGGTTACCTGCTCAACGAGTTAGGCAAAGGCACCAAAGCCGTTATTGCCGGCTTCGATCTTGAACAGGAAGTGGTGGCCATGCTTGAGCGCAAGCGCTCGTTTGGACAGCACATGCATTCCGATTACTGTCGGCTAGACGGCATGACAGTCAATGAGTGGCTGGCCCAGCCAGGGCAATGCCGAGCCTTTCTCGCCGCGCTCGAAAACAAGGGCTGGATCAGGCGGAATCAAGACCCTGCTGGCAGTCGTTTCTGGCAGCTGATCGATGGGCCCGGCGCTGTAATGTTCGGGGTATTCAGCGGCTACGAGATGCAGTTGCTGCGAGACTGGATCGCTGGGGCTTGGCACGATGGTAGCGGCGCTAAACCAGCCAACCCCTTCCGGTCACAGTTTCGTAATCGCCCTAGAGCGGACGCTGTTGCCAGTGCCCCGGGCTCACAGAGCAACCCTTCATCGGCGCGGTTAATCGATCTGCTGTCACCTGCCCACCACTGTACCCCCGAAGGTTTAAACGCCACCCGAGCCTATGCTCGCCAACTTGCCGAAGGATCGTTAGCGCTATGACTCAGTCAAGAGCACCCGCAACCTCAAATGATGTCGCTGCGCTGGAAGATCAGACCCAGGACGTAGCGCTGCTACATTTAGGCCGACGCCTACAGGCCGATGCTTATCAGTTTACGACCGTGACGCCCTTGACCCACCAACGAAATAACCAACGCGAGCAGAATCGCCAGGCCCAGGACTTGCGGGATATTTTCGGCTGGAATCGCCCATTTGAAACACAGCTGATGCCCGATGCCGAACTCAAGGTATTGCTGAACAGTGGTGTGGTCAGAGCCCATGCAGGGCTGTGGATCAGTGACGTCAGATGGTCGAGTCTGCATGACCTGCTCCTTGTTCATTCGGGCTTCCCGACCGTAGCCCACGACTCGGTATTCTTCGGCCCTGACACCTATCGCTTTGCTCAAGCCATTGAAGAACATCTGCGCACCTCTATGCATCCTGTGCGCACTGCGGTGGACATAGGTTGTGGCAGCGGAGCTGGCGCAATCCTCATCGCCAGAGCCAGACCTCAGGCTCAGGTGGTGGCTCTGGATATCAATCCTACAGCGCTGAGATTCACTACCGTGAATGCGGCACTGGCGGAAACGGACAATGTGTCGGCGTGGCACAGCGATCTCCTCGACAGTGCTTCGGGAGAGTTCGATCTCATTGTCGCTAACCCGCCGTATATGCAGGACACCCAGAAACGGGCTTATCGGCATGGCGGAGATCGATTGGGATCGGCTCTTTCTATCCGAATCGTCGAGCAGGCAATAAATCGCCTGACGCCTGGCGGCAGCCTTGTGCTGTACACCGGCGCACCATTGGTTGCTGGAGTCGATCTTTTTCTGGAGTACGCCAGGCCGATTGTAGATGCGCCTGGCTTTAGCTGGTCGTATCGCGAAATTGACCCTGACGTCTTCGGTGAAGAGCTCGAGACTGACAATTACGCACAGGCAGAACGCATTGCGGCGGTGGTTCTGACAGTGACCAAAGCGCAATCCTGAAGCCACATCGATGCGCTGGGCAGGGTGTTGGGGTGACAGCCCCTACAGCGCATCAGGCTTTACCTAATGCCGGTCAACTCGACTGGGGATACTCAGTTGACACCCCGTTGTTGGCATCTACATCGGACGTATCCTCCTCCAGTGCAGCTTCGTCATCAGACTCCAAAGGGATCTCCCCCTCGTTGGGCTCTAGATCGTCACCTCCGGGTGCAGGGTTTGGAATGACATCAGGCCTGCCGGGCTCTAGCGGTTCAATAGAGTCGACAGCGTTTTCGGTACCGCCCGGGATGCCTGTTGAATTACTCATAAACACCTCACATGGCCACGAAAGGTTCGCGGCCTACTGACTTCGAATCATCTCCCGCACCAGCGTTCGATTAGATTCTCGAACGGTCGCTCTCGGGTGATAAATCGCGAACTCCTTCCCCTGCAAGCCCTCACATGAATAGGTTCGGACTGTTCGAAGGTACGCGAAGGTGGAAGAGCTGAAGATCGCCACATACAACGTCAACGGCATCGGCGCTCGTTTGCCCAACCTGTTGCAGTGGCTTGAGCGCGAGCAGCCTGACATTGTCTGCCTTCAGGAACTCAAGGCACCGGACAAAGCATTCCCGGCACGAGACCTTGAGGCCGCAGGCTACGGCTCGCTGCACCTCGGCCAGACCTCTTGGAACGGCGTTGCCATTCTGGCGCGGGACTCAGAGCCATTGCTGATCCACAAGGGCTTGCCAGGTGAGGAAGCCGATACCCAGGCGCGGTACATCGAGGCAGCGGCCCATGGCGTCATTGTCGCCTGTCTGTACCTGCCCAACGGCAACCCTCAGCCCGGCCCGAAATTCGACTACAAGCTCCGTTGGTTCGAACACCTGATCGAGCATGCGAAATCATTGCAGGCCAGTGAACACCCAGTCGTGTTGGCCGGGGATTTCAATGTGGTGCCAACTGACGAGGACATCTACAACCCCCGCTCATGGCTCAAGGACGCCCTGCTTCAGCCCGAGAGTCGCGAATGCTACCACCGGCTGCTGGCTCAAGGCTGGATCGACTCGGTCAGGCACCTGTATCCGGACGAGCGCGTCTACACGTTCTGGGATTACTTTCGTCAGCACTGGCAGAAAAACTCTGGCCTGCGCATCGACCACCTCCTCCTGAACCCTGTACTGGCGCCACGTCTGCAAGATGCGGGTGTTGACGCCTGGGTGCGCGGCGAAGAGCACGCGAGCGATCACGCACCCACCTGGATTCGCATCGGGGATGCGCAACAGAAGCCGGAAAAGAAAACCCGGAAGAAAAGCCAACCCGCTGCCTCGCCGCCAGCTCACAGCGAAACTCATTCGAGCCTTGAAGAGTACAACCGCAAACGTGATTTCAACGCCACGTCTGAGCCTTCTGGCGCAAGCAACAACAACAAACGCGACTCAAAAAAGGTTCCAGATCAGGCTTTGCAATTCTGTATTCAGAAGCATGACGCGAGCCGGCTTCATTATGACTTTCGGCTGGAACTGGGTGGCACCCTGAAAAGCTGGGCCGTCCCCAAAGGCCCCTCTCTCGATCCCAAAGCCAAACGCCTGGCCGTTCAGGTTGAAGACCACCCCATCGATTACGCGACGTTCGAGGGCAGTATCCCCGAGGGCCACTATGGTGCCGGCGATGTCATCGTCTGGGATCGGGGGATCTGGAAACCCCTGTCCGATCCCGCAGAAGCCTACGCCAAGGGACGACTGAAGTTCGAATTGCAGGGCGAGAAACTGGGGGGATTGTGGAATCTGGTTAAAACCCAGATCCCCGGCAAGCAGGAGCAATGGTTCCTGATCAAACATCAAGATGAGTACGCCAAGCCCGAATCAGAATATGACATCGGCAAGGATCAGCCTGACAGCGTGCTGAGCGAACGCACAATCGTGCCCAAAAAACGCGGCGGCAAATCTGCCGAACCTAAACCCGTGGAAAAAGAGCCGGCACCTAAGAAAAAGCCGGCTAAGGCCAAGCTTGAAGGAGCGCAGGCATCAGATCTTCCTGTCAGCATCAAACCGGAGCTGGCGACATTGGTCGAGTCGGCTCCCGACGGTGACTGGCGCTACGAAATCAAGTTCGACGGTTATCGTGTCATGGCCCGCGTGGATAATGGGAAAGTGCAGTTATACACACGCAACGGGCATGACTGGACGCATAAGCTCCCGCGCCAGGCGGAAGCTCTCGCCAGCCTCGGGGTAGCCTCCGCCTGGCTAGATGGTGAAATGGTAGTGGCCAATGAGGACGGCGTCCCTGACTTCCAGGCGCTGCAGAATGCCTTCGAGTTCGAACGCAGTGGGAACATCGTCTACTACCTGTTCGACATGCCGTACCTCAATGGTATGGATCTGCGCCAAGTGCCTGTCGAGCAACGGCGTACGGCCCTGGCCAAAGTGCTGGAAGCCAGCGAGGATGAGGTACTCAAGTTCTCCGAGGACTTTGGTGAGGCGCCCGACGCCCTCCTCAACAGTGCCTGCCAGATGAAGATGGAAGGCCTGATCGGTAAGCGCGTGGGCAGCGCTTATGTATCGCGGCGCAGTGGCGACTGGATCAAGCTTAAGTGCAAGCGCAGGCAGGAATTCGTGGTTGTCGGCTACACCGACCCAAAGGGCGCGCGAAGCAAATTTGGCGCTCTGATGCTCGGGCTGCATGACGCTGATAGCGGCGAGCTACGATACGCTGGCAAGGTCGGTACAGGCTTCAACGAAGCGACGTTAAACACGATCTTCCATCAGCTTGTCCCGTTGCAAGTGAAGAACGCGACAGTGGTCAATCCCCCAACCGGCTTCGAAGCCAAGGGCGCGCACTGGCTCAAACCTCAGTTGCTGGCTGAAGTCGCTTTTGCCGAAATTACCAAAGATGGCTCGGTCAGACACGCGGTGTTTCACGGCTTGCGTACGGACAAACCGGCTAATTCGATCACGGAAGAACGCCCTGCTCCGCCGTCGGACGTCGAGAAGCCCACCGCGTCCAGAGTCAGACGAGCCAAAAGCGCCAAAGCTGCCACAACCGAACAGTCAGAATCGGCACCACTGGCGACATCAGGAAAGATCCGCCTGACCCACCCCGAGCGCGTCATTGACCCCACCAGTGGATCGACCAAGCGGGATTTGGCGGATTACTACATCAGTATCTCTGATTGGCTGCTGCCGCAGCTGGCTCAGCGCCCCGTGGCGCTGGTCAGGGCACCTGAAGGCATCGCAGGGGAGCTTTTTTTCCAGAAAAATGCCGACCGACTCGCGATTCCGGGCATCGAGACCATGGGCAAGGAGTACACCGGTCACCCAGTGATGTTGATCAATAACCTTGAAGCGCTGATCGGGGCCGTGCAAATGAGCGCAATGGAGCTGCACACATGGAATGCGGTCTCCAAAGACCTCGAGCGCCCCGACCGTTTCGTGCTCGACCTTGACCCCGATCCTGCGCTGCCGTGGAAAAGCATGGTCGAGGCCACGCAATTGATCTTGGCGGTGCTAGATGAACTGGGGCTCAAATCATTCCTCAAGACCAGCGGCGGTAAAGGCATTCACCTGGTCGTGCCGCTCACACCTAAGGGCGACTGGGAGGCCGTAAAGGGATTCAGCCATGCCATCGTCAAACACATCGCCAACCTCCTGCCTGATCGCTTCTCAGCCGTCTCAGGCCCCAAAAACCGGGTGGGGCGTATCTTCATCGACTACCTGCGAAATGGCCTGGGTGCCACGACGATCAGCGCGTACTCCGTTCGCACGCGTGAAGGGCTACCGGTGTCTGTGCCGATTTTCCGCGAGGAGCTGCTTGAGATCAAAGGCGCGAATACCTGGAACATTCACAACCTTCATGAACGCCTGGGTCAGCTAGACAATGACCCATGGGCCGATTTGCCGTTGACCCGGCAAATCATCACCGCCGAAATGCGTAGGCGGGTTGGAATCAAATAACGGGATCATCCGAGGAGAACGTCATGGACAACTACCACATCACCAAAACCGATAAAGGCTGGGCACTCACGAAGCAAGGCGCTGACCGCGCATCTAAAACCGCCTCGACCAAAGCCGAGATCACCTCGCTCGCCAGTGAGTTTTTGGAAGGCAAAACCGCCTCACTGAAGATCCACAAAGAAGATGGCACGATCCAAGAGGAACGCACCTACCCAAGATCAGCCGACCCGGCCAAGACAAAAGGATAGGCCTATCCCACGGACTCGGCGCCAAGTCAGGAAACCAAGGCAGGAGTGTTGACGCTCTGCCTCGGCACCTGAGGGCTCAACAATCATGGTAGATGCCCGCGACTACTCATTGAGGCCACCGATCCTCAACAACCGCTGCATGAGCAACGCGTTGCCGAGCGCGGCATCGCGAGCAGTATTGTCGAAAATACACCAGGTCGGCACGTCCTCCGGCATCGCTTGAATTCTCTGCGCGAGGTTTTCAAGCCAAGGCGTGTCATAAGCGCTGTAGTAAATCTTCGGGGCTCCGTGCAGGCGCCAGTAGCGGACTCCCGGCCAGCCACTAGGCTGCGCGCCATTACTCAACCTGACAGGATCAGCCGCCACTTGTCCTATGTGTTGCTCGACCAGTAACTGGTGGGCGTTCACCCAGGACTCATGACGCGGCTCGATCACTACGTGCCCTAGAAAGCGAGCTCTCAGCAAGTCGAAGAAGTGGCCTGCGACCCGGGCATCGAATGAGAGGGAGGGGGGAAGTTGGATCAGCAGACAGCCAAGGAGGCTGCCCAACTCAGTGACCTCTGACAGGAAGTTATCCAGCAGCTGGGAACAGTCCACAAGCCGGCCCTCGTGGGTGATCGACTTGGGCATTTTCACTGAGAAACGGAAATCGCTGCCTACCGATGAGGCCCACTTCGCGTAAGTTGCAGGTCTGTGTGGGCGATTGAAGGAGCTGTTGATCTCAGTAGCGCCCAGCCGAAGCGCATAACGTTTCAGATGCGTACCTTCGCCTTCAAACTCAGGCGCGAATTCCCGTGCGACCCTCCAGCCAGCGCATCCTACGTAAACCTCGAGGGCTTTCAAAAGAGTACCTGTTGCGCGTCGCGCATAAATATCTCAACGGTCTTGGGGCCAATGCCTTCGAATTCTTTCAGTCTTGACTCAAACTCAGATCGGTCTTTGCTCGCCTCGAGAATATTCAGCACTTTCCCACCGTAGTCGTGCTTCAAACGCTCGCTCAACTTGAGCAGCCGGTCGGCTGTAGATTCGTCATAACGCGTGTAACGGGCCTCTCCCAGCATCTTCACCAATTGGCCGTGTGTGCATGCCGCAAGCTTGGTGGGAGTGTCACGATGGTGTTTCTCGACGATGATCCTGTAAGCCTGAGCGGCAACCTCACCTCGAATTCTCTTCCCCATCAAAAAACTTGCTATCAGCCACTTGAACAGCGCCTCCTCGGCTGCGCTGGCAAGGTCGATATTCAGCTCTGCGGCACCTATGACTAGCATCTTGTTCCCCACGGCAATAGAGCTTGGTTCTGCACGAGACGCCATGCGCCCCAGTTGATCGCATAGCTCGATGCAGCGGATGGCAGGGGCTCGCATTCTTTGCCCAGCGCTATAACCACCTGCGGGGGCCGTAACGGCCACCGTCCCAACTGGAGTGATCCAGGATGGCTCCCAGCACAGGCCTCGATGTGCACACACCAATCTCTAGCCATAGCCAATTGAGCCGCAACGTAGTTCAACCAGGGCACCCGATCCTCACCCGCTGTGCCCGTTTCGGCGAGCAATATCGGTCGCAGGTAACGCTGACGTACCTCCTTCAGCATCTCGGCAACGGGACGAAAAAAGAGGATGCCCCCTTAGCACCAATAAATAATTGACCGACCTTGGGCTGAGCTGTTCGAGTTATGTTCATTTGAAACGACGAACAGTCTTAAATGAGCGGTTTCAACAGGCGGCTGATTTTTCTCGCAGGCCGCGTTATCCAAAGGTATGAACTTAATAGACGCCCCATAGCTCCCCTCTTTAGAGGCCACACTAAAACAGCGGAGAAAAACACTATGCGAGCTCTCACCTATCACGGTGCCCATGACGTCAAGGTCGACACCGTTCCAGACCCCACCCTTCAGGACGCTGACGACATCATTCTACGAGTGACCGCAACAGCCATCTGCGGCTCAGATTTGCACCTGTACAGAGGAAAGATTCCCCAGACCGAGCACGGTGATATCTTCGGCCATGAATTTATGGGCATTGTAGAAGAGGTCGGTTCCGGTGTGACCGCCGTCACCAAAGGCGACCGGGTCGTGATCCCTTTCGTAATCGCCTGCGGCAGTTGTTTCTTTTGTCAGCTTGACCAGTTTGCTGCCTGTGAAACCACAAACACGGGGCGCGGAGCCATCCTTAACAAAAAGGCCATCCCACCAGGCGCGGCTCTCTTTGGTTTCAGCCATTTGTATGGCGGTATTCCGGGTGGACAGGCTGAGTATGTGCGCGTCCCGAAAGCCAACACCGGGCCGTTCAAGGTTCCAGGCACATTGGCAGATGAGAAGGTGCTATTTCTCTCTGACATCCTGCCCACCGCCTATCAAGCGGTAACCAACACCGGCATAGGTCAAGGCTCCAGCATCGCCATCTACGGCGCTGGCCCGGTCGGCCTGCTTTGCGCAGCGGTTGCCCGCATGCTGGGGGCCGAGCGCATCTTCATGGTCGACCACCACCCCTACCGGCTCGCTTACGCGCAGCAAACCTATAACGTGATCCCTATCAATTTCGATGAAGACGACGACCCTGCTGACACGATCATCCAGCAAACTCCAGGCATGCGCGGGGTCGACGGTGTGGTAGACGCAGTCGGCTTTGAAGCCAAGGGCAGCACTACTGAAACCATACTGGCCACCCTGAAACTCGAAGGCAGCAGCGGTAAGGCGCTACGACAATGCATTGCGGCAGTAAGGCGCGGTGGCACCGTCAGCGTGCCGGGCGTCTACTCCGGCTTCATTCATGGCTTCCTGTTTGGAGATGCGTTCGATAAAGGGCTGACATTCAAGATGGGCCAGACCCACGTCCAGCGCTTTCTGCCAGATCTGCTTGAGCACATTGAACTGGGGCACATTTCCCCTGAAGCGATCATCACCCACAGGATGTCCCTAGAGCAGGCAGCTGAAGGCTACAAGATTTTCGACAAGAAGCAGGAAGATTGCCGCAAGGTCATCCTTACGCCAGGCAGGAACGACGTTGTGCTTCCGGAAACGGATCCCTCGGCTGTGACACCCGCCATCTAATCAGGTTATTGAGGTGTGAAATGGATCTGACATTTGTCTGGATTGTAGCCGCTGCAGTTGTCCTACTGGTCGACCTATTGGCCATTGCCAGCATTTGGCGTACTACAAAATCACCAGGTACCAAAGTCGGATGGGTCGTGCTTATCCTAGCGTTGCCCGTGCTCGGCGTAGCTATTTGGGGAATCGCGGGGCCACGGGGCATCGCCGAGCCACCGACATCCAAGGAGCACAGCAAAGGGTGATCTGGGCTAACGCTTGTATGTTCATCCGGAGCTGCAAGCGATTCTCGGCAAGGTTTACGATTGCACTCTCGCCGTACGAAGCACCTGCGCCTACTGCCTCCGAAATCGACTGGATCATTCTGGGCGTTCGTTTCCAAGTCTCTAGAAGCACACACAGGTGACTGAAAAAGGCTGGCTGCCTGCCCCCTTCCTTCGCGGCCTACGCATTGTTAGCTAGCTTTACACCTGCTTGCTTTCACAGTCTGCCGCACGTTCCCCTGCACGCTTTATCTCATGAAAGCGCGTGTCATTTTCCGAACACCACCTACGCTTGGGGCACGTCATGCACTACTTCCTCTCGGAAGTGCAGGCACTCCAGGGGAGAAGGCAGTCATGCGTCAACCAGGTTCATGCTTCAATGCTTGGGAGGATCGACGGATCTACGCTGTTATTCACGGTGAAACACTGGACGACGGCACCGAAATCGATATCCGGGCCAGGATCGCACGCAATGGTGCGACCGAAATGTTCCTGAGTGTCTATGAGGGTGGCGGACGGATGCTGGCCGAGGAAAGCTATGCCGACCTACCTGGTGCTTCTGTCGGCAAAGCACTCGCCATGGGGGCTCAACGTGCACGTGAGATCGCCGTGAACTCAGCGCCACAAACCTGCATTACTGACTTGGAGTAAAAGGCGCCCCATGACAGCAATCGAAATGCTTCAAAAACTGATGGTCGCTCAGGTCAAAGCCCACCATGCCCTTGGAGCAGCAATCGAGGAGCTGGCGATTTGGGCAGAAGCAAACGGCGGTAACGAAGCAGCGTCGAATGTACGTGACGCGCTTGAGGGGCTTGATGAGTCTTCCGCTCTCATCGGATCATGCCTTGAGATCCTCGGAAAAGAACCCCAGAAGTAAACTGGTAGAGCAGGGTACTAAACTGTAGTTGCCCCTTACTTGCAGTAAACCGTCCAGAGCTCATTCAGACGCGTTGTATAGCTCTGGCTCATCATCTCTCGCTTCATTGCCCACGCAGGATCTACAGGGACGCATGCCAGGCGCATTGTGCCCCTGCCCCACCGACCATTCACGGCATCAAGCACGCCCATCAACTTCTCACTTGTCGCAGGTTGTGAGGTGGCAAATAGATCGCCGGTGGTCTCCCCCCTCTGGCTTAGATCAAGCAGCAGCACTTCGGCTTTGCTGTATCTGAAGCCTTCCCGGTATACACGTTCCACGCCTTCCAGTGCTGCTTTCGTTAAGAGGCGAGTGTCGTCTGTAGGATATGGCAGTTTCACCAAAACGCCTTGGGCGTACTTCGCCTCACCCGGATTGAACATGCCCGTTCGAACGCTGACCCGCAGCCTTTTGCAGAGGGAGCTTTGAGCCCGGAGCTTCTCCGCAGCGCGAGCCACGTATGTTGCGACTGCTTCCCTGATCGGAGCAAGCTCGGTGAGACGAGCCCCGAACATCCGACTGCAGCAAATCTCTTTTTTTGGTGATTCAAGCTCATCGAGATCAAGGCAAGCGGTGCCGGCAAGCTCACGAGCAGTTTTCTCCACGACGACGCTGAACTTCTTCCTGAGCATCCAGGCGTCTGCCTGAGAAAGCTCCCAGGCCGTCTTGATACCCATAACATCAAGGTGTGCTGAGAGGCGCCTGCCGATACCCCATACGTCTCCGGCCTCGCATTTTTTCAAAACCCAATCGCGCTTTACTTGATCGCGGAGGTCGACGACCCCACCAGTCTGACTCTGCCATCTCTTGGCGGCATAGTTGCCAAGCTTTGCCAGAGTCTTCGTCGATGCGATCCCCACCCCAACGGGTATGCCTGTCCGGCGATAGACTTCTGCTCGAATCTGCCGGCCAAGTATCTCAAGGTCACCGGGCATCCCGGTGAGATCCACGAACGCCTCATCAATGCTGTACACCTCTGCATCTGGCACCATCGACTCAATGACCGTCATGACGCGCTCGCTCATGTCGCCGTACAACTCGTAATTTGACGAGCATGCAACAATGCCATGTTTACGAAGCTTGTCCTTGATCAGAAAATACGGCTCACCCATTTTGATAAAAGCCTTCGCATCCGCGCTCCTGGCGATGACGCACCCATCATTGTTGCTGAGAACAACCACAGGCTTGTTGCGCAGATCGAGGCGGAAGACTCGTTCGCAGCTCGCGTAAAAGCTATTGCAGTCGATCAGGGCAAATACCCGCTCAGGCTTTGTCATGACTTCGCACGCTGTAGGTAACGACGCCCCAGACCTGTAGCTCTTCCCCTTCCAGCAGATAGCGCGACGGGTACCGAGGATTCTCTGACTTCAAGACGACCTGAGTGCCATCGCGCGCCAAGCGTTTGCATAGTGGCTCGCAATTCACAGCTGCAATCACGATGTGACCAGGTTCCGCTTCTATGGAGCGATCCACGATCACGAGGTCTCCCGGGAAGATGCCGGCGCCAATCATGCTGTCCCCCTCCACACGCACCAGATAGATGTGAGGAGCTCGAACATCGAGCAGTTCGTCCAAGGAGATGCGTTTTTCCATATGGTCTGCGGCGGGCGATGGAAAACCTGCAGGTACTTGAAAGGAAAAAAGGGGTAGCTGAACACCGCCTTGCGCTAGCGGGCCGAGGATCGTAAACATGACGATAACGCCTAATACTGTATATCCAAACAGTTAAGCCTTTTAGTCACCTCAGGTCAACGGCGCTGTATGTGCTCAGGACGACCGGCTCCTGCGATACCTCAACGTACAAAAACTTACTTTGCCGTAATTGTCCCCAAATTAGAATCAGTCATTCCATGATCTGCCAGATTGTCCCACATATCCACCTTCCGTAAAGTAGCCCCCATACCGCAGCCACTCACCACAACGAGCAGGCCGGAAGCGAAATCACACACCCTCATCTCTCGATTCAAACGGACTGAACCATGACTACTTCCTACAAGCGCCTGGACAAGAACGACGCCGTACTGCTGCTGATCGACCACCAGGCCGGCTTGATCTCCCTGGTGCAGGATTTCTCGCCCAACGAGTTCAAGAACAACGTGCTGGCCCTGGCCGACTGCGGCAAGTTCTTCGACCTGCCGACCATCCTCACCACCAGCTTCGAACAAGGCCCCAACGGCCCGCTGGTGCCGGAACTCAAAGAGATGTTCCCCGAGGCCCCGTACATCGCCCGCCCTGGCCAGATCAACGCTTGGGACAACGAAGACTTCGTCAAGGCGATCAAGGCCACCGGCCGCAAGCAACTGATCATCGCCGGCGTGGTCACCGACGTGTGCGTGACTTTCCCGACCCTGAGCGCACTGGCCGAAGGCTTTGATGTGTTCGTGGTAACCGACGCCTCCGGCACCTTCAACACCACCGTGCAGCAAGCCGCCTGGGCGCGCATGAGCGCCGCCGGTGCACAACTGATGAATTGGTTCTCGGTAGCCTGTGAACTGCACCGCGACTGGCGCAACGACATTGAAGGCCTGGGCAACCTGCTGTCCCAGCGCATTCCCAACTACCGCAACCTGATGAACAGCTACGCCGCCGCAGCCAAGTAATCCACGCGTTCGACCTACCCACAGCCGATGCCCCGGGAGGGGCATCGCTACCCCAGACAGAAGAGAGACTCATCATGCAAAAGGTTACCCCCCTGTATATCGCCGAAGCCACGTCCACTGGCGGCCGTGACGGTCGCTCGCGTACCAGCGATGGCAAACTGGAACTTAAACTCAGCACGCCCAAGGAACTGGGCGGCGCAGGCGGAGAAGGTACAAACCCCGAGCAACTGTTCGCGTCGGGCTACTCGGCCTGCTTTATCGGCGCGTTGAAGTTCGTGGCGGGACAGGAGAAGAAGGCGCTGCCAGCCGACACCTCGATAACAGCCAACGTCGGCATTGGCCAAATACCGGGTGGCTTCGGGCTGGACATTGATCTGCACATCAACCTGCCGGGGCTTGGCCAGGCTGAGGCAGAAGCCTTGGTCGAAAAGGCACACCAGGTGTGCCCGTATTCCAACGCGACCCGTGGCAATGTAGACGTTCGACTGCACGTTGCCGTCTAGCTCCAAAGTTACTGCAGTTCTCGGTGACGTTGTGGGCAGTCAAGGCTCCCCTAATCCGAGGCAAGGGCAGAGGGTAGTGAACACAGTGGAGGTCGCTCTGCCCTCGGCAGCTTCGATACTGATTACTGAAATACCAGCCCGGTTGATACACGATCAAGCCATCACGGCTTACCAGTGCCCTTGGCCAGAGCGCTAGGTGGGCACGGCCCACATCACCAGCCCACTCCCACCTGCAGTTAACGAGTGAACCCGAGCTCTGTCTAAGACTACGATCCGTCCGGGGTCTAGATGCTCTGGCTGCAGTGCTTTCCTCTGAGAGAGTCAGAATGCCTTGGCGAATTCGGAGATCAGATTTTTCATTTGGGCAGAGGTTTCAGGCCAACGCCGAAATCGATCCAACCATCCGTCCTATCCTGAGTAGGCCTCACTGGTTCATCCGGCAGCCTGAGATTCTGATCACTCAGCGCTCTTGAAAGCGCTTGGGCGGCAGCATGCACGCCAGGAGGATCATTTGGGGCCACTTCAAGTTGTATCCCCCGAGGCTCAACATCGTATTCGATGAACGCTACGCCTGTGCTTGTGCTGGACTCCACGACTACCCACCCTGCACGTCGGAATACTTCGATGAAGTCGATGGCGTATTCATTCCCTTCTGTGTTGTGAGGCGAGAGAACTCGAATTTTTTGACCGTGGAAGGGCGCTAGGTCTACAGCTAGCTTGGTCTTTTGATCAGATGTGAGACGACGTGGTGAGAGACGCTCCTCAATCAAAAGCCGAGCAGCACGCTCCTCTTCCACTCGGGCCTGCAATTTGAGGTTTTCAGTTTCTATACTCGCCGTCAGCGCCCTAGCGTCTGCAGCATCTGACTTTGCTTTCGCAGTCATCAACTCATTTGCAGAGATCCTTTCGTCAGCGTATCTCTCTCGGACACCTGTCGCCCATATGGCCGTCACGGTCGCCGTTACCGTCATCAGACCACCGAGGACGAGGAACACATTGGCCCAGTTGAGGATGGCGTCGGCAATCGGCAGAGAGATGTGAAACAAGCCTTTCAAAGGTGATGAATCACTCATCACTGCTCCTCGTTTTGTGGGTCGCGTCCGCTATCTGTTCTAGTCGTGTATTCCAGTACCTGCAAGGACGAAGTGGGCTCGGGCCGCGCGTGGTAGCCCACCTGCAGAGGCCCAATGATAGCGACCGAGATATTTGCCTCATTGGCCGACTCCGCAAAGAGCACAAATGTACTCCCATGCAATTTAGCCCTATCCTCAAAACTCCAAAGGGCGTGTCCGCAGCCACAGTCTTTAACGCTTCTACGATGTGATGAGTCAGCTCGACAAAGCCCTACGCGTAATCGAACTCAAACAGTTTCGAGCCCGTGGCCCTCGGATGTCCGCTGTTCCTACAGTCAATGACGCTGCTGCCCCCGGCTGGGTTAAGCCCTTGCGGTTTTCGATATCAGCAAATGCGCTGGAACCATCCTTCGCTGGCACTTCTCTCATCAATACACTCGCCTCGTGAAGGATCGGCTCTATGCGCGCCAAGACCTCTTTCATCTTTGACCTCGATGGCACTTTGACCGACAGCGTTTACCAAAACGTCGCCGCCTGGAAGGAGGCTGTCGATGCCGAGGGTATCCCCCTAGCCATGTGGCGCATTCACCGCAAAATTGGGATGAGCGGCGGCCTAATGCTCCAGGCCTTATGCCGTGAAACTGGTATGAAACTGAGTGAAGAGCAGGCGGACAGACTAAGCAAGCTGCACGGTGAAGCGTACGAAAGATTGCAGGGCCAAATCATTGCATTACCTGGCGCTACAGATCTGCTACGAAAATTGGATGAGGAAAACTTGTCTTGGTGTATCGCTACCAGCGGCGAAATGGCCACAGCTGAAATCAACCTCAAGGTGCTCGGTCTCGATAGCAGTAGGATTAATCTCGTCACGCGAGACGATGTTAAGCAGGGGAAACCCGACCCCAGCCTTTTCCTGGCTGCTGCCGATAAATTAGGGGTACCTATCGAGGAATGCCTGGTCGTCGGTGACGCCATTTGGGACATGCTTGCGGCTCGGCGAGCCAAGGCTACCGGTATCGGCCTGCTCTCCGGGGGATACGATGTCAGTGAGCTCGAGCGTGCCGGCGCACTACGTGTGTATGACGACCCCCTAGATCTTCTAAACCACCTGGATGAGGTAGCAACATTTGGCTAAGCGAGGCAGTAGGTGGCTTGAACACTCAACAGCTTGGAATCGGGCCTCTCGGCTGGGTCGCCAGCGTTATCGATGGCATGGCAATCGCCATTTCACTTTGTCGCAAAACAGGTGAGCACAAGACAGATCAATAATGATTAGAGCGCGCTGCTGCATCTCGGCGCCGTCTACCTAGCCCCGGCACTCCTCGGAGTGAAGCAGTGCCCCCCATTATTATCCAACCACCCGCCACGTCCCATCTGGTTCAGTGCAACGTTTGAGGCTGCAATTGCAGAGCGGCCTCGCTTACGAGCATTGCCTTATCCTTGGAAATATTCGAGTCCGCCTTCCCTAAACTTTGTGCAAGGCGGAGCACGCTCTGCATCAACATCTGCAGCTCGTCATCGGAGATAATATCCAGTGCATCGCGGAGATCGGGGTGCTGCGCAATCAGCAGGCTGCGGTACTCCCTGATCGAGTCATCCATGGCGGCATCCTCCTTTGCATTACGAAGAATTTTAGTCTGCTCTTTTGGAGTAAGTAGTCCGCTCATCGGCAGCATGAGCCAACCTGAGGATGTCATTGCGCCCTCCCCAGCCGTCCGGCTTCGGAGAATCGAGGCTTGCACTCACTGGCTTGAAGACTCACCCCCCCGCAGATGCAAGCGGAGCGCAGACGTGAGGGTGGAAGCCCGTGAGGGCCAAAACGCATCGCGGCTTGGTTCACGACAACCGTCCGCGCAGCGGCACGCATTAGATTAACGCTGCGCAGCGGTACGTACCCTCCTACACCCCCGCCGCTTTCTTCAAAACCTCGAAAGCAAGCTTTGGCCCCATGCTCTTCGCCAAACGAAAAACCTTCACCAACCAGGGCATATCATCCTCGAGATAAGGCAAATGCAGATTCGCGCCCGTCTTAACCTCGAAGTGCTGGTAGAGGTGCGCCAAGAGGCCCATGGAATGATCAGCGTCCTTCCCCAGACTATGGAAAGCGACGTAATCAACGACTGCAGTAGTCGCCATGACAGACCCCAGCACCTCAGTGGCTCTGTTCGGATCACCCTGCCACCAGACGATCAACATCGCATCCTCTGCCTCCCTGTCGTCCTCAGGATGAGGGAGGATCAAAGTCCCGTCCCGAAGCGATCTGGCTGCACGGAAGCCGAGCATTTCCTCGGACTGATAAAGCGGACTGAGACTTGCGATGAAACTAACGATTGGCTGTCCTGGATATGGCATGTGTGTGGCCTCCTTAGGCCTGGCTAAACGGCGAACCAAGCTCGGTGGGACGGGGGATGAGCTACTCCTACCAAAACTTTTGCCGCCTTGAGGGCAACATTTTGGTCTGCCTAGCCGGCTTCTCGTGAGCAAGACCCTCAACCGTGCGGAGCGTCGGCCAACCCATACTTGCACCTGCACAACCCGCTTCTATGATGATTCGGTGTATTGCCTAACAGGACGTCATACACCGCATGAATCTCCGGGCCCTTGGCGACAAGCTTCAACGCTATCGTATTCAGCTTCAGCGCTCCGTTGACGAAGTCGCAGCTTTCACCGCGATCAACGTTGAACGCCTGAGTAGTATTGAGAAAGGCGAGTTGGAGCCTACTGGAGACGAGGTACTCATCCTCGCTGACTACTATCGATGCGATTTCAAGTTTTTCATCTCAAACGAGCAGGTCGCCCCGTTTGAGCAAACCGAGACGCTATACCGGGCGCATGGCCGTGAGTTCTCGAAGGAGGATCGCTCTGCCATTCAAGAATTTCTATACCTCTGCGAGACCGAAGAGTTTTTAACCCAAGAGCTCCGTGGTGCTCCCAGCACCTTTGCATACACTCCGCAAGGCAGCTATTTCATTGGTCACGCAGAAGGCGCGGCAAGGGCGTTTCGCCAGCAGATGGGTCATACAGACAGAGAGGTTCCCCGCGACATCTACTCCGAGTTTCGCTCAGTAGGCGTGCATGTTTTCAGACGAAAGCTGGCAAACTCCAAAATCTCAGGCCTCTTCGTGATGCACCCTGTCGCGGGTAAATGCATTTTGGTCAACTACACCGAGGATGTTTACCGGCAGCGGTTCAGTGCAGCACACGAGATGGCCCACTGTATTTTTGATAGTGACCAAGGGGCTAGCGTGACTATGCCGGGGGACAAGGATATGAGGGAGGTACGGGCAAACAAGTTTGCCTCCTGCTACCTGATGCCTCCCGAAACGATTCGCTTGCTTCCCGCCCCAGCTACCTGGTCTGAAGGAGATGCCCAAGATTGGGCAAACAAGTTCCGAGTGAGTTGTGACGCATTGGGAATCGCTTTGAAGGCTGCAATGCGCGCTGATCTTGAAACCAGTCGGCGTATCCGGGGATACCGGGTAACTCGGCAAGCCAAGATAGACCCTGAACTTCCAGAGAGCCTCACCGCCCAACAGCGATCCAGGAAAGAGGCGTTACTCGAGCGAGGATTGTCCGATCACTACGTGAGGCTGTGCCTGGATGCGCACAGCCAAGGCATCATAAGCCTGGGCAGGCTAGCCGAAGCTCTCCTTTGCAGCTACGGCGAACTGACGGCACTTGCTTTTCTATATGGAAGGACAATACATGGCTATTGATCCATCGAAATTCCACAAGATCAATGTTGCCGACACCTGTTCGGTTTGGAACATTTTGTCTTCGCGCCGACTGTATGCTGCGACTCAGGAGGCAAGCTGTGAGTTTTGCATGACGGGGTTTGTCCTATACGAATGCTTGGTCAAGCCTCGCACCTCCCCTACTGCAGCCGACCTAGAATTGAGGGAGCGTCTCAAGCAAGAGCAATCCAGGGGTAAATTTGCGTCGCACTCCTGCAGCATTGACGATCTTCAGGCCATTGCAAACCTTGAAAGCCGAAAAAAACTGGGTAAAGGCGAGCTGTCGTCAATCGCATTCGCAAGCAGAATTCGTCAAGCATTCATCACCGATGATCGCAAAGCCAGAGCACTCTCAGAAAGCGTTGCTCAAGCGATAACACAGACAACTCCTCACATGCATTCTTGGCTCATTTTCAACAATGTCCTGACAGATGCAGATCACGATGTGGTTCTATCTCAACACATAGAGATGGGCGGTTCGCTCGCTACCCATCTAGTGACAGCCTATGGCATGGCGCTACAGTGTCGGCTGAATCTACATGCCGCCAACAGGATTACTGATGCTGACGCGGGGCATTGAAAAGGCATGTAGGCCGCAGTGATGGACGCACTGCCAACGCTCGTCTTGGACTCGCCCCCATGTCGATATTGACCTCAAGTGCGTCTCGTACGAGCAATACATAACAGGAAAGGCTGCCATCAACTGCCCCATCCTGGACATCCCCGGAGAACGTTTGATGGGGCGATTAGGCCTCTTTAGCCAAGGCATCCCCCAGCTCCATCCAATACTGCTTAAGCGCGCCAACGTATTCACGGATGTGTGCGGCATTAACAAAGATGTCCTCTCCAAGCAAAGGCGTGTAGACACGTCCAGATATAGGCCATCCGTTGGCCCGCCCGCCTATTTCGAACAGATGAGGAGCTATTTGCAATAATTCTTCGCTGCTTTTGCCTTCTCCATGCTTGATCGAGTTCGCCAAGTGCCGGACTCTTCAAGCTTCGGCCAACAGGCAAATTTCCTGATGTCCACATTGACGAGCCCGAGCCGTTTGCGTACTTCATCGTGCGTATAGAGTTTCCTGTTGTCTTTCTCTCGCCATCCCAGCAGCTCTTGGCGCAGAAACAGCATCACCTGCTGTTCATACAAGTGGTACAGGAAGAGCGCGCAACAATTCAAAAGCCCTTGCTCCATGCCCTTGAGCCCCATGTAGTGGGACACAGACGCGTCTCTGACGGCCTCGGCTATGTCACCTTCATCCTGGTAGTCGCTGTCGTACGGCTGGCTCATAGCGTCCTCCCACAGATCGTTCTCAAGCTTTTCGCTTTCCGCCTCGATTGAGAGAAACGTTGGCTGAAGTCTCAGCAGGAACACGTCTTCAACCCTTTGAATCGCTGGGATGAAGTCGTCGCGAAAGCGCTGAAACCAGAGGTGGGAGTTGTGCATAGGTGCCATTTATCCTTCAAAACCAAGGGGTAGGTCGCGGGTATCATTTGGGATATTCAAAATGACCCGCGCCGGCGAAATCGCCACCGTGATAACGAGCGGCAGGCTGATTCATAGCTGGAGCGCTCCTCTTCGAACCAGCCATCTCCATTCGAGTTTGACGATGACATTCACCAGCTCAGCGCCGGATCATCAACGGGCACGAAGCTGCAAAGCGCTGAGAGACTCAAGCGTCTTTACGACCAATTCGACTACACCCACGTCGAAGTCCTCACGGTTGGCTTCCTCGTGAGTCCCCTTGTTCAGATACACCCAAACCAACGACTGCTCTGGTATTCCTAGGATGTGATCGAAAGCTTGGATAATGGGCGCCTTGTCAGCATGCTCGAAATTCGGCGCCCCCCTCAGCTTCGCTCTGATGCCCTCACATAGATGACGGAGCGCTGGTTCAGCTCCAGAGCCTGCGATCTTCAAAGTCAGCAGCCCTTGATCACAACGCCCAAGCCATCCCCAAATTTTTCCGCTCAACATCTCAAGTGCCTGACGTGAGGCACCTAAGGCAGATCTGTCATCCCCCCGCTCAACTGCTGCGCGAGCGTTGAGGAGATAGGATTGAGTCGTCGCATTTCCCAAAACGCGAGGATGGTAGTTTCCACTGTGATGCCGGAATGCATAAGCGGCCCAGTGCTCCGACGCGACGTGGTTCTGGATGTCCTTGATGAATTCGTTGCTGTGGCACGTCACGATGATCTGCGTACCCCCAAAACGGTCGCTTTCAAATATCGCCTCTCGTATGCCTTGCCGGTGTTCATGATCGATAGCGTTAATGGCATCGTCGAAAACGATCACGGGGGCTCTGATACTCAAGCTTTTTGCTAACAGAATAGAAAGCCCTAAGCATCTGACGTGACCCTCACTGAGAATCTGCAGCGCGTCGACGCGGGCAGCAGGTGTGCCACGAAAGCTCAATTCGATACGCCCCTCCCCTGTCACTGGGAGGTACAGGGCTGACAACTTGTCTGCGTCCAAATCTCGAACGTTGAACTCGTTGTAAAGCTCTAGCGTGAGGGCATTTAGGCCGGCCATCAGAGTGCCGGGCAGTTCGGTACGGTAACGACGCAACAGATTCAAAAACTGATCGTAGGCGTTGCGTATGCGTGTATCACGGGCAATTGCTTCCGCCTCCTCGGCAACCTGCTGAATAAGCGGTGCGTTGTCAGCAGCAAACGCCGCGATCCTACCCCTGGCATCAGCGATAGCTTGCAAGGTTTGCTGACGGTTGGAGGCTAGTGTCGTGACACCAATGCGAGCCTGATTAAGCCTGTCGCGTTCGTTGATTAGGCCTTGGCGATCATTAAGGATCACTTGAGATGCGACATCACGCGCCTCGAGTTCAGTTGCCCAATCAACTGCTCTCTGGGCTAACGACTTTCCTGTTTCATCAGGATGAAAACCATCCACCCACCATGCTCGCTGAACATCGACACCAGGATCCGCAAGATAGCGTTGCACAGGTAAAGGGCTTTGAACGGTTGCTCCTACACGTTGTGCGAAGGTAGCCAGAAGCATCCGCAATGCTTCCGACGCAGCGCTCCGCGTAGCAATTGCAGTTCGCTGACGAGCTTGCAGCTCAGCGAGCTCCCTCAAACCTGCTAGGCCGTCGTTGGCCTTTTGATAGGGATTGTGGAGGGCGCGATAGTCGCCGGTAATCGGGGTATCACAGGCAGGACAGTGATCGCCAACGACCTGTTGAAGACCTAGGACAGCTGTATATAGATCCTGAAATGAGATGTCGTTACTGCGCTGTGCCAACTGAACGTCAAGATCATTCAGAGCCCTTTGCGCTGTTTCCGCTGCGCTATAGGCATCAATGAGAGCAGCAGCACTCACTCCGAAAATTGTAGGGGCTGGCTGGTTGATCGCCTGCTCAAGCTCCTGCAACCGTCCTGGAACCTGCGCGCTACCTATAGCAGCCAGAAGCTGAGGGTAACTCATTCCAGGACTATAGGCATTGGCGTAATTTTGCTCTGCCTGAGCATGTCGGATTAACGCAGCGCCCTCGTCCGCAACAGTTGCGCTGTCTTGATTCAACGTAGCTTGCTTGGCCAAAAGCTCTTGGTTTTTGACAGCCACCAACGTTAGTTGGCTCTCCATAGAATCATTGAAGTGCCCAACGAAATCATTGAACTGATCCATACCGAAGAGAGCAGCTATCAGCTCGGTTTTCTGCCCTGCAGGCTTTGCAGCTATGCGAGAGAATGCGTCTATTCGATTCTTCTCGACGAAGCAGAAGCGGTACGCGTCTGCATCCGCCACCACAGGTACCTGCCGGCCATCAAAATCGGTGGCGAGTAATACTGGCCGTGCAAAACGGCCCTCGTGCGAGTTGGAAAGATAACGGTCAGCTGCAATCCGTTTGATGCCTCCCTCATCCACTGCACCGAGCAAGGCAAACTCCAGCGCTTCACACAGGCTGGTTTTCCCACTGCCATTCGGGCCATAAAACATGACAATCCGTTTTTGCAGCTCGAATGGCTCAGGTTGTCTGAACCCTCGAAATGGCCCCACTGTAAGATGATGCAGCTTACGAAAAGCCCATCCTGCTCTGGCCTCGGCGGCCTGGGGCACAGGCTCATCCGGGGACGTTACAGTGAGGGATAAGCGTGCTAATTCGCTCAACACAGAGGATCGTTGGCTGTGCTGCCTAGAGCTAGCTGCGACGACAGGGAAATTCTCGGACACCAAATTGGCGAATCGACGAGCGTCTTCGGAAGCTCCGCTGTCTGGGTGGTGAAGCCAATGAACGAACTGCTGGAAATCCTGCAATGCCGACGTCATCCATTCCTCCCGGCGCTGCACCTGAGCGCGATGGTTCACAGTACATCGAGTCGCGACGGAAACCTATGTTAAGGGAACACATCAGCGTCATATTTTTCAACGACGCATCCAGCAAACTCATCCGCGATCTACAACTGCTGGAATATCGCCGCCCAGTTCGACGGTGATCCAATCATCAATGGGGCTGGCGAGGAAATGTTTGATAGCGTGCTTGGCGACGGAAGCTGCAAAGTCTAAGGTTCGCCTCACCTCATCGATACGCTTTTCCACTAAACGCCCCCTATGAACCGCTTTAGACCCATATTCATAAGCCTTTTTAATCATCCTGTACGTTTCTAACCTACGCTGAATCGACCCTCCCATGATTATAGCGGCGCGAATTGAAAGCCTGTGTGACAACTCCCCACTATCATTATCAAGGAACAAACTTTCCAAGAATGTACGCAGATATACAGCCGAATCTGAAAGATCGCTACAGCTATAATATTCATTCAACTTTTTTATAGGCAAACGAATATGCTCACGGTGTTTTTCACTGAGCCGACCGAGATTCTCCAACTGCTCAAGTAAAACCACAATCGCGGAAGCTGTCAGTTGAATTGACTCCCTGCGAACATGAAAAGAATGATGTATCCATTCAGCTGGCCCAAAGGAAGGAACAGCGTCAGCTGGAATGATCGATGACGCTACTTTCTGCACAGCCAAGAAATTTTCACTGCACAGCATAAGACAGTTTATCACATCATCGAGATCCTTCATGACATCTGAAACAGCTACAGGAAGTTCACCCTGCGAAGGTTGACCAATTAAAACCGGGTGAGACATTGGTATAACTAATGCAGCCGAATACTGTGGAAATAAGGCGTGTTCATCCGTTGAGTCAGTCAATGCCAACTGAAGTTTTTTATTAGGAAGTTGATAGATATTTGTCAGCCGACCGAATCTCCCAAGTTCTATCGGCTCATCCACCTCCAAGCCTGCTAGAAGCACCACCCCGTAGGCTGAAAATCTATCATTTTCGATGTACTCCGCTAGCTCCCGCTCGAAGTCACATCTATCGATACCTTTTTTGTAAATCCATGACGCGAACAGCTCAGGTGTCACCCTGTGACGAGACAGACCGATCACTTGCCATCCCGAGAGAATGGCTGCTAGAGAGGGATCATTTTTGATAAGGGTAATAATCCCTGGCTTTTCTGCACTTTCGCTAAGGGCTGCCCGAGCGAAAAACTCTTCAATATTTGTACCCGTTGTTCTCCAGCCGCTATTCCACTCAATAATATCTACAATTCTCTGATCCACTATAACCTCTACTTGTGCTTGGCGATCAAACTTCAACTCTAGCAATTAGTTCACGGCGGCTCTTACATCGTAAAGATAAGCTTTTTAGCATAGCCAAACCAGAATTTCTGCCTCGCCGCTGCGCAGCCCTTTGCCATATGGGCATTTTTTACTCACCCTACTCGCCTCCCCCAGTGCACTACTATACCTCTTCGGCCATCTCTATCACTATGCAAAGTGAGGACTCGATGGACTCACTGGGAGGGGCCACCATTTTCGTATCCGGCGCTAGGTTTATTCGGAAAAACTAAACGATTTTTTCTTCCCAGTCACAGTATCAACCCAACGCCTAAAATGAGCTACTCTACCCTCACCGGAAGATTCAATAACTCCCCGAAGTCAAGGAGATGTACATGCCACAGGCAGAGCCCTATCTAGATTTCGCTGCATTATCCATCGACAGTAACATTTTTCGTGGCCAGCGCTACAACTTCGACGGAGGCATCCTAAAGCAACTTGAACAATTTCAAGGCAGCCCCGTCCAGATAGTTCAGCCAGATGTTATTCATTCCGAGGGAGTACAACATCTTTCTGCAGAAATTACTGAGGCACTGAAAGCAGCCAGAAGCAATTTGCGGATACTTTCCAAATATAGCGAAGACAGCACGATATCAGAATTCGGGGATTCGCACTTATGTGAAGTAAACCCTAATTTGATGGCAGAAGAAAAGCTAAAGAAATTCTACAAACGGATTAATGGTCGTGTCATTACGAGCTCCCGCGTAAGCATCAGTGACTTAATGCACATGTATTTTTCCACCGAACCCCCATTTGAGACCGCAAATGAAAAGAAGCATGAGTTTCCGGACGCCATCGCCTTGCTCACTATCGAATCCTGGGCAGTAGGAAATGATAAAAGAACGGTATTAGTTAGCAAAGATAAAGGTTGGCACGCGTTTGCGAAAAATTCTTCATACCTACACGTTGTTCAGGATCTGCCGGATGCGCTTGCGTTATTCCAACCTCATACAAAAGTGAAGAGTCTGATTGAAATGCTCCAAGCGGATGGATTACTCGACCGCGATGGCGAGCTATTCCAGGGCATAAGAAATGCAATATCCGAGCGAGTTAGTGAACAAACGCCCGATATCGAAGCGAACTCATTATTCTACTTTGAGAGCGACGACATTCAAATTGAATATCTTGGTCACAAATTCGCACAGGGGGAAGATAACAAGCCGAAAATCAGAATCGTGTTAATTGAGGATAACCTTGTAGTGCTCAGCTTGACAGCGCTAGTTAATACAAAAGTAATGACTACTTTCTCATTTTCCCAGTACGACTCAATTGATAAAGATTATGTACCATTAGGCGGCTCGGTAGAAGAAAGAAACGAAAGCTTCGAGACAGAAGTCCTCATCCACTTCAAGGGTGATTGGAAAGAGCTAGGCAATGCTCTCGTCCCGAATGAGATTGAGGTGGAGGGCGAAATGGATATAGTTCAATTTGGCGATATTGCGCCAGACTATTCTAATGATCGAGATGAGCAACTCCGCTGGGAGTGGGAATGGGAACAAGAGAAAGAAAGGAGGCGTGACGAGGCTTGGGCTTCCAAGCGTTAAACCTTGATGTGAGCTTGATCGGGTGCCGAATGCGGTCATCCATAGTGTCCGCATTTGGCACCTCTCCACCAAGGTTGATCTACCGCTTAGAATAACGCCACACGCTCACTGCAGTACGCGCGGCGACAGATGATGATGACCGCTAGACAACCGCAGAAACTGGCGAAGGCTGGCACGCCCGTTGTCACGCTGAAACGTAGCGAGCACGTACCTAGAATTCTCGGTCGTCATTACCCAGAATCGCCCCTCACGTTCGACCTTCAACACGTCAGAAGTTCTGATCAGGTGGCCGTCGCCAAACCGCCCATACTGGTCTTTTCGCTTGTGGCCAAAAACCACACCGATACCTGCGCGCGCCCTGATGGATACTCCGCAAAGGTACGCAGTGACCGGTATATCGAAGCCCTGCTCCTGAGCTTTTATAATTCGCTTGAGATCAAAATCTGTATGGCGTTTGCCATGAAAATTCACGTCTATCGTGTCCAGCATCGTTGGGCTCCGGTTGCGGTCTGTAGGTAGTTATCAAGAATTGCGCACGTAACCAGGAGCGCTGGTATCGTGGGGGATTACTGATAATTTTCAGGCTGATCGAATCATGCTTGAGAGAAAGACGGGCCTTACGTTCGCAAGCGCTTCGATCTGAAAATCTGGTTGGTGCGAGGTGTGGTAAACCTCGCCCTCACCCACCTCTAGGACGCAAACCTCAGAGCCAACTCTGTCCTCACCTACGCTTAATCTGGTCAACCGCTGCATCTGCCAACTTCCAGTCTTATTCATCCAGGACGGCGTCACAGCCATGATGTCGGCGATACCTAAATCAGAGCCTTGGCTCATCAGAATTTCTTGAAGCTGGCGCGTGTCATCAATCATCACCGCGCACTCGCTGTGCCTTCCATCGTTTTCGACGCTGAGGGTGACGTGATACCACGGCGTCCGGAGCAGCCTTGATACTCCGCGCCAATGGGACACGCCCTCACCGAACAATCCTGGTACGCCTATGAGGTCGCTATTAATGGTTCTGAACATGTGTCGCCTCACCTGCTGGAGCACGTCAATTGGCCAGCAGAACGGTTGGTAATCAGAAAAGGGAAAATATCGCTTCGATGGAGGAAGACTTACGATGGCCCGGCCCGAGCAAGATGTATACCGAGTTACGTGTAGCGAACAGGAACCCCTCCTTGAAGGCGGTACCCATACTGGAGCGCACCCAATGACCAGGCTCGAAACGGCGCTGCTCGTCATGCACAACTTTGTGAGCAAACAGGAACATTGGCTGGCAGCCGGCGGCGATTACTTTGGCGCGCTCGGCGTCGGTGACGATGGCATCAAGGATGATCCACTCCTCCACTACGCAGAGCGGAAGGTACTTGTAGTGCTTCCTGGCTGCGAGGATCACACGCTCAAGGTCTAATTTGGATCCGTCCAGATCAGTCACCTCCCCCAGCAGCCCGCCGTTCAGTGGGCTTCCCATCGCACAACCTCGCATTAATTTCCCATAAATTGCAGGCACAAAGTCCTTACCGCCACATTGAGGAATATATTCGTTTGTTTGGCGATAGGCAAACGCGGCATACATCTTTGTTTTTGGGGACTTGTCATGTCGCTCCGCCAATCCTTTGCGGAAGTGCTCCAAACGCTGCGCCAAAGCAAAGGGAATACGCAGCGTTCCATGGCTTCCAGCCTGGATCAAACGACCATCAGCAAGGTGGAGAGCGGTAAGCACTCGGTGACCTTGGATATGAGCCAAAAATTGGCTTCGGCGCTTGATCTTGAACTGACTGCGCTGATTGCTCTGACCGTTTCTCGCGAGAGCAATCGCACACCTCGAGCAATCCTGCTGGCTGCCCTGGCCGATATCGAAGCCCTCGGCTTGGCTGATATCGATCATCCCTCTGTACCTGAAAACAAGGTTCCGCCCAACGTCACCTCGGCGCGGAGGAAATGGCAGGCCGTACAGGAACTGAAGGGAAAAGGGCTTACGCAAGGTGAAGCTGCCAAACAGCTAAAAATGCCTGAATCTACATTGCGTAGGTTCTGGCATCAGGTGTCGAGAGACTGATCATCAGCGCCGCATCGGACGACACGTTATCGCTGGTATCCAGGACAACATTCAGGTGTGCAGATGCAATTTTTCGAGGAGTTACGAGGAGGCATGAAGGCCATGATTAAAGGCACGTAGGCCTGTCTTGCCTCAATGATTTGCTCAGTCTCCCGGGCTCCAATGGCAGCCATTGCTGAGAGGATGATACGCACCGGACATGCTACGCTTCACCAGCATCGGTGGCTGTCCATTTCCACCTACAAAAATCCAGACAGCTCCATTTTCACCCTAAGTCCGGTTTTACTGGGCTGAATGCTGTCCATATTCCTAAAAGCTCACTATTAATCGGGTTCGACAAGACCATCGTCAGCATCCCCACCTGGCGCCTGATGTCCGAGTCGTTCAAGAACTGGCGCGGCATGCAGCAGTCCGGCGGCCGACGCATCAAGCGCAGCCTCAACATCGACGCCAGCGGCGTGCGTTTCCTCACTGACGCAGAACAGCAGCACCTGGCCCGGGTGCACCTGCTGACCGACTACGTGGGCCGCAAGCAGGCCGAAGTCGCCAGCTGGAACCAGGCCCAGGGCGAAGTCGCCGACCTGCCCGCCAACCGCCGCCGCCTGACCAACCTGGGCACCTTCCGCGCCTTCGCCCTGGCCTACCTGAAAAGCCACCCCGACATCCAGCCGAACATGACCTGCATGGTGCGCCAGATGCAGACCGACGCCCAGGGCGTGCCACTGGAAATCTACTGCTTCACCCGCACCACGGTGTGGGCCGAGTACGAGCGTATCCAGGGGGATGTGTTTGATTATCTGTTGGCGGTGTTGCCGGAGTTTGGCTTGAGCTTGTATCAGCAGCCTAGCGGGGCGGATATGCGGGTGGGCCTGGCGGGCAATGTGAAGTCTTTGGCCAACGGGGCGCTTTAGTAAATTTCACTACGCAAATGTTTTTTTTCAAACTGCCCAGCGCCCGCCTCCACTTATAGCATTCACCTCCCTGTTGCCTGGCAGCGCCGTCCTGCTCCGCAGGCGCTGCCTGCACAGCGCGCCGCCAGCGCGGCCAAGTAGGAGGCCTGCACTCATGAGCCATATCGTCATCGTCGACCCGTTTTCCACCGGTAAGCTTTATGCCCCGCTGTTCAACGCCCTCGGCCTGAGCTGCATCGCCGTCATTTCCCGGCCCGACCTGCCGGCTCACTTCACCCAGGACCTGACGCCCGAGCATTTCACCCACCTGCTGGACTGCAACCCCGACATAGCGGACACCCTCGACACCCTGGGCGTGCTGGCGGTGATCGCGGGCTGCGAGACCGCCATCCACCTCACCGACCGCCTCGCCAAGCACCTGGGCCTGAGGGGCAACAGCCCCGTCACCAGTGGTGCGCGGCGCAACAAATACATCATGCAGCAGGCGCTGGAACAACGCGGCGTGGCCCACATTCCAACCCGCCTGGTAACCCGCCCGCGACAGATCGCGCAGGTGCTTGAAGGCGTGGATGAGGGGCGCCAGTACGTGGTCAAGCCGATCAATTCCGCCGCTGACCAGGAAGTGGTATTTGCCACCGGCCGCCAAGCGGTCGCGCAGGCCTTGAACAGTGCCGGGTGGGCGCAGAAGAACGACCTGGGGGAAACCAACCTTGGTTTCGTGCTGCAGCCCTTCATCAGTGGCCCGGAGTACGCGGTCGACCTGGTGGCATTCGACGGCCACTACCACATTGCCTCGGTGTGCAGGTACACCAAGATCCAGCGTAATGGCAGCCCCTTCGTCTATGACCGCCTCGACACCCTGAACCCGGCGGACGAGGCGCTGGCGCCGCTACTCGCCTACGCGCGCAGGGCCGCCGCCGCACTGCACGTGAAGGTTGGTCCGCTGCACATGGAAATCATCTGGTCAACCACGGGGCCGGTGATGATCGAGGCCGGCGCGCGCCTGCCCGGCGGCATCACGCCACTGCTGTTCCAGCAGGTTTACCAGCCCGACCTGTTGTCGCTGGCCGTCGACAGCTACCTGGGCCGCCCTGCGCCCGCTGGGCCCGGCTGCTCGCGGCAGGCCCGGCATGGCCGCATCGGCTTCTTCTGGACCGACCAGCCGGGCACCTTCCAAGGCCCCGGCAACGAACGCGCGGCGGCCGCGCTGCCCGGCTACGGCGGCCACCGCTACTTCGTCAGCCCAGGCAGCGCGCTGCCCGCCACCCTCGACTTCGCCACCTGCCCGGGGCTGTTCTGGCTGAGCCACGACGACCCGGACCAACTGGACCGCAGCGCCGAACAGCTGCGCGCCTTGCTATGGGGCCACTGAGGCCTCAGCGCCAGGCGGTGAGTACCGGGTTGATGACCACTTCCCGCACCTGCTCCAGGGCCAGGATCTGGTTCTTCAACACCATCAGTTCTTCGAAGGTGTGGTAGCTCACCTGCAGCAGCATATCGGTGTCACCGAACAGCGAGTAGGCATGGATGATCTGCGCGTGCGCCTGGAGCTGCGGGTACACCAGGTGGCAGGTATTGCCCTCCAGTTGCAGCATCAGGAAGGCGGCCTGATCACCCTTGTCGTCTTCGGCGACGTTGATGGTGAAGCCGAGGATGACGCCGCTGTCGACCAGCTTCTGTACCCTTGCCTCAACCGCCGTGCGCGACTTGTGCACCTGCCGCGCCAGCTGCGCCAGGCTGACCCTGGCGTCTTCCTTCAACGCAGCGATGATCTGCTTGTCGACCTTGTCCATTGTCACGTTCCTGCAGGCTCACCCGCGCCGCGCCGGCTGATCCACAGCGACGCCAGTATCACCACTCCGCCCAGCGCCAGGCGCCCCAACGGCTCGTTCTGGTTCCAGATCAGCAGGTTCATCAGCAGCCCCGTGGGAATGTGCAGGTTGTTCATCACCGCCAGGGTGCCGGCGCTGACCTGGCTGGCGCCCTTGTTCCAGGCGTACATGCCCAGCGCCGTGGCCACCAGCCCGAGGAATACCAGCACGCCCCATTGAACGGGCGTTTCAGGCAGGTGCTGGGGATTGCCGAACGCCAGGAACGCCGGCAAGGCCACCAGCAACGCACCGACGAAGAAGTAGCCGAAGCGGCGGTACTGCGGCTCGTCGCTGTGGTAGCGCGCCACCAGGCGCTTGTACAGCACCTGGCCGGCGGCGTAGGTGAAGTTGGCCAGTTGCAGCAGCAGGAAGCCGATGAAGAAGTCCGGGGCGATGCTGTCGAAGCGAATGATCGCCGCGCCAGCCACTGCCACCAGTGCCGCCAGCAGCGCCCAGGCGTTGAAACGGCGGTTGAGCGCATCTTCGATCAGCGTCACGTGCAGCGGCGTCAGAATGGTGAACAGCAGCACTTCAGGCACCGTCAGCACACGGAAGCTCAGGTACAGGCACACGTAGGTGACGCCGAATTGCAATGCGCCAATCAGCAGCATCGAGCGCACGAACCCCGGCGCCATGCCGCGCCAGCGGCTCAACGGGATGAACACCAGGCCGGCGATGATGACGCGAGCCAGCACGGCGAAATAACTGTCGACGTGGCCGGCCAGGTAAACGCCGATGAGGTTGAAGGAAAATGCCTGAATCAGTGTGACGAGAAGTAGATAGCCCATGGGTGCCCCTTGCGTGAGGCGGCGACCTTAGCCAATTGGCCGGGTGCGGGCAATAAAAAAACCCGGCACGCGTGGGGGACGCGGCCGGGTTGAAGCACCAAGGAGCGGGAAGTGCAGAAAAAGGAGCGTTGATGCGATGAATCAAGCCACCTGGGCCACCAGCGCCTTGGCCTGGTTCAGGCCCTTCTCGCTGAAGTCGCCACCCAGGTTCATGCCCTCGGCATGAATGAATTGCACGTCGTGGATGCCGATGAAGGCCAGCACCTGGCGCAGGTACGGTTCCTGATGGTCGGCGCTGCTGCCGGCGTAGATGCCGCCGCGGGCCGTCAGCACAATGGCGCGCTTGCCGGTGAGCAGGCCCTGGGGGCCGGTCTCGGTGTACTTGAACGTGACGCCGGCGCGCAGCACATGGTCAAGCCAGGCCTTCAGCGTGCTGGGAATGGCAAAGTTGTACATGGGCGCGGCCAGTACCAGCACGTCGGCGGCCAGCACTTCCTCGGTCAGTTCGTTGGAACGGGCCAGGGCCTGCAGTTCAGCCGCGCTGCGCTGGGCTTCGGGTTTCATCCAGCCGCCCAGCAGGTCGGCGTCCAGGTGCGGCACCGGGTTCACGGCCAGGTCGCGGACGCTGATGAGGTCAGCTGGGTGGGCTGCCCGCCACTGATCAATGAACTGCGCAGTGAGCTGGCGCGAGATTGAACCTTCTGTGCGGGCGCTGCTTTCGATGATCTGTACGCGGGACATGGCCATGGCCTCCATCAGTGTGTTGAGTTGATGGAGGCCATGGTAGAGAGTGAATAGTTGATAAAAAAGCGCAAAAAACCGCTACAACCTATCAATTAAGTTGATTTACCAAGCCGTTCCTCTACTCTATTTCCAAAGCGCTCAAGCTGGCTTGCAAGTGACCGTCAGGCGCAATTTGAGAATATCGCGGTTGAAGCGCTGCAAGGCGCTCGCGGTCTGCCCCGGCTCCACCCGCACCTTGCGCGTGCGCGGGGCTTCGGGGCCGTTGCGAAACACCACGGTGCACTCTGCCGCCTCCGACCCATCGTTGCGCAGGTCGATCGAACCCATGTCGCCAGCGGTGTCATAAGTGGTGTAGGAGATTTCGGTACCGGCCAGATGCTTTTCCACCTCGATGGGATAGGCAAAGGCAGTCAATGGCAACAGCGTCAGCACGAGCGCACAGCAACTTTTCATTCGGCAGTCTCCAGAAGGGTATTGCCAGCTTAGGACATCAGGAGCCGTTGATGAAAGCGCCCCGCGTTACCCTGGATCAGTGGCGAACCCTGCAGGCGGTGGTCGACCATGGCGGTTTCGCCCAGGCCGCCGAAGCCCTGCACCGTTCCCAGTCGTCGGTCAGCTACACCGTGGCGCGCATGCAGGACCAACTGGGCGTGCCGCTGCTGCGCATCGATGGCCGCAAGGCGGTGCTCACCGAGGCCGGCGGCGTGCTGCTGCGGCGCTCGCGCCAGCTGGTGAAGAACGCCAGCCAACTGGAAGACCTGGCCCACCACATGGAACAGGGCTGGGAAGCCGAGGTGCGCCTGGTAGTGGACGCCGCCTACCCCAGCGCCCGCCTGGTGCGCGCACTCACCGCCTTCATGCCGCAGAGCCGCGGCTGCCGGGTACGCCTGCGCGAAGAGGTGCTGTCGGGCGTGGACGAGGTGCTGACCGAAGGCGTGGCCGACCTGGCCATCAGCAGCTATAGCATCCCCGGTTACCTGGGCACGGAACTGAGCGCCGTGGAATTCGTCGCCGTCGCCCACCCCGACCACGCGTTGCACCGGCTGAACCGCGAACTCAGCTTCCAGGACCTGGAAAGCCAGCTGCAAGTGGTGATTCGCGACAGCGGCCGGCACCAACCGCGCGATGTCGGCTGGCTGGGCGCCGAGCAGCGCTGGACCGTGGGCAGCCTGGGCACCGCCGCCACCTTCGTCGGCAGTGGCCTGGGCTTTGCCTGGCTACCGCGCCACCTGATCGAGCGCGAGCTGCGCGAAGGCCTGCTCAAGCCGCTGAAAATGGAACAGGGCGGTAGCCGCCACCCCACTTTCTATCTTTACTCCAACAAGGACAAACCCCTGGGCCCGGCCACGCAGATCCTGGTGGAGCTGTTGCGCCAGTTCGACACCGCGCCCCTGGATGCGCCTTTCGCCGCCCCCCAACAAGCCTGACAGGAGTCGCCCATGGCCTTTTTCGAACACGACGGTTGCGCACTGCACTACGAAGAATACGGCCAGGGCGACCCCCTGCTGCTGGTCCATGGCCTGGGCTCCAGCGCCCCGGACTGGGAATACCAGGTACCGGACCTGGCCCCTCACTACCGCGTCATCGTCGTGGACCTGCGCGGCCACGGCCGCTCCGACAAGCCCCGCGAGCGCTACAGCATCGAAGGCTTTGCCGCCGACCTGGCGGCGCTGCTGGAGCGCCTGGGCACAGGCCCCGTGCATTACGTGGGCCTGTCCATGGGCGGCATGACCGGCTTCCAGATGGCCGTCGACTACCCCGGCCTGCTCAAGAGCCTGACCATCGTCAACGCCGCACCCGAGGTCAAGCTGCGCAAACCCGATGACTACTGGCAATGGTTCAAGCGCTGGGGGCTGATGCACCTGGTCAGCATGGGCGCCATCGGCAAGGGCTTGGGTGGAAAACTGTTTCCGCTCCCCGAACAGGCCGAGCTGCGGCGCAAAATCAGCGAACGCTGGGCACGCAATGACAAGCACGCCTACATCGCCAGCTTCAACGCCATCGTCGGCTGGGGCGTGCAGGAACGCATCGGGCAGATCCGCTGTCCCACCTTGATCATCAGCGCCGACCGCGACTACACCCCGGTGGCCCTCAAGGAGCAGTACATCAAGCTGATGCCCAACGCAAAACTGGCAGTCATCGCCAATTCGCGGCACGCTACGCCCCTGGACCAACCCGAACTCTTCAACCGGACACTCAAGGACTTCCTCGCCACAGTGTCCTCCACCCCCAAGGATCAACGAGTCCCATGCTGAAAAAAATCGCCCTCGCCGCCTGCTCCCTGATGTTCGCCAGCCAGCTGATGGCCGCCGACGCCCAGCACCCCCATGTGCTGATGGACACCAGCTTCGGCAAGGTGGAAATCGAACTGGACATGGTCAAGGCCCCCATCAGCAGCAAGAACTTCCTGGCCTACGTGGACAGCGGCTTCTACAACAACACCATCTTCCACCGCGTGATCCCCGGCTTCATGGTCCAGGGCGGCGGCTTTACCGCACAGATGAACGAGAAAGAAACCCGTGACCCGATCAAGAACGAAGCGGACAACGGCCTGAAGAACGTGCGCGGCACCCTGTCGATGGCACGTACCAGCAACGTCAACTCGGCCACCAGCCAGTTCTTCATCAACGTCAACGACAACGAGATTCTCGACCACGGCAACCGCGACTTCGGCTACGCCGTGTTCGGCAAGGTCGTCAGCGGCATGGACGTGGTCGACCAGATCGTCCACTCCCCTACCACCACCAAGGGCGGCATGCAGGACGTGCCTTCCGACCCGGTCTTCATCAAGTCGGCCAAGCGCGTCGACTGACGGCCTGAAGGCCAGGCCCAACACAGGAGTTTTCGCCCCCATGCTTTACCGCCGTTTTGAAAAGTGGATCGATATCTTCCGTGAGGCGCCCACCGAGTCGCCGCCCACCCGGGTGCTGGCCTTCTATGTGTACTACCTGCGCCAGGTCTGGCCCAGCTTCGCCACCCTGTTGGTGGTGGGGCTGGTAGGCGCGCTAATCGAGGTGGCGCTGTTCAGCTACCTCAGCCGCATCATCGACCTGGCCCAGGGCACGCCCAACGTGCATTTCTTCAGCGAACACGCCTGGGAGCTGGCCTGGATGGCAGTGGTGGCGCTGGTGCTGCGGCCGATCTTCGTGGGCCTGCACGACCTGCTGGTGCACCAGACCATCAGCCCCGGCATGACCAGCATGATCCGCTGGCAGAACCACAACTACGTACTCAAGCAGAGCCTGAATTTTTTCCAGAACGATTTCGCCGGGCGCATCGCCCAGCGCATCATGCAGACCGGCAACGCCCTGCGTGACTCGGCCGTGCAGGCGGTGGACGCGCTCTGGCACGTGCTGATCTACGCGATCAGCTCGCTGATCCTGTTCGCCGAGGCAGACTGGCGGCTGATGATTCCGCTGATCAGCTGGATCTTCGCCTACATCATCGCCCTGTACTACTTCGTGCCCCGGGTGAAGGAACGCTCGGTGATTTCCTCCGACGCCGGCTCCAAGCTGATGGGCCGCATCGTCGACGGCTACACCAACATCGCCACCCTGAAGCTGTTCGCCCACACCAACATGGAACAGCGCTACGCCCGCGAGGCCATCAGCGAGCAGACAGAGAAGTCGCAGCTGGCCAGCCGCGTCATCACCAGCATGGACATCGCCATCACCACCCTCAATGGCCTGCTGATCGTAGGCACCACGGGCCTGGCCCTGTGGCTGTGGACCCAGTCACTGATTTCGGTCGGCGCCATCGCCCTGGCCACGGGCCTGGTGATTCGCATCGTCAACATGTCCGGCTGGATCATGTGGGTAGTCAACGGCATCTTCGAGAACATCGGCATGGTCCAGGATGGCCTGCAGACCATCGCCCAGCCGGTCAGCGTCACCGACGCCAAGAACGCTCCCAAACTGAAGGTGGACCGCGGCGCGGTGCGCTTCGACAACGTCGACTTCCACTACGGCAAGGGCAGCAAGATCATCGAAAGCCTGACCCTGGACATCCGTCCCGGCGAGAAGATCGGCTTGATCGGCCCCTCCGGCGCCGGTAAGTCGACCCTGGTCAACCTGCTGCTGCGCCTCTACGACCTGCCCGGCGGGCGCATCCTCATCGACGGTCAGGACATCGCCCACGTCAGCCAGGAAAGCCTGCGCGCACAGATCGGCATGATCACCCAGGACACCTCGTTGCTGCACCGCTCCATTCGCGACAACCTGCTGTACGGTCGCCCCGGCGCCAGCGAGGCGCAACTGTGGGATGCCGTGGTCAAGGCGCGCGCCGACGAGTTTATCCCGCACCTGTCCGACGCCCAGGGCCGCACTGGCCTGGACGCCCACGTGGGCGAGCGCGGCGTGAAACTGTCCGGCGGCCAGCGCCAGCGCATCGCCATTGCCCGCGTGCTACTGAAGAACGCACCGATTCTGATCATGGACGAAGCCACCTCGGCGCTGGACTCGGAGGTTGAAGCGGCGATCCAGGAAAGCCTGGAAACCCTGATGCAGGGCAAGACCGTGATCGCCATCGCCCACCGCCTGTCCACGATCGCCAAGATGGACCGGCTGGTGGTGCTGGAAAAAGGCCGTATTGTCGAGCTGGGCAGCCACAAGGAACTGCTGGCGCACCAGGGGTTGTATGCGCGCTTGTGGCACCACCAGACGGGTGGGTTCGTGGGGATTGATTGAGGCGGGACGCCGCCTCCGGCAGCTGCTACGGGGTGTCTGCCTGGCGATAAGGCAGCGCCGCCCTCGCCTCCTCGGCATAGGCCCGCACCCCCGCACGCTCCTCGTGCAGGAATTCGGCCACCGCGTTCTTCAAGCCAGGGTGACTGAGGTAATGCCACGACCGGGTGATCACCGGCTCGAACCCGCGAATCAATTTGTGTTCCCCCTGCGCCCCGGCATCAAAACGCTGGAAACCCTGGGCGATGGCGTAGTCCATGCCTTGGTAGAAGCAGGTCTCGAAGTGCAGGCGGTCGAACTCTGCCAGGCAGCCCCAGTAGCGGCCGTAAAGGGTGTCGCCGCCCACCAGACTGAAGGCCATGGCCACCGCCCGGCCGCCCTGCCTGGCGAAGACCACGCGTATGGCCTCGGGCATGCGTTCGGCCAGCAGGCTGAAGAAGTTGCGGGTCAGGTAGGGTGCCTGACGGCGCACCGCGTAGGTGTTGGCGTAGCAGGCGTAGACGAAGTCCCACTCGGCTTCGCTCAAACTGTGGCCCTCGCGCCAGTCGAACTCGAAGCCCTGCCCCACCACCTGCTCACGCTCCTTGCGCATTTGTTTGCGCTTGCGCGAGGCCAGGCCGTCGAGGAAATCCTGGAAGTCGCGGTAACCGCGGTTGTGCCAGTGGTACTGGCAGCCCAGGCGCTCCAGCCAGCCGGGCTGTTCGGCGATCAGCGCATCCAGCGCCGGGTCGGTGAAGTTGATGTGCGCCCCAGACAGTTCCTCGACTTCCACGTAGCCCGGCAGCGCCTGCAGCAACGCCTGGCCGCTGCCCAGCAGCCGTGGCCCGGCCACCGGGCTGAAGGGCACGGCGCACAGCAGCTTGGGGTAGTAGTCGATACCGGCGCGGCGGCAAGCGTCGGCCCAGCCGTGGTCAAACACGTATTCACCGTAGGAGTGCCACTTGCGGTAAGCGGGCATGGCCGCGATCAGCGTGCCGTCCTCGATGTGCAGCAGGTGCTCGGGACGCCAGCCGGACTGCTTGCCCAGGCTGCCGCTGTCCTCCAGGGCGCTGAGGAAGGCGTGGCGCAGGAATGGCTGGTCGATGGGCAGCAGGGCGTCCCAGTCGCTGGCGGCGACTTCGCCCAGGCTGTGCGCGACGTGCAATGGCATGGCAATCCCCTCATTGGAAGGACCAAGGATGCCATATCCGCCATCTAACCTGTAGCAGCGGCCGCAGGCCGCGTCGATGACCGCGGTGCCTGGGCGTGGGCAAAAAAAAAGCCCCGCACGAGGCGGGGCAAGAGAGAGCTTTAACGGATGAGGAAAAAGCGGTTTACAGCAGTGGCAGCGTGTAGCTGACGATTACACGGTTTTCGTCCTGGTCGCGCTGGCCTGGAATGTCGTTGCGCCACATGGCGTTTTTCCAGGTGAAGCCCAGGCCCTTGAGCTTGCCGTCCGGCACCACGTAGGCCAGGGTCAGGTCGCGTTCCCATTCCGAGCGGCCGGAACCGGCAACGCTGCCGTTGGTGGCCACGGTGTCGATGTTGTCGCCACGCAGGTAGACCAGGCCAACGGTTGCGCCTGGCAGGCCCAGTGCGGCGAAGTCATACGAGTAGCGTGCTTGCCAGGTGCGCTCGCCGGCACGGCCGAACTTCTGGATCTGCATGTCGGTGATGGTGTAGTTCGACGAACCGTCGCCCTGGTTCAGCCACGGGAAGTCCGAGCTGCCGTTGCTGACCTGGTAGCCGCCGCCGAAGGTGTGGCCAGCCACGGTGTACAGGAACAGGCCGCTGTAAAGGTTGTTGTCGACCGGGCCCTTGCCGCTGGCAACACCGCTGTAGTTGCCGGTGGTGTAGTAGGCCGCGTCGTTGCCGTTGGCGCCGTCGTCGGTGCTGTGGAACGCACGCAGGTCAGACTTCAACACGCCCGGGCCGATAGCCCAGTTGTGTACCAGGCCCAGGAAGTGCTGCTTGTAGAACTCGTTCAGCTCACCGTAGTAGTACTGGACCAGCAGGTCCTTGGTGATCTTGTAGTCCACGCCGCCGTAGTAGAACTTGTTGCTGCGCTCGCCGATGTTGCTGTTGCCGCTGCCGTTGGCGCCGCTGATCGACAGGTTTTCGTAGTTGCTGGAGTTACGGCCTTTGGCCTGGTCGATCTGACCGGCGATCAGGGTCACGTCCTTGATGTCGTTCGAGGTGATCTGGCCACCTTCAAAGGTCTGCGGCAGCAGGCGACCGTCGTTGTACTGGATGACCGGCAGCTTGGGCATCAGGGTGCCCAGCTTCAATTCGGTCTTGGAGATCTTGGCCTTGGCGGTCAGGCCCAGGCTGCTCATGGAGTCGGCGGCCTCATTGCCATCGCTCGGGAACACGGTACCGCCGTCCAGGGTACCGGTAGGGTTGCCGTGCTTGCCCTGGCTGGAATCGAGCTTCACGCCCAGCAGGCCGATGGCATCCAGGCCGAAGCCAACGGTGCCGGCGGTGTAGCCCGACTGGAATTCCAGCTGGAAGCCTTGGCCCCACTCAGCGGTGTAGTTGGCGTTCTTGGCGGTGCCAGAGTCGCGGTTGTCGGTGTTGATGTAGTAGTTGCGCAGCTTCAGGGTCGCCTTGCTGTCTTCAAGAAAGCCTTCGGCCATAGCCTGCTGCGCCATGATACCCAGAGCCATGGTCAGGGCCACGGTGGACTTGTTCATTGATTTACTCCTTTGAGTACTGCTTTTTTAAGTTTTTCAGCGACGCTGCCTGGTATGCGAACGCAAGTCCGGCAAGCTTTATGGGAGGGCATCTTGACCAGCGGATATTTCAGCGAGGTGGCTCGAATATTAAGATTTGATGACAGCGGAACTTTTTGAAATGAAGATTAGTTAATGTTGAGACGTAAACCCGGGGCTTCCACGCGACGCATGTGTCTCTAAATATGAAAACCCTTTCATGATCTGTGGGAGCGGGCTTGCCAGCGAGAATATGAAAACCCTTTCATGATCTGTGGGAGCTGGCTTGCCAGCGAGTTTTTGATTTGCCCAAAAAACTCGCTGGCAAGCCAGCTCCCACAGAAATGAAAACGCCACCGTTGCGGTGGCGTTTGGGGCAACTGGCAGGGCTTACAGCTTGCGCAGGATCACGCTGCCAATGGAATAGCCGGCGCCGAACGAGCTGAGTACCGCCAGCGCGCCCTTGCCCAGGTCGTCCTGGTACGTGTGGAAGGCGATCACCGAGCCCGCCGAGCTGGTGTTGGCGTAGGTGTCCAGAATCACCGGCGCCTCTTCCACCGCAGCCTCGCGGCCCAGCAGTTTCTTGACGATCAGGTGGTTCATGCTCAGGTTGGCCTGGTGCAGCCAGAAACGCTTCACGTCGTTGACGTCGATGCGGTTCTCGCCCAAGTGCTGGCCGATCAGCTCGGCCACCATCGGGCACACCTCGCGGAACACCTTGCGGCCTTCCTGCACGAACAGCTTGTCCGGGGCACCGATGCCCTCTTCCGCCGCGCGGTTGAGGAAGCCGAAGTTGTTGCGGATGTTGTTGGAGAACTGAGTCAGCAGCTTGGTGCTGACCACCTCGAACTGGTGCGGCGAGGTTGCCAGGTCTGCACGCTCGACCACCACTGCGGTGGCGGCGTCACCAAAGATGAAGTGGCTGTCGCGGTCACGGAAGTTCAGGTGCCCGGTGCAGATCTCGGGGCTGACCACCAGCACCGCGCGGGCCTGGCCCAGGGCGACGCTGTTGTAGGCGGCCTGAATGCCGAACGTGGCCGACGAGCAGGCCACATTCATGTCGAAGCCGAAGCCCTGTACACCCAGCGCCTGCTGCACTTCGATGGCCACGGCCGGGTAGGCGCGCTGCAGGTTGGAGCAGGCGACGATCACCGCATCGATGTCGGCGGCCGTCTTGCCGGCCCGTTGCAACGCCTGTTCGGCGGCGGCAACGCCCATCTGGCAGAGAATCGACTGTTCCTCGTTGGAGCGCTCCGGCAGGCGCGGCTTCATGCGCTGCGGGTCGAGGATGCCGGCCTTGTCCATGACGAAGCGGCTCTTGATGCCCGAGGCTTTCTCGATGAAGGCAGCGCTGGATTCGGTCTGCGCGGCCAACTCGCCACGCTCGATGGCAGCGGCGTTGTCGGCGTTGAACTGGTGCGCCCAGGCGTTGAAGGACTGCACCAGTTCTTCGTTGGAGATGCTCTCGGCCGGGGTGTACAGGCCGGTGCCGCTGATGACGACGTTATGCACGCTCGTTCCTCTATTATTGGTGGCCGGTGCGGGGCAGCGGCAGAGTGAGTCGCAGCAAAATGGCACTAACGTACCATTTTGCGAAAAGCACTGTCACGGGCGCGATGCGGGCCCAGGCAACCCCGGCGTCGCGGTGAATCGGTGGCCAATTGTGCCAGATTTGCCGAAAAAGTGCCCTTTTCACGATAAAGGGCACACGGCAGTTCACGCCTCTACCTGGCTCCATTGCTTGCTCAGGCGCTTGTCCGAGATCGGCACCTTGGTGCCCAGCTGCTGGGCGAACAGCGACACCCGGTATTCCTCGATCAGCCAGCGGTACAGCTCCAATTCCGGGTCACGCTTGCCTTCCTGGGCATGCTTGGCCTGCCGTGCCTGGTACTGGGCCCAGACATTGCCCAGCTCGCCGCTCCACACCCGGTCCTTCTGCACCTGGCTGCCCAGTTTCTCCAGGCGCATTTCGATGGCCTTGAGGTAGCGTGGCAGCTCCTTGAGCCAGGCCGACGGGGTCTGGCGCACGAAACCTGGGTACACCAGCTGGCCCAGTTGCTGCTTGATGTCGTTGAGGGCCACGGCCTGGGCCAGGTCGATCTTGCCCTTGAAGCGCTTCTGCAGGCCGTGCCACAGCTTGAGGATATCCAGCGTCTGGCGCGCCAGGCGCTCGGCGTGCTCGGCCCAGGCCCCGCGCTTGCGCTCGGCCAGCGCCGCCAGCCCGGCGCCATCGCGCGGCAGGCTGGCTTCGCCTTCGAGAATGCAGGTGTCGAGGCTGGCCAGCAGAATGTCTTCCACCAACGCCTCGATGCGCCCCAGTTCGCGGTACAGCAGGCCCAGCTCGGTCTGCCCGGGCAACTTGCCGCGCAGGAACTTCGCCGGTTCCGCCAGTTGCTGCAAAAGCAGGCGCTGCAGCGCGCGGCGGTGCTGGAACTCGGCTTCGGCGGCGGTGGAGAAACGCCCTTCCTTGACGGTGCCGTTCTCTTCCACCAGCGCCGGGTACACGGTCATCGACAGCCCGGCGATCTTCTGCTGGGTGGTCTCGGCCACGGCGGCGAAGGCCTTGGCCTCCACTGGCTGCTGGCTCTTGGCCGACTGCGGCGCCGCCAGGGCGGCCTGGCTGGCCTGCACGAAGCGCGCGGTCAGCTCGGCCAGGTCGCGGCCTTCGCCGAGGAACTTGCCGTCACCGTCCAGCACCTCGATGTTCATGCGCAGGTGGCTGTCCACCTGCTGCTCGGCCTCGGCCCAGGCCTCGTCGCTGACCCGCGCACCAGTCATGCGCAGCAGCTCACGGCCCAGCGCCTGGGGCAGCGAGCCGTCGCCGAAGGTGATGCGCGCCAGGGCGGCGCGGACAAAGTCCGGCACCGGCACGAAGTTCTTGCGGATGGCCTTGGGCAGGTTGCGCACCAGGGCGATGCACTTGGCCTCCAGCAGGCCCGGCACCAGCCACTCCAGGCGCTCGTTGGGCAGCGCCGGCAACAACGGCGCCGGCACGCTGACGGTCACGCCATCGCGTGGGTGGTTCGGCTCGAAGTGGTAGCTCAGGGCCAGGGTCAGGTCGCCCAGGCGCAGGGTGTCCGGGTACTGGCCGGCGGTGACTTCGCTGGCTTCGCGGGCCAGCACGTCCTCCTCGCGCATGATCAGCAGCTTGGGGTTCTTCTGGCTTTCAGTCTTGTACCAGTGGTCGAAGGTCGCCGTCTGGTGGATCTCGGCCGGCACGCCAGCGTCGTAGAACGCGTACAGGGTTTCTTCGTCAGCGAGAATGTCACGGCGGCGCGCCTTGGCTTCCAGCGCGTCCAGCTGCTCCAGCAGTTCGCGGTTGGCGGTCAGGCACTTGGCCCGCGACTGTATCTCGCCGCGCACCAGCGCCTCGCGGATGAACAGCTCGCGCGACACCACCGGGTCCACCGGGCCGTAGTGCACGGGGCGGCGGCCAACCACGATGAGGCCGAACAGGGTGATTTGTTCGTAGGCCACCACCTGGCCGCGCTTCTTCTCCCAATGGGGCTCGAAGTGGTTTTTCTTGATCAGGTGGCCGGCCAGCGGCTCGATCCAGTCGGCGTCGATCTTGGCCACCATGCGCGCGTACAGCTTGGTGGTTTCCATCAGCTCGGCAGTCATCAGCCACTGCGGGCGCTTCTTGCCGATGCCCGACGAGGGGTGAATCCAGAAACGCCGCTGGCGGGCGCCCAGGTAGTCGCCTTCCTCGGTCTTCTGGCCGATCTGGCTGAGCAGGCCGGACAGAATCGCCTTGTGGAATTTCGGGTAGTCGGCCGGTTCCTTGTTAATGGTCAACTGCAGGTCGCGGCAGATCAGACTCAACTGCCGGTGCGCATCGCGCCACTCGCGCAGGCGCAGGTAGTTGAGGAAGTTCTTGCGGCACCAATTGCGCAGCGGGCTGGCGGTCAGGGCCTGGCGCTGCTCTTCGAAGCCGCGCCACAGGTTTACCAGCGCGGCGAAGTCGGAATCGGCGTCTTTCCACTGGGCGTGCGCCTGGTCGGCGGCCTGCTGGCGCTCGGGCGGGCGCTCGCGCACATCCTGCACCGACAGCGCACTGGCAATGATCAGCACTTCCTGCAGGCTGCCCTGCTTCGCGGCCTCCAGCAGCATGCGGCCCATGCGCGGGTCCACCGGCAGGCGCGCCAGCTGGCGGCCTATTGGCGTGAGCTGGTTCTCGCGGTTGACCGCCGACAGTTCCTGCAACAGGTTGAAGCCGTCGGTGATGGCCTTGCCATCCGGCGGCTCGATAAACGGGAACTGGTCGATCTCACCCAGGCGCAGGTGCAGCATCTGCAGGATAACCGCGGCAAGGTTGGTGCGCAGGATCTCGGGGTCGGTGAATTCCGGCCGGCCAAGGAAGTCCTCTTCGCTGTACAAGCGAATGCAAATGCCCGGCTCTACCCGGCCGCAACGGCCCTTGCGCTGGTTGGCGCTGGCCTGGGATACGGCCTCGATGGGCAGGCGCTGGACCTTGGCGCGGTAGCTGTAGCGGCTGATGCGCGCGGTGCCGCTGTCGATCACGTAGCGAATGCCCGGCACCGTCAGCGAGGTCTCGGCGACGTTGGTCGCCAGTACCACGCGGCGGCCGGGGTGGCTCTGGAAAATCTTCTGCTGCTCGGCTGGCGACAGGCGCGCGTACAGCGGCAGAATCTCGGTGTGCTTGAGCTGGGCCTTGCGCAGCATTTCGGCGGCGTCGCGAATCTCGCGCTCGCCAGGCAGGAACACCAGCACGTCGCCTGGGCGCTTGCCTTCGCTGCGCTCGAACGCGGCAATTTCATCCAGGGTGGCAATGATCGCCTGGTCGACGGTGAGGTCGTCCTCGACGCTGTTGCCCTCCTCGTCCTGCTCGCTGGTGAGCGGGCGGTACCAGGTGTCCACCGGGTAAGTACGACCCGACACCTCGATGATCGGCGCGTCGTCGAAGTGTTTGGAAAAACGCTCCAGGTCGATGGTCGCCGAGGTGATGATCACCTTCAGGTCCGGGCGGCGCGGCAGCAGGGTCTTCAGGTAGCCCAGCAGGAAGTCGATGTTCAGGCTGCGTTCGTGGGCTTCGTCGACGATGATGGTGTCGTAGCGTTCCAGGAAGCGGTCGTGCTGGGTCTCGGCCAGCAGGATGCCGTCGGTCATCAATTTGACCAGGGTGTTGGCGTCGCTCTGGTCCTCGAACCGCACCTGGTAACCCACCAGCGCGCCCAGCGGCGTCGCCAGTTCTTCGGCAACGCGGGTGGCCACGCTGCGCGCGGCGATACGCCGGGGCTGGGTGTGGGCGATCAGGCCGTGCTGGCCGCGCCCCAATTCCAGGCAGATCTTGGGCAGCTGGGTGGTTTTGCCCGAGCCGGTTTCGCCGGCGATGATCAGCACCTGGTGCTCGGCGAGGATCTTCTTGATCTCGTCGCGCTTGGCCGCAATCGGCAGGCTGTCGTCGTAGCGAATGGCCGGCACGCTCTGCTTGCGCGCGGTGACCTGCGCCATGGACGCCTGCGCCCGTTCGACCCACTGCCCCAGCTTGACCTCGTCGGGCTTCTTGCGCAGCTCGTGCAATTGCCGACGCAGGCGATGGCGATCGCCGATCATGGCCTGGTCGAGGTTCTTGAACAGTGTGTCGATAACGGGATTGTGGTCGGTCATCAGGTACGCAAATGGCTACGCGGCAAAAAGAATGGGCGGGATTGTCGCAGATTTGCGGGGGTTTATCATATTGGCCATGTGCAGGGGGCTTCTGTAGCAGCTGCCGAAGGCGGCGTCGCAGGCGGCGCAGTGGATCAGACGGTGCGCGGCGCCTGTGACGCGACCTGACGGCCGCTGCTACAGAGGGGCAGAATGTTTAGCCGAAGGTAGACTGAAGGTACGACAATCCCGATTTAACCACCCCCGAGTGCCATGCAACCATCCAGGCACCATGAACGCCACCCCGCTTCCCCCCGCCAGCACCGAACCGCGCGCCCCGCGCCGTAGCGTGTGCCTGCGCCCCGGGGAGAACCCGCTGTTCAATGTGATCCTGGCCTTCTGGGCGCTGTGGCACTGCCGCCACGCGCGCCCGCCGGACACCGCCCTCGCTGCCTGACCAACCTTGTACTCCCGTCATGACGACGGGCCGTTCACGTGTGCGCAAGCGAGAGCCACCCCATGCATTTTGCCCCCCTGCATCAGGCCCAGGCGTTCCTGGACCAACACCCGCATATTGAAATGTTCGAACTGTTCATCCTCGACGCCAACGGCGTGCCACGCGGCAAGCTGCTGCACCGCGATGAACTGCTGGCCGTGTACCAGAGCGGCCGGCCACTGCCCAGCACCATCCTGGGCCTGACCCTGAACGGCGACGACGTGGAAAACTCCGGCTTGGTGTGGGACGTCGGTGACATCGACTGCCGCGCCTACCCGCTGGAAGGCAGCCTGGTGCCGCTGCCGTGGCGCAAGATCCCCACCGCGGCGGTGCAAGTCAGCATGCACCCCACCGAGGGCCTGCCCGCCACGGTAGCCGACCCGCGGCATGTGTTGGTCAAGGTAATCGATGCCTTGAAGGCCGACGGTTTCCACCCGGTGATGGCCTGCGAGCTGGAGTTCTACCTGCTTGATGCCAAACGCGACGCCAACGGCCGCCCGCAACCGGCGCTGGACGCCGACGGCACCCGCCCGCGCAGCACCCAGGTGTACGGCCTGCGCGAACTGGAGCAGATAGAGCCGTTCCTCGCCGACCTGTATGCCGCCTGCAAGCAACAGGGCATTCCCGCACGCACGGCGATTTCCGAATACGCCCCCGGCCAGGTGGAAATCACCCTGGAGCACGGCGATGCGCTATTGGCCATGGACCAGGCGGTGCGCTACAAACGCATCGTCAAGGGCGTGGCGCACCAGCACGGCATGCAGGCCTGCTTCATGGCCAAGCCTTTCGATGACCTGGCCGGCACCGGCATGCACATGCACGTTAGCCTGGCCGACGCCGAGGGCCAAAACCTGTACGCCAGCGAGGACAAGGCCGGCACGCCACTGCTGCGCCAGTCGGTGGGCGGCATGCTTGCCCACCTGCTGGACAGCCTGCTGCTGTTCTGCCCCAACGCCAACTCCTACCGGCGCTTCCAGGCCAACAGCTACGCGCCGCTGGCGCCCACCTGGGGCGTCGACAACCGCACCGTCAGCCTGCGCGTGCCGGGCGGGCCGGCCAATACCCGCCATATCGAGCACCGTATCTGCGGCGCCGATGCCAACCCGTATTTGGCCGCAGCAGCCATCCTGGCGGCCATCCACGACGGCATCCGCCAGCAGCGCGACCCTGGCGCGCCGGTGCAGGGCAACGGCTATGCCCAGGCTACGCACTTCCTGCCCACTGACTGGCTGACGTCGCTGACCGCGCTGGAGCGCTCCGAATGGGCCCGCGAGGCCCTGGGCGAAGGGTTTCTGAAGGTGTACCTGGCGGTAAAGCGTGCCGAGTACCGGCAGTTCATGGCCGAGGTAGGCGAACAGGATTGGCGCTGGTACCTGACCAACGCGTAACCCCCACCTTATTCCAGGAACCGCCATGAGCACTCGCATCAACTCCTATTACACCGCCACCCTCAACCAGGAAACCGACTTCCCGGTGCTGCAGGGCACCCACAGCGTCGACGTGGCCATTATCGGCGGCGGCTTCACCGGCGTTGCCACCGCTGTGGAGCTGGCCGAAAAAGGCCTGAAAGTGGCCCTGCTCGACACCCACAAGATCGGCTGGGGCGCCAGCGGCCGCAACGGTGGCCAGGTGACCGGCAGCCTTTCGGGCGACGCCGCCATGCGCAAGCAGATGCGCCGCAAGCTGGGCGCCGAGGTGGACGATTTCATCTGGCACCTGCGCTGGCGTGGGCACGAGATCATCCAGCAGCGGGTGGCGAAATACGGCATTCAATGCGACCTCAAGCATGGCCACCTGCACGCGGCCATGAAGCCGTCGCACCTCACTGAACTGCGCGCCTCGCTGGAAGAAGCCCAGGCCCGTGGCATGGGCGACCAGGTCACGCTGCTGGACCAGGCAGGCGTGCGCCAGCACCTGGACAGCCCGTTGTACCTGGGCGCGCTGAAGAACACCCGCAACATGCACCTGCACCCACTCAACCTGTGCCTGGGCGAGGCGCGCGCGGCGCAGTCGCTGGGGGCCCTGCTGTTCGAGCACAGCGAGGTGCTGGACATCGTCCATGGCCCGCGCCCCGCCGTGGTTACCGCCAACGGCCGCATCGAGGCGAAACAGGTGCTGTTGGCCGGTGACGTCTACCACAAGCTGGAACCGGGCCAGCTCAAGGGCAAGATCTTCCCGGCCATGGGCGGCATCGTCACCACCCGCCCGTTGGGCGAACTGGCGCGCCAGCTCAACCCCCAGGACCTGGCGGTGTACGACTGCCGCTTCGTGCTGGACTACTACCGCATGACCGCCGACGGCCGCCTGCTGTTCGGTGGCGGCGCCAACTATTCCGGCAAGGACTCGCGCGACATTGCCGCCGAGCTGCGGCCGTGCATCGAGCGCACCTTCCCGCGCCTGCAGGGCGTGGACATCGAATTCGAGTGGAGTTGCGCCATGGGCATCGTGGTCAACCGCATCCCGCAACTGGGCAAGCTGTCGGACAACGTCTGGTACTGCCAGGGCTATTCGGGGCACGGCATCGCCACCAGCCACATCATGGGCGAGATCATGGCCAACGCCATGACCGGCACCCTGGGGCAGTTCGACACCTTCGCCAGCTGCAGCCACATCAAGGTGCCCATGGGCGATGTGCTGGGCAACCCGTTGCTGGCGGTGGGGATGTGGTATTACGGCATGCTGGAAAAACTGCGCTGAAGCGCTGTTTCATGTGGGAGCTGGGGTTGCCACCAGCATATTGGGGCCCCAAAACCAAGCAGGGAAGCCCCCACCCCGAACACCGGCGCTGAGGCGCTGTTTCCGGGGGGTGCGGGGTGGCCCGCGAGCTTCTGGGGCCCAGAACAGCTCGCTGGCAAGCCAGCTCCCACACGATCAGGCTATCTTCTTCAGGCCCAGCTTCTTCAGTTCCTCGTCACGCAGTTCACGGCGCAGGATCTTGCCGACGTTGGTGGTCGGCAGCCCGTCGCGGAATTCCACCGAACGCGGCACCTTGTACCCGGTGACGTTGGCGCGCATGTGCTCCATCACCTGGTCCTTGGTCAGCGTCACACCCGGCTTGGCGACGATGAACATCTTGATGGCCTCGCCGGACTTCTCGTCCGGCACGCCGATGGCCGCGCACTGCAACACGCCCGGCAGGGTCACCAGCACGTCTTCCAGTTCGTTGGGGTAGACGTTGAAGCCGGACACCAGAATCATGTCCTTCTTGCGGTCGACGATGCGCATGTAGCCGTCGTCCTGAATCACGGCGATATCGCCGGTCTTCAGCCAGCCGTCGGCGTCGAGGATCTCGTCGGTGGCGTCCTGGCGCTGCCAGTAGCCCTTCATCACTTGCGGGCCCTTCACGCACAGCTCGCCCACTTCGCCCAGGGCCAGTTCGCGGCCGCTGTCATCGGTGACCTTGCAGCGGGTGGACGGCACCGGAATGCCGATGGTGCCCACCTGGATGTTCTGGATCGGGTTCACCGACGCCACCGGGCTGGTCTCGGTCATGCCGTAGCCTTCGCAGATGGCGCAACCGGTCACGCTTTTCCAGCGGTCGGCGGCAGCCAGTTGCAATGCCATGCCGCCCGACAGGGTGACTTTCAGCGCCGAGAAGTCGAGGTTGCGGAAATCGGCGTTATTGCACAGCGCCACGAACAGCGTGTTCAGGCCGACGAAGCCGCTGAACTTCCACTTCGACAGCTCCTTGACCATCGCCGGCAGGTCGCGCGGGTTGCTGATCAGAATGTTGTGGTTGCCGATCAGCATCATCGCCATGCAGTGAAAGGTGAAGGCGTAGATGTGGTAGAGCGGCAGCGGGGTGATGAGGATCTCGCACCCTTCATTGAGGTTGGAGGCCATCAGCGCCTTGCACTGCATCATGTTGGCGATCAGGTTGCGGTGGGTGAGCATCGCGCCCTTGGCAACGCCGGTAGTGCCACCGGTGTACTGCAGCACGGCGACTTCTTCGGCGCTGGGGTTGGCCTCGCGCACGGGCTGGCCGTGGCCCTTGGCGAGCACGTCGTTGAACTTGACGGCGGTGGGCAGGTGATAGGCCGGCACCATCTTCTTCACGTACTTGATCACGCTGTTGACCAGCAGGCGCTTCACCGGTGGCAGCAAGTCGCCGACCTGGGTCACGATGACATGCTTGACCGAGGTCTTGGGCACCACGTTCTGCGCCAGGTGCGCCATGTTGGCCAGGCACACCAGGGCCTTGGCGCCGGAGTCGTTGAACTGGTGTTCCATTTCCCGTGCGGTGTACAGCGGGTTGGTGTTGACCACGATCAGGCCGGCGCGGATGGCACCGAAGACCACCACCGGGTATTGCAGTACGTTGGGCAGTTGCACGGCAATTCGATCACCGGGCTGCAAATCGGTATGCTGTTGCAGGTACGCCGCGAAGGCGCCAGACAGTTCGTACAGTTGACCGTAGGTGAGCGTCCTGCCCAGGTTGCTGAACGCCGGCTTGTCGGCGAAGCGCTGGCAGGACTGTTTCAATACAGCCTGAATGTTCGGGTACTCATCAGGATTGATGTCCGCAGCAATACCTGCTGGGTACTTATCCTTCCAGAAATTTTCGATCATGGAAGCCCACTCCTCCAGCACAGCGAATTCATCACCGCTTCGTATGCGATTATTATTGATAGGTGATCACGGTACGTGAAGCACCGATCGATCGAAAGCGCGCCGAGAGTAGCAGCTTTGGAAAAGGTCGCATAGAGGCCGAATTGGCCCGACCGGTCACAGAAATGACTCTATGAATACCAGTAGTCATTTTTAGAGTAAAAATACTATTGTCTTGGGACGCGGCCTGTGGCCGCTGCTACAAAACCCCTGTAGCAGCGGCCGCAGGCCGCGTCATGCCTCAGGCAATATCACGCAACTCGCGCCGCAGAATCTTGCCCACCGCCGTCATCGGCAGCGACTCGCGCAGCACGATATGCTTGGGCACCTTGTAGCCGGTGAAGTTGGCCTTGCAGTAGGCCTTCAGCTCCTCAAGGCTCACGCCACTTTCACGCGGCACCACGAACAGCTTCACCGCCTCCCCCGAACGCTCGTCCGGTATGCCGATGCAGGCGCAGTTGGCGACCTTGGGGTGGGCCATCACCACGTCTTCGATTTCGTTGGGGTACACGTTGAAGCCGGAGACGATGATCATGTCCTTCTTGCGGTCGACGATGCGCACGAAGCCGTCGGGGTCGATCACGCCGATGTCGCCGGTGCGCAGCCAGCCCTCGGCGTCCAGCGCCTCGGCGGTGGCCTCGGGGCGCTGCCAGTAGCCCTTCATCACCTGCGGGCCCTTCACGCACAGCTCGCCGCGCTCGCCGCCCGCCAGCTCGTTGCCCTGGTCATCGACGATCTTTAACTGCGTGCCCACCACCGGCAGGCCCACGGTGCCCAGGCGCGCGGCGGCGCCGTAAGGGTTGGTGCTGACCACCGGCGACGTCTCGGTTAGCCCGTAGCCCTCGACGATGCGGCAGCCGGTAAGCTTTTCCCAACGGTCGGCGGTAGCCTTGACCAGCGCGGTGCCGCCGGAGTTGGTGACCTTCAGGCGGGAAAAGTCGAGGTCCTTGAACTCGGGGTGCTCCATCAGCGCCACGAACAGCGTGTTGAGGCCCAGCAGCGCGGTGAACTGCCACTGCTTGAGTTCCTTGATGAACGCCGGAATGTCACGCGGGTTGCTGATCAGCACGTTGTGGTTGCCGGTGACCATCATGCCCATGCAGTTCGCCGTGAACGCGTAGATATGGTACAGCGGCAGCGGCGCGATCATGACCTCCTGGCCTTCACGCATGATCTTCACGCCGTGCTCGTCGGTCTGCTCGAAGCAGCACAGCACCTGCTGCATGTTCGCCACCAGGTTGCCGTGGGTGAGCATGGCGCCCTTGGACAGGCCGGTGGTGCCGCCGGTGTATTGCAGCACGGCAATGTGCTCCAGGGTCAGCGGCACCGGCGTTGGCGTGTGCCCGCGGCCCAGGCTGAGGGCGCGCTTGAGCGGGATGGCCTGGGGCAGGTCGAACGCCGGCACCTTCTTCTTCACCTTGTCGACCAGGGTGTTCACCAGCCAGCCCTTGGCGGCGGGCATCAGGTCGCCCATGCGCGCCTCGATCAGGTAGCTGATCTCGGTGTCGGGCAGCACTTCCTGCACCAGCTTGCCGAACATGTTCAGGTACACCAGCGCGCGGGCACCGGAGTCCTTGAACTGGTGGCGCATTTCCCGGGCGGTGTACAGCGGGTTGGTGTTGACCACGATCAGCCCGGCGCGCAGGGCACCGAACACCACGATGGGGTATTGCAGCACGTTGGGTAGCTGCACCGCGATGCGGTCGCCGGGCACCAGGTCGGTTTCGTTCTGCAGGTAGGCGGCAAAATCCGCGCTATGGCGCTCAAGCTCCGCGTAGGTCAGGGTCACGCCCAGGTTGCTGAAGGCCGGGCGGTCGGCGAACTTCCTGCAGGAACGCTCGAACACCTCGACCACCGACTTGTACGCCCCCAGGTCCAGCGTGGTGGGTACCCCGGCGGGGCGTTTATCGTTCCAGAATTCAGCTTGCATTATTATTGTCCTCTTGCCTGAGCCGATTCGAGCCGCCCATTCCGTACGCAGCGGCCGGTGCTTTGCCGACGTTAGCAGTTAAGCAAGCACTGGCAAACACGCCAGGGGCCGTCATTAACATCGTGAATCTAAATGCTGCGCCGCGCTGGATTCCTGCCATGGGCTATACAATGAGCTCGACCCCACCGCACCGCGCAAGGAACCGCCATGCCCGCCGAGGCGTTCTGGCTTGACGCCAGTGATGATTGCCGCATGTATGTCCACGCCTGGCTGCCCGAAGCGCCGCCGCAGGCCGTGGTGCTGCTGGTGCATGGCATGGCCGACCACGGCGGCCGCTACCAGCGCCTGGGCCAGGCGCTGGTAGCGGCCGGGCTGGCGCTGTATGCGCCGGACCTGCGCGGCCACGGCCATACCGCCGAGGGCGGGGTGCTGGGCCATTACGCCGACGCCAACGGCTGGAATCGCGTGCTGGACGACCTGGCCCTGCTGGCCCGGCATATTCGCCAGGCCCACCCGGGCGCACCGTTGTTCCTGTTGGGCCACAGCATGGGCAGCTACCTGGTACAGGGTTACCTGCTGCACCACAGCGCCAGCGTGCAAGGCGCCATTCTGAGCGGCTCCAACTACCAGCCAGCGCTGTTCTACCGCGCCGCCCGGCAAGTTGCCCGGCTGGAACGCCTGCGCCAGGGCCCGCGGGGGCGCAGCGCAGTGATCGAGTGGCTGTCGTTCGGCTCGTTCAACAACGCCTTCAAGCCCACCCGCACTGCCTTCGACTGGCTGAGCCGCGACCCGGCCGAGGTCGACCGCTACATCGCCGACCCGCTGTGCGGCTTCCGCTGCACCAATCAATTATGGCTGGACTTGCTGGCCGGCCTTGCGCAAATCAGCCAGCCGGGCAACCTGGCGCAGATCGATCGCAGCCTGCCGCTGCTGATCATTGGCGGAACATGTGATCCGGTAAGCCAGGGCAAGCGTCTCACTGATCTGGCCCGTGCACTGCGGCGCAACGGCAACCGCCAGGTGGCGCTCACGCTCTACCCCGAGGCCCGCCACGAAGTGCTCAACGAAATCAACCGCGCGCAGGTCACCGCCGACCTGCTCGCCTGGCTGCACCAGGCCCTGGCCATAGCGCGCCCGGCCCGCAGCGAGTAACCGACATTTACTGACGAACAGAAGGAACAGTCACCCATGACCCAGGTTACCAACACCCCGTACGAAGCCCTCGAAGTCGGCCAGAAAGCCACTTTCAGCAAGACCGTCGAAGAGCGTGACATCCAGCTGTTCGCCGCCATGTCCGGCGACCACAACCCGGTGCACCTGGACGCCGAGTTCGCCGCCGCCACCATGTTCAAGGAGCGTATCGCCCACGGCATGTTCAGCGGCGCACTGATCAGCGCCGCCGTGGCTTGCGAGCTGCCTGGGCCGGGTACCATCTACCTCGGCCAGAAGATGAGTTTCCAGAAGCCGGTAAAAATCGGCGACACCCTGACCGTGCGCCTGGAAATCCTCGAAAAACTGCCTAAATTCCGCGTGCGCATCGCCACGCAGGTGTACAACCAGCGTGACGAGATGGTAGTGGACGGCGAAGCCGAGATCCTCGCCCCGCGCAAAGAGCAGACCGTGAACCTGGTGAGCCCGCCGGCCATCACCATCGGCTGATTTTCTGTAGCCGCTGCCCGCCGGCAGCGGCTACAGCATTCACTTCAAGACCGTTCCTACGCTTCGCTGCGAAACATCTGATTTTCTCCCTCCCGACTTCTGCCATAGCGTGACCGTCCCTGCACAAAAACAAGGACACGTCACCCATGCAGCGTTACCACATCACCGTGGGTGCCACCACCACCGCTGGCGGCACCGTGACCTCGGGCTGCAGCCGCAGCACCATCAATGACCAGCCGATGGCCCGCGAGGGCGACGAGGTGCATTGCCCGGCCTGCGCCAGCACCGGGCGAATTGTCTGCGACGGCCTGCACCTTTCGGAAACCATCGACGGGCACGAGGCGGCGCTCGATGGCGACTTGTGCCGATGCCTGTGCAGCCCCGCGCCAAGGCTTATCGCCAACCAGACCCTGCGTTCCCAGACCATTGCCGATAGTGCTGTGTCGTCGACGGCCCGCGCTGCCACCACGCCACCGCCTGCTGCCCCTCCCCCACGCCCCGCAAACCCTGTGCGTGCCGCAAGCAGTGGCGCAGCGAACTTCAGTAGCCCGCAAGGAACGTCCTGCGAAAATCTGTGGCGCCATTACCAACTTCAGGCCGAAGCCATCGTCGCGCCGGGCGGCACCCTGATAGCAGACGCCAAGGCCCGCAACCGCGCCATCAACGCCGCCTACGCACAGCTATGGCTAGACGACCCGCGTTTCCAGTGGGCCGGCCTGGCGGCCTTCGCTTCCAAGCAGGTGGGCTGCGGCCTGCTGCACGCAGCCGAGTCCATCGACAAAGTCCAGGCCGAACATGACACCCGGCAGCACCTGCAGCAGAGCGCCCGGCGCGGCTTCTTCGGGCTGTTCAGCAGCCGCAGCGAGCGGGAGCGGCAGGAGAAAGTCGACACGTTCAAGCGGAGCCGGCACGAGCATCAAGTCGCCCGTGACAACAACCCGGTGCCCAACATCGACCTGCGGCGCGCGGGCGAGCCGTTATCGCTGGTGCAGCAGCAGTTGCAGCATGTGTACGACATGCTGGCGATGGGGAATACCACGCTGTTTCTGGATGTTTATCCGCTGCATCTTTTTTATCGGGAGCGGGGGTTGGGGGCGTTGGAGGGGTGTTTGCCGGTTCGTGTTGAACTGTACAAGAAGCATCCGGTGCTGTGGCTGGTTCAGCGGGAGACATTGGAGTTTGGCAGAGTTCGCACGGAGGTTTTGGAAACGTTTCGTGCAATGGAGTCAGGGAAAATCGCGAACAGCGTCGAATCTCTCGCTAAACATGAACAGGTCAATATCCTTCAACCAGTCATGTATAGCAACTCACAATTTGTGCGCCTGTTAAGAAGCAACCATCTCTCGTTCGTAATTGGATTCCCGTCCGGCGCCGCGCAAGCGATTGAGCTAACGCTAGCCAGCCAGTGCCAACGAATCGACGACGGACGCACCATAAGCTTTGGCAGCAACCCGTTTGCCGACCTGTCGGATATCAACCAGCGCATGCCGTTCGTGCTTAACGCGGCTACCAGGTTCGATCATCTGCTCAATAGCAGCAGCCGCAATCAGATAGAACAATCCCTGCGCACTATCGCTTCGGTAGGGGTGGAACCATGATCCGCATAACCCAATTTGGCTGGCGGCATACATTGATTGCTTTGGCAGTACCTTTTCTGATCACGGTGGACGTACTTTCGGATGACCCGGAAATAGCGTTGGTCATTGGCGAGCCTTTTGAGGATATGCGCCGACGTTCCAGCGCATCCATCGCACCCGCGTTTGCGGGCCATAGCTGGTTCAGCATTCCCAAGTCCGACGCCCGCTTGAACTTCATGGATCCCCACTATGGGTTTGTGACGCCATTGGCCCGTTTCTTTGTTGTCATGTATGACGAGGGGCGGATCGGCAGTGTGCGAATGTCTCCTCAAACAGAGCCGCTCCTACTCGACGAAACCCTCAAAATTGCTTTGGACTTACAGGACCAATGGCGTCGAACCGGGTGGACACTCACCCGGCCGGGGGATTTTCCAGCCATCGCCGACACGCTTGCCTGGCGAGAGCGCCTCAGACAAAGACGCACAGGTATCACGACTTACTGGCAGGCAGAAGATCGGTACCAGGTGGTCATGGATATCGGCAGATTTACCGACCGCAGGCGCCCGGATGAAGAGCGCTATCTCATCTCGCTGGCGGTATCAAAGCCTTTCGTGAAACCTTGGGAAGCGTATTCGACGCCGGTCGTGCCGTAGCAGCTGCCGCCAGGCTGCGTCGCGCCGCGCGGGCGGCGCTCGGTCTCAAGAGCGGCAAACCAGACTCGGCTGGCGCCTGTTAGCTGTGAGGCGCGACGCAGCCTTCGGCAGCTGCTACATCCTGTGTGTGTGGGGGGGATTTCCAAGCACTTCTTGAAGGGCAAAAAAAATGGGCGACCGAAGTCGCCCTAAATGCCTTGCGTGCTCTGTTGAAGCGCAAACCGCGTTTGCGTTCGATGGAGCAAAGATTAACCAAACCCCCGCCAGCGGAAACTGACCCAGGTCAAGGTTTCAACGCTTCTTGGGTTTCTTCTTCGGTTTTTTCTTCCCGGCAGTCAGCGGCATGGCCTGCTCGAACTGCTGGCGCATGTCGTTCAGGCGCTTGTCGTTGAGGTCGTGGACGCGCTTGGCGCGCTCCGCGGAGAAGTCGATCAGCTTGTCGTCCTGGCTCATGGTCACTACGTCAGGTGGGGCGAAATAGGCCTTCATAATGGCGGCAGACGCGCGCCGGATCAAACCTCAATGTCCACCCAGAGGCCTTGGCGCGGTTCGTCGTCGATCAGCGGCGCCACCGGTACGGTGTTGTCGGCATTGAGCTCATGGCCGGGCACCGGCAGGTGCGCATCGGGGTCGTGCTCGGCCTCTTCGCGCTGGCGCTGGCGGCGGCGCTGGCGCTCGGCTTCCTCGCGCAGCAGCAGGGCGGCGGTTTCCTGGTCGCGCTGGCGCAGGTCGATCTCGCTTTCGTCCGACGTCGGCTGCGTGGGTGCCACCGGCGCGATCACCGTGGGCGCTGGTCTGACCGGGTCCAACTGCGACGTCACCGGGACTACGCTGAGGGGAAGGATGGGTGGCAACATGTTCGGGATCTCCTGTTGCCGGGGTAACGGCGGCAGGTGGTTGGGCTTGAAAGGTTTCTCCTTGAAGTATCGACTCCGTCACAAACAGTTTAGTGCAATCGACGCGATCAGCTTCCCGACGAGACTCTTTGGCCCTGAGCCCCATCATCCGGTACCATAGTCGGCTTTTTCATGGCGGGAGTCAGGCAGCATGGCGCAGCAGTATCAACCGGGGCAACGCTGGATTAGCGACAGCGAAGCAGAGCTAGGTCTAGGCACCGTTCTGGCACAGGACGGTCGCTTGTTGACCGTGCTCTACCCGGCCACTGGCGACACCCGCCAATATGCCCTGCGCAACGCGCCGCTGACCCGGGTGCGGTTCTCTCCAGGTGACCAGATCACCCATTTCGAAGGCTGGAAACTGACTGTCCAGGAAGTCGAGGACGTCGATGGCCTGCTGGTGTACCACGGCCTGGACGCGCAGAACCAACCCTGCACCCTGCCCGAGACCCAGCTGTCGAACTTCATCCAGTTCCGCCTGGCCAGCGACCGCCTGTTCGCCGGCCAGATCGACCCGCTGGCCTGGTTCTCGCTGCGCTACAACACCCTGGAGCACACCAGCAAGCAACTGACCTCGTCGCTGTGGGGCCTGGGCGGCGTGCGTGCGCAACCCATCGCCCACCAGCTGCACATCGCCCGCGAAGTGGCCGACCGCATCGCCCCGCGCGTACTGCTGGCCGACGAAGTGGGCCTGGGCAAGACCATCGAGGCCGGCCTGATCATCCACCGCCAGTTGCTGTCGGGCCGTGCGGGCCGCGTGCTGATCCTGGTGCCGGAGAACCTGCAGCACCAGTGGCTGGTGGAGATGCGCCGCCGCTTCAACCTGGAAGTCGCGCTGTTCGACCGCGAGCGCTTCATCGAAAGCGACGCCGCCAACCCCTTCGAGGACGCGCAACTGGCGCTGGTCTCGCTGGAGTGGCTGACCGAGGACGAGAAGGCCCAGGACGCGCTGTTCGCCGCCGGCTGGGACCTGATGGTGGTCGACGAGGCTCACCACCTGGTGTGGCACGAGACCAAGGCCAGCCCACAGTACTCGCTGGTGGAGCAACTGGCCGAAGTCATCCCCGGCGTGCTGCTGCTCACCGCTACCCCGGAACAGCTGGGCCAGGACAGCCACTTCGCGCGCCTGCGCCTGCTGGACCCGAACCGTTTCCATGACCTGGCCGCCTTCCGCGCCGAGAGCGAACACTATCGCCCGGTGGCCGAAGCCGTACAGGAGCTGCTGGACAAGGGGCGCCTGTCGCCCAAGGCCCACGCCACCATTCACAACTTCCTCGGTGCCGAGGGCGAAGCCCTGCTGACCGCCGTCAACGACGGCGACGCCGAGGCCAGCGCGCGGCTGATCCGCGAACTGCTGGACCGCCACGGCACCGGCCGCGTGCTGTTCCGCAACACCCGCGCCGCCGTGCAGGGCTTCCCCGAGCGCAAGCTGCACCCGTACCCGCTGGCCAACCCGGACGAGTACATGGAGCTGCCGCTGGGCGAACACGCCGAGCTGTACCCGGAAGTGGCCTTCCAGGCCCAGGCCGAGACCGACGAGGAAAACCGCTGGTGGCGTTTCGACCCGCGCGTCGAGTGGCTGATCGACCAGCTGAAAATGCTCAAGCGCACCAAGGTGCTGGTCATCTGCGCCCACGCAGAAACCGCCATGGACCTGGAAGACGCCCTGCGCGTGCGCTCCGGCATCCCGGCCACGGTGTTCCACGAAGGCATGAACATCCTTGAGCGTGACCGCGCCGCCGCCTACTTCGCCGACGAAGAGTTTGGCGCCCAGGTGCTGATCTGCTCGGAAATCGGCAGTGAAGGCCGCAACTTCCAGTTCGCCCACCACCTGGTGATGTTCGACCTGCCGGCCCACCCGGACCTGCTGGAACAGCGTATCGGCCGCCTGGACCGTATCGGCCAGAAGCACGTCATCGAGCTGCACGTGCCGTACCTGCAGGACAGCCCGCAAGAACGCCTGTTCCAGTGGTACCACGAGGCGCTAAACGCCTTCCTCAACACCTGCCCTACCGGCAACGCCCTGCAGCACCAGTTCGGCCCGCGCCTGCTGCCGCTGCTCGAAGGCGGTGACGACGACAACTGGGACACCCTGGTGGCCGAGGCCCGCGGCGAGCGCGAGCGCCTGGAAAGCGAGCTGCACACCGGCCGCGACCGCCTGCTGGAGCTGAACTCCGGCGGTGGCGGCGAAGGCAAGGCGCTCGTCGAGGCCATCGAAGAGCAGGACGACCAGTTCGCCCTGCCGATCTACATGGAAACCCTGTTCGACGCCTTCGGCATCGACAGCGAAGACCACTCCGACAACGCCCTGATCCTCAAGCCGAGCGAAAAAATGCTCGACGCCAGCTTCCCGCTGGGCGACGACGAAGGCGTGACCATCACCTACGACCGCCACCAGGCGCTGTCGCGTGAAGACATGCAGTTCATCACCTGGGAACACCCCATGGTGCAGGGCGGCATGGACCTGGTGCTGTCCGGCTCCATGGGCAACACCGCCGTCGCGCTGATCAAGAACAAGGCGCTCAAGCCTGGCACCGTGCTGCTGGAACTGCTGTACGTGAGCGAAGTGGTAGCCCCGCGCGCCCTGCAACTGGGCCGCTACCTGCCGCCGCAAGCGCTGCGCTGCCTGCTGGACGCCAACGGCAACGACCTGTCTTCGCGCGTGTCGTTCGAAACCCTGAATGACCAGTTGGAAAGCGTGCCGAAGGCCAGCGCCAACAAGTTCATCCAGGCCCAGCGCGACGTCCTCACCCCGCGCATCAATGCCGGCGAGACCAAAGTGCTGCCACGCCACCTGGAGCGCGTGGCCGAAGCCAAGCGCCGCCTGGCGGCCGAAACCGAAGAAGAACTGGCACGCCTCACCGCCCTGCAGGCAGTGAACCCCACCGTGCGCGCCAGCGAACTGGATGCACTGCGCAAGCAGCGTGAACAGGGCCTGGCGATGTTCGAGAAGGCGGCGCTGCGGTTGGAAGCGATTCGGGTGCTGGTGGCGGGTTGACCGCTTGGCTTGATCCGGAAAAGAAGCCCGCGCGATGCGGGCTTTTTTTTGGCGCTGTCCCGATCTAGAGCAGATAACCAAGGCGGGCGACGCCTATCCATCAGGCCATGGTACGTTGCAAAAAATGTAGGAGCCGGGCTCGCCCGCGATGCGCCGCGCGGGCGGCGCTCGATCTCCAGAGCGCCCCAGAAACCAAGGCATGCACCTTTAAGCCATGATGCGGTTTCACCACAGCCATCCCCAAACCCCTTCAAAGGTTACTGCTAGAGATTGCGTCACGGCACTCAGGGGCAGGCCGATATTGTCTTGTCGTTTTCCAGATCGAGCGCCGCCCGCGCGGCGCATCGCGGGCAAGCCCGGCTCCTACATCTGTTGCAACGTGCCATGGCCTATGAGATCAGCGTCGCCAGCCTTGTCTGCCCGCTTTCGATACTTGCAGTACCCGCCTACACCCCAACCACCACCCCACTCTCCGCCCGAACCACCACCATCCCATCCTTCATCCGCTGCGCATCTCGCGTGAAACTCCTCGCAGCCAACCCCAAAAACACCAACGTCAACACCAACGCCACCGGTATCGACAACATCGCGTCATGCAAGCCTTCGGCCTTGAACACCTCGCTCATTTCGCTGGCCCCGGCGGCTGCCATGGCCTGGTGGGCGAAGCGGTCGCTGAGCAGCCCTGCCACCACCGGCCCCATGGAGCCGCCCAGCAGGTACAGGCCGGCGAAGAACAGCGCCATGGCGGTGGCGCGCATGCGCGGGTGCACCACTTCGAGGATGGCGGTGTAGGCGCAGGTGTAGAAGGCATAGCTGAAGAACCAGCCCAGGCCGAACACCGTGACGAACAGGCCGATGTCGATGCGCCCGGCCATCAGCGCCCAGGCGGTGGCGCTGGCGGCGACTACCATGCAGCTGGCGGCCAGCACCAGGCGGCCGTTGGCCAGGCGTTGCTGGACTTTGTCGGCCACCCAGCCGCCCAGGGTCAGGCCCACAAGGCCGGTTACGCCGACGATGACGCCGGTGGACACCGCGGCCTGGTGCAGCGGCAGGTGGAAGTAGCGTTGCAGCAGCGGCACCATGAAGCTGTTGCAGGCGTAGGTGGCGAAGTTGAACGCCAGCCCGGCCAGCACCAGCCAGCAGAAGGTGGGGATGGCCAGCAGCCGGCGCAGGGGATTGTCCAACGGTTGCTGGGACACCGGCTCGGCCTCGGCGGCGCCGCGTGCCGGTTCGCGGATGGTGAACATGAATACTGCCAGCAGCAGGCCCGGTACCGCGGCGACGAAGAACGGCGCGCGCCAGTTGCCGAAGAATTCGACCATGGCGCCGATGGTGAAGAACGCCAGCAGCAGCCCCAGCGGCAGGCCGAGCATGAAGATGCCCATGGCCCGGCCACGGCGCTGGGGTGGGAACAGGTCGCCAATCAGCGAGTTGGCGGCCGGCGCGTAGCTGGCCTCGCCAATGCCGATGCCCATGCGCACCAGCAGGAAGGTCCAGAAGCCGCCGACAAAACCGTTCACTGCGGTCAGCGCGCTCCACACCGCCAGCCCCCAGCCCATCATCTTGCGCCGCGAGCCGCGGTCGGCCATGCGCCCCAGCGGGATGCCGGCCACGGCATATACCAGGGTGAACGCGGTGCCGGCGATGCCCAGCTGAAAGTCACTGAGGTGCCATTCCATGCGCAGCGGTTCGATGATGATCGCCGGGATGGTACGGTCGAAGAAATTGAACAGGTTGGCCAGGAACAGCAGGAACAGGATGCGCCACGCATGGGGCGCCTGGGCGGGTATCGGCATGGGTGGGCACTCGCTTTTATTGTTATTGGGCCTGATGAAATCTAGAAGGTGAATTCGCGCATGTCCGCTGGATCAGCTAGCGTGATAGTGAGGCATTGACAGTGGGGGCATCGGTTATTGCGGAAAGCTATTGTATTGATTCCGAAATGATTGGAAGCACTTTGCCAGCAGGTAAAGGCCACCTTCTATACTGGTCCTGAATAGCCACCTCTGGGTGGTGTGGGGGCGTTTGTCCAGAGGCACGCTATGGATTGGCTTGGCTTACATTTCATCGGGGACTTGCCCGAATCGGGGCAGATCCTGCTCAACTGCAGCCACAACCCGTTCCTGGTGCTGCTGGCCTACCTGGTGGCCTGTGCGGGCAGCTTCGCGACGTTGGACATGGCGGAACGTATCAGCCATGTCGAGCGCCCCGGCGCCCGTCACCAATGGCGCTGGATAGGCGCGCTGTGCCTGGCTGGCGGTATATGGGCCATGCACTTCATCAGCATGCTGGCCTTCGAAACCCCCATCGAGATGCACTTCGACCTGCCTATTACGGTGGTATCGCTGCTGATTGCGCTGGTGGCCGGGCTACTGGCCATGAACACCCTGAGCCGGGAAGTGATTACCCTGCCCGACTACATCAAGTCGTCCATCGGCATCGGCCTGGGCATTGCCGGCATGCACTACGTGGGCATGGTCGCCATGCGCTCCAATGCCACCCAGTACTTCGAACCCACGCTGTTCGTGCTGTCCATCGTGGTGGCGATTGGCGCCAGCTTCGCCGCATTGATGCTGGCGCGGCATTTCCGCAATGGCAGCGGCACCTTCCACCAACTGCTCAAGTACAGCGCCAGCCTGCTGATGGGCGCCGGCATTGTCGCCACCCACTTCCTGGGCATGTGGTCGCTGGTGATGGCCGTGCCGCAGGGCAGTTCGCTGCACGCCCCCATGGTCGACAACAGCCTGGAGCTGGGGCTGACCGTGGCGTTCATCACCTTGCTGATCATTGCCAGCAGCCTCAGCGCCGCGCTGGCCGACAAGAAGCTGCAAAGCAAGGAGCATGACCTGCGCCGGGTCAACGCCTTGCTCAGCCAACTGGACCAGGCGCGCGTATCGCTGCAGCAGGTGGCCCATTACGACGCCCTGACCAACCTCATCAACCGCCGCGGCTTCAACCAATTGTTCGGCGAAAAGCTGATCGAGCAGAAGCTCAACGGCGGCATGCTGGCGGTGATGTTCCTCGACATCGACCATTTCAAACGCATCAACGACAGCCTCGGCCACGACGCCGGCGACGACCTGCTTAAGGTGATAGCCGGGCACATCAAGGGGGCCACCCGCAGCCACGCCGACGTGGTGGCGCGCTTCGGCGGCGACGAATTCTGCATCCTGATTGCCATGAACAACCGCGACGAAGCGCGGCACATGGCCCAGCGCATCATGCAGAAGATGAAAGAGCCCATCGACCTGGCCGGACGGCGCATGGTGATGACCACCAGCATCGGCATCAGCGTGTTCCCCGACGATGGCGACACCTGCGAAGAGCTGCTCAAGCACGCCGACCTGGCGCTGTACCAGTCCAAGGGCGCCGGGCGCAACGCGCTGCACTTCTTCAGCGCCAACCTGCGCACCAAGGCCACGCTTGAGCTACAGCTGGAAGAAGAGTTGCGCTATGCCCTGCGCTCGGGCGACGAGCTGGAGCTGTTCTACCAGCCGATATTCGACCTGCACAGCGGCCAGGTGTCGAAGCTGGAAGCGCTGATTCGCTGGCGTCACCCGCAGCATGGGCTGCTGAGCCCCGACCGTTTCATCACCATTGCCGAAGCCAACGGCCTGATCGCCGAACTGGACAACTGGGTATTGCAACGGGCCTGCCGCGACCTGTCGCACCTGGCCCACAACGGCCGCGAACAACTGAAAATCACCATCAACTGCTCGGCCCTGAACCTGGCCCGCGAAGAGCTGGTGGGCGAGATTCGCGACGCCCTGGCTGAAGCCGGCGTGCCGCCGCAACGCCTGGAACTGGAGGTGACCGAGAACGCGCTGATGGGCAACATCAACACCACCATCAGCCTGCTCTCGCAGATACGCGCGCTGGGCGTGTCGCTGTCCATCGACGACTTCGGCACCGGTTATTCCTCGCTGGCCTACCTCAAGCGCCTGCCGCTGGACACGCTGAAAATAGACCGTTCCTTCATCCAGGACATCCCGCGCTCGGCGGCGGACATGGAAATTGTCCAGGCCATTATCGTCATGGCCCATACCCTGCATTTGCAGGTGGTGACCGAAGGCGTGGAAACCGTGCAACAGTACGAATTCCTCAGCCGTTATGGCTGTGATTACGTGCAGGGCTACCTGCTGAGCAGGCCGGTGCCGCTGTCAGAGCTGCGGCCGATTCTGGACCAGCTCAACCAGTACCCTGGCAACAGCAACAGCTACCCGGTGCCCGCCCGCGCCAACGACGAACGCGCGGTGCGCGACCTGTTCGCCGAAACGCCCCCCACCCAACCCATGGCCCGCCCGGCCAGGTAAACCCCTACGCGCCGCCAGGGGCACCCCCTATCGCTGGGAACCAGGGTGCGCGGTAAAGTCGCGGCTTCTTTTTCCGTGATGGCGCGTTGATATCGATTGTACGCGCCGCCTGCAAGGCGACTCGTACCATGAATTCCAAGAATAACGCTGCCCCAGCGACCACCGAGGCGCTGTTTGCTGCCGCGCCGGAACCGGCCCTGACCCACGCCGGCAGCTACCTGCCCCGCCCCACGAACCCGCAGCAATACCTGTACTTCACCGAAACAGACACCCAGCGCATCCTCGACAACCTCGACGGCCTGCGCGACCTGGTGTTCCCCCACGCGGTGCCGCAGGACGAGGATGGGCAGCTGCGCCGCGACCAGGAATTCCCTTCGGTGTGCCTGATCGGCCTGGGCCGCTGCGGCTCCAACATTGCCTTGGACGTGGCAGAGCTGGTGTACAACGCGCGCAAGTTCTACCTGAACCAGTTCAACACCGACGACCGCGCCGTGGAAAAATCCTACAGCCCGGCCCGCTGGCTGCAGCACAACCTGCGCCTGGGCGGCAGCAAGGCCAGCAAGCCGGTGTTCCTGGTGGAACCGTTGGTGATGCTGGGCGACCTGGACAAGGACATCGCCGGGCGCATCCGTTTTTCGCGCAAGGGCGAGAAGAGCGGCTTCATCCGCGACTACAGCAAGATGAAGATCATGGACCTCTCGGAGGTGCATGCCGGAGGCGCCGGCAACGCGCCGATACTGGGCCAGTACCTGGCCAGGATCATCCTCAACAAGGACACCCAGCGCTTCTCCAGCGCCGACTGGAAGCTGATCCACTCGTACCTGATCGACTCCTGCGGCATCAAGGCCAACCAGTCGCGGCTGTATTTCTACATCTTCAGCGCCGGCGGCGGTACCGGCTCGGGCATGGCTTCGGAGTTCGGCCTGGCCCAGCAGTACTCGTACATGAACAAGACCTTCGACACCAAGCCCGCCGACGAGAACGACGGCAAGAGCGGCCATTCGTTCGTGTTCGAACCGATCTTCACCAGCGGCATCTGCGTGCTGCCGAATATTTCCGATCACCGCAGCGAAATGTCCGAGGCCCTGCACATCAATGCCGGGCGACTGCTGTGCAAATACCTGTCGGAAGAATGGGACTTCTCCTACAACTTCGACGAAGAAGACAGTAGCGAAGCCAGCGTGATGGGGCGTATTCGGCCGTGGAACTCCATGATGCTGATCTCCAACGACATCATGCGTTACGCCGAAGAAAGCGATGACGGCACTATCCAGAACATCGACGTCAACGCGATGGAGAAGCACGCCAACCAGTACATCTCCCAGCAGATCTTCAACATCCTGACCGCCCAGGCGGTGACCACCGACTACGACCAGAACTACTTCCGCCGCGCCGGCATCGACATCGGCGAAACCATCCGCCTGGACGCCAATGACCTGTTCATGAGCCTGGCCGGGCCGGTGGCCATCGCCTACGCCGAGTCCGTGGTGCCCGAAACGGCGGCGCCCACCGGTGACAAGTTCAAGGTGTTCGAGAAAGACCAGCCGCGCCTGGACATCGACGACCTGTTCTTCCGCTCCATCGACCTGCCGCATTTCAACCGCGTCACCCAGGCCATCGAGGGCATCAGCCTGCTGCCCATCGAGGCCCGCCGCTACCGCGCCGCCCTGGAGCAATACCAGGCCTCGGGCTACGACGCCGCGGCGCTGCACGACCTGCACTTCTTCAAGAACTGCTCGTCGGTGGTGTCGATCGTCTCGCTGCCCAAGGACTACAAGCTGTCCTACATGGACCTGAACCGACTCAAGACCCACCTCAACAGCCTGTTCCCCAACACCACGCTCAAACGCTACGCGCTGGTGATCGGCGCCTCGGCGAACCTGTCGCTGACCACCCTGATTGCCAAGAGCCCGTGCCTGTCGGACGACTTCCTGACGCTGATCGTGGCGTTCATCAAGCGCTGCTTTGCGCGCAACGACTACCGCTTTGATGACACGCTGGACAACGCCATCCTCGACTATATCGTCAGCGACAGCTTCGACGAGGCGCACCTGGATGAATTGCTGAACGAATTCGAGAACCCGGCGAAGATCCTCGATACCAACTGGTACGCGATCAAACCGATGTATGAGAAGAAGTACCGGGAGTTGATCAACGACAAGAGCAAGTTCGTGTCGATCAATGACATTCGCCTGTCGCGCGAATGCGTTAAGAAGGCGGTGAAGTACTTGCGGGAAATCTACCGTCACCGCATTGGCAAGACGCGGGTTATCTCGCTCAACAACCACACCGGAAAAACCGATTACACCGAATAAAACCTATTTCGTGAACGCGCCTGTGGGAGCTGGCTTGCCAGCGAGCTTTTCCGCCTTTGAAAGCTCGCGGGCAAGCCAGCTCCCACAGGTCATGGGTTGGCGCTATTTTGGTGCAGGAATTACTCCGCTGCCCTTTCCTGGATCAGCACCCACGGCGACACCACCACCGCCCACAGGGTTGGATTTCGTTCTACACAGTCCAGCGCCTGCGACTCAGACACCTTGTCGAGCAAACCCTCGCTCATCCACTGCGCCACTTTCGGGCCATCATCCGTGGCCACGGCCTCGGCGGCAGCGACCAAATCCAGCGCAGGCTCGACCCACAACAGGGCACCGCGGGCAAAAAACGGTTGCAGCTCCTGCCATCCGATAACGGCGGTCTCGCCGAGCAGCTTGGCATAGAGGGTGCTAGGTTGTTCAGTCATGGGTTTCACCAAAAAGAAAATCTGGCGCAATGATAACGCCCGGATTGCCTTGGAAAAACCCGGTTTCAATTAAGTGATTGATTGGCAAGTTCGGAAAAGCCAAGGATGACGACCTGCTGCATCGGTTGCGCCGCCGTAATTCTGTAACTTCCTGTCGATAAAGCGACACCCTGGCCATTTGCCCCCAGGCGCCAGCTTTTCAATGGATCAAGCGGCGCTCTACACTGTACCGGTACAGTTACCGGGGGCTGATCGGGGTGTCTGCCGTTCGCTCGGGCAGTCGTGGAAACACACGACACCCGTCTCGACATGACCCGGTCCTGCAGCTTTCGCCGCAAGACTATAAAAAATACAACAGTTAGAGTGGAGCATTATGACTAAGCAGATTTCCAAGCTGTTCGCCGCCATGGTCCTGGCGGGGGTTGCCAGCCATTCGTTCGCTGCCGACACCATCAAGATCGGTATCGCCGGCCCGAAAACCGGCGCGGTAGCCCAGTACGGCGACATGCAGTTCGCCGGTGCGAAAATGGCCATCGAACAACTGAACGCCAAGGGCGGCGTCGATGGCAAGAAGCTTGAAGCCGTTGAATACGACGACGCCTGCGACCCTAAACAGGCCGTGGCAGTTGCCAACAAAGTGGTCAACGACGGCGTCAAGTTCGTGGTCGGCCACCTGTGCTCCAGCTCCACCCAACCGGCTTCGGACATCTACGAAGACGAAGGCGTGATCATGATCACCCCGGCCGCCACCAGCCCGGACATCACCACCCGTGGCTACAAGATGGTGTTCCGCACCATCGGCCTGGACAGCGCCCAGGGCCCTGCAGCCGGCAACTACATTGCCGACCACGTGAAGCCGAAAATCGTCGCCGTCATTCACGACAAGCAGCAGTACGGTGAAGGCATCGCCACCGCGGTCAAGAAGACCCTGGAAGGCAAGAACGTGAAAGTGGCCGTGTTCGAAGGCATCAACGCCGGCGACAAGGACTTCTCGTCGCTGATCGCCAAGCTGAAACAGGCCAACGTCGACTTCGTCTACTACGGCGGCTACCACCCCGAGCTGGGCCTGATCCTGCGCCAGGCGAAGGAAAAAGGCCTGAACGCCAAGTTCATGGGCCCTGAGGGCGTGGGCAACGACTCCATCTCGCAGATCGCCCAGGACGCCTCCGAAGGCCTGCTGGTAACCCTGCCGAAATCGTTCGACCAGGACCCTGCCAACGTCGCGCTGGTGAAGGCGTTCAAGGACAAGAAGCAGGACCCTAGCGGCCCGTTCGTGTTCCCGTCCTACTCCGCCGTGCAGGTCATCGCCGACGGCATCGTTGCCGCCAAGAGCGAAGACCCGGCCAAGGTGGCCGCGGCCATCCACGCCGGCACCTTCAAGACCCCTACTGGCGAGCTGAGCTTCGACGCCAAGGGCGACCTGAAAGACTTCAAGTTCGTGGTCTACGAATGGCACTTCGGCAAGCCGAAGACCGAAGTCAGCCCTCAGTAAACGCTGCCTGACACGCCATGAAGCCCACTGCGCAAGCAGTGGGCTTTGTTTTACGAGGTATCGGGCCGACTTTCCGTGATCCGGAAGGCGGTTCGCCTGAAAATCTTAAAACCGTCACCAGCGGTTCGCTGGCAAAAAGCTTCGCACCCGGGCCTGGCCCTGCGTGCAAGCGGGAAAATGACTCCACCAGTGAAATGCGTATCAGGTTTTTAGGAGCGCGCGGTAATGCCTGACATCTATCACTTCTTCCAACAGCTGGTTAACGGCCTGACCGTTGGCAGCACGTATGCCCTCATCGCCATCGGCTACACGATGGTCTACGGCATCATTGGAATGATCAACTTCGCCCACGGCGAGGTCTACATGATCGGCTCGTACGTGGCGTTCATCGCCATCGCCGGCCTGGCCATGCTGGGCCTGGACAACGTGCCATTGCTGATGACCGCGGCGTTCTGCGCCAGCATCGTCGTCACCAGTGCCTATGGCTACAGCATCGAACGGATCGCCTACCGCCCCCTGCGCGGCAGCAACCGTCTGATCCCGCTGATTTCCGCCATCGGCATGTCGATCTTCCTGCAGAACACGGTTCTGCTTTCGCAAGACTCCAAGGACAAGTCAATTCCCAACCTGATCCCGGGCAACCTCAGCTTCGGGCCAGGGGGGGCACAGGAAGTGCTGATCTCCTACATGCAGATCGTGGTGTTCGTGGTGACCCTGGTCGCCATGCTCGGGCTGACCCTGTTCATCTCCCGTTCCCGCCTGGGCCGCGCCTGCCGTGCCTGCGCCGAGGACATGAAGATGGCCAACCTGCTGGGCATCAACACCAACAACATCATCGCCCTGACCTTCGTCATCGGCGCGGCGCTGGCCGCGATCGCCGCGGTGCTGTTGAGCATGCAATACGGGGTAATCAACCCCAACGCCGGCTTCCTGGTGGGCCTGAAGGCTTTCACCGCGGCCGTGCTGGGCGGTATCGGCAGCATTCCGGGCGCCATGCTCGGTGGGCTGGTATTGGGTGTGGCCGAAGCCTTCGGCGCCGACGTGTTCGGCGACCAGTACAAGGACGTGGTGGCGTTCGGCCTTTTGGTTCTGGTGCTGTTGTTCCGGCCGACCGGCATTCTGGGCCGTCCGGAGGTTGAAAAAGTATGAACAAGACTCTTAACTCGGCGTTCTTCAGCGCCCTGCTGGTGTGGGCCGTGGCCTACCCGGTGCTGGGGCTGAAACTGACCATCGAAGGCATCAACCTGGTGGTCCAGGGTGCCAGCACCACGACCCTGCTGGTGATTGCCGCCTGCTCGGTGCTGATGTTCGTGCGCGTGCTGTTCAACGCGCAGATCAGCTCGGCCTGGCGTTCGGCACCACGGCCATCGCTGGTACCGGCGGGCGCCGGTGACTTCCTCACCCGCCCCAAGACCCAGCGCTGGATCATGCTGGGGCTGATCGTGCTGGCCTTCATCTGGCCGTTCTACGGTTCGCGCGGCGCGGTGGACATCGCCACCCTGATCCTCATCTACGTGATGCTGGGCCTGGGCCTGAACATCGTGGTGGGCCTGGCCGGCCTGTTGGACCTGGGCTACGTAGGCTTCTATGCCGTGGGTGCCTACACCTACGCGCTGCTGTCGCACTACTACGGTTTCAGCTTCTGGATCTGTCTGCCCCTGGCGGGCCTGGCGGCGGCCACTTTCGGCTTCCTGCTCGGCTTCCCGGTGCTGCGCCTGCGCGGTGACTACCTGGCCATCGTGACCCTGGGCTTCGGCGAGATCATCCGGCTGTTCCTGCGCAACCTCACCGACCTCACCGGTGGCCCCAACGGCATCAGCAACATCCCCAAGCCAACCCTGTTCGGGCTGTCGTTCGACCGTTCCGCCGCCGACGGCGCGCAGACGTTCTACGAGTATTTCGGCCTGACCTACAACCCGGTCGGCAAGGTGATCTTCCTGTACCTGGTGGCACTGCTGCTGGCGCTGGCCGCGCTGTTCATCATCAACCGCCTGCTGCGCATGCCCATCGGCCGTGCCTGGGAAGCGCTGCGTGAAGACGAGATCGCCTGCCGCGCGCTAGGCCTGAACCCCACCATCATCAAGCTTTCGGCGTTCACCTTGGGTGCCAGCTTCGCCGGTTTCGCCGGCAGCTTCTTCGCCGCCCGCCAGGGCCTGGTGACCCCCGAGTCGTTCACCTTCATCGAGTCGGCCATCATCCTGGCCATCGTCGTGCTGGGTGGCATGGGCTCGCAGCTGGGCGTGATCCTGGCGGCCATCGTGATGATCCTGCTGCCCGAAATGATGCGTGAGTTCAGTGATTACCGCATGTTGATGTTCGGCGCCATGATGGTGCTGATGATGATCTGGCGTCCCCAAGGTCTGTTGCCCATGCAGCGCCCCCACATGGAGCTGCGAAAATGACGCAGAACATTCTCGAAGTAAGTGGCCTGAGCATGCGTTTCGGCGGCCTGCTGGCCGTCAATGGCGTGGGCCTGAGCGTCAAGGAAAAGCAGGTAGTGGCGCTGATCGGCCCCAACGGTGCCGGCAAGACCACCGTGTTCAACTGCCTGACCGGCTTCTACAAGCCCACCGGCGGCACCATCCTGCTGGACGGGGCGCCTATCCAGGGCATGGCCGGCCACCAGATCGCCCGCAAGGGCGTGGTGCGGACCTTCCAGAACGTGCGGCTGTTCAAGGACATGACCGCCGTGGAAAACCTGCTGATCGCCCAGCACCGGCACCTGAACACCAACTTCCTCTCGGGCCTGTTCAAGACCCCGGCGTTCCGCAAGAGCGAGCGCGAGGCCATGGACTACGCCGAGTTCTGGCTGGAAAAGGTCAACCTCAAGGAATTCGCCAACCGCCCCGCCGGCACCCTCGCCTACGGCCAGCAACGGCGCCTGGAAATTGCCCGCTGCATGATGACGCGCCCGCGCATCCTCATGCTCGACGAGCCGGCCGCCGGCCTCAACCCGCGCGAGACCGACGACCTCAAGGCGCTGATCGCCACCCTGCGCCAGGAGCACAATGCCACGGTGCTGCTGATCGAGCACGACATGAAACTGGTCATGAGCATTTCCGACCATATCGTGGTGATCAACCAGGGCACGCCCCTGGCCGACGGCACGCCGGAACAGATCCGCGACAATCCTGAAGTGATCAAAGCCTACCTGGGGGAAGCGTAAATGCTGCAGTTCGAAAACGTTTCCACGTTCTACGGCAAGATCCAGGCGCTGCACAGCGTCAACGTCGAGGTAAAGCAGGGCGAGATCGTTACCCTGATCGGCGCCAACGGCGCCGGCAAGTCGACCCTGCTGATGACCCTGTGCGGCTCGCCCCGCGCCCACTCCGGCAGCATTCGCTACCTGGGTGAGGAACTGGTGGGCCAGGATTCCTCCGACATCATGCGCAAGAGCATTGCCGTGGTGCCCGAGGGGCGCCGGGTGTTCGCGCGCCTGACGGTGGAAGAAAACCTGGCCATGGGCGGCTTCTTCACCGACAAGGGCGACTACCAGGCGCAGATGGACAAGGTGCTGGAGCTGTTCCCGCGGCTCAAGGAGCGCTTCAACCAGCGCGGCGGCACCATGTCGGGCGGTGAACAGCAGATGCTGGCCATCGGCCGGGCACTGATGAGCAAGCCCAAGCTGCTGCTGTTGGACGAGCCTTCATTGGGATTGGCGCCGATCATCATCCAGCAGATCTTCGACATCATCGAGCAGTTGCGCAGGGATGGCGTGACGGTGTTCCTGGTAGAGCAGAACGCCAACCAGGCGCTGAAGATTGCCGACCGTGCGTACGTGCTGGAAAACGGCCGGGTGGTGATGCAAGGCACCGGTGAAGCGCTGCTCACCGACCCGAAGGTACGCGAGGCGTACCTGGGCGGTTAACCGCCCTTTTTGACCACAGACCTGTGGGAGCTGGCGTGCCAGCGAGCTGTTGAGGCCCTCAAAAGCTCGCTGGCAAGCCAGCTCCCACAAAGACAGCGGTGCTACGCGCTTCTGGTTACATCTCGACCTGGGTTCCCAGTTCGATCACCCGGTTCACCGGCAGCTTGAAGAAACGCAGGTTGCCGTTGGCATTCTTCAACATGAACGCAAACAACCCTTCGCGCCAACGCGCCATGCCTACCAGCTTGGACGGGATCACCGTCTCGCGGCTGAGGAAATAGGTGGTGCGCATGGGGCTGAAGTCCAGGTCTTCCAAATGGCACAGCTTCAGCGCGGCCGGCACGTCCGGTTCGTCCATGAAGCCGTAGTGCAGGATCACCCGGAAGAAGCCCTCGCCGTATGATTCCACCTCGAAACGACGGTTGGCCGGCACCCGCGGGTCATCTTCGTTGACCACGGTCAGCAGCACCACCTGCTCGTGCAGCACCTGGTTGTGCAACATGTTGTGCAACAACGCGTGAGGCACGGCGTCGGAACGCGCGGTGAGGAACACTGCGGTGCCCTGCACCCGGTGCGGTGGCTGCACGCGAATGCTGCTGATGAAGATCGGCAAGGGCAGCGCGCCTTCGTCGATGCGGTCCACCAGCAGTTGCTTGCCGCGTTTCCAGGTGGTCATGAGGATGAACAGCGCGCTGCCGGCCAGCACCGGGAAAGCGCCCCCCTGGACGATCTTCGGTACGTTGGCGGCGAAGAACATGCCGTCCACCAGCAGGCACACACTCATGACGGGGACGGCAAAGAACGGCGGCCATTTCCACATCAGCAACATCACCGCCGACACCAGGAAGGTGGTCATCAGCATGGTCCCGGTCACGGCCACGCCGTAGGCCGAGGCCAGGGCGCCGGAGGACTCGAAGCCCAGCACCAGCAAAATCACCCCGCACATCAGCGTCCAGTTCACCGCGCCGATGTAGATCTGGCCCTGCTCGTCATGCGAGGTGTGCTGAATATGCATACGCGGAATGTAGCCCAGCTGGATGGCCTGCTGGGTCAGCGAGAACGCACCGGAAATCACCGCCTGGGAGGCGATCACCGTGGCCACGGTGGACAGCCCGATCAACGGCAGCAACGCCCAGTTGGGCGCCAGCAGGTAGAACGGGTTGCGCGCAGCCTCGGGGTCGGCAAGGATCAGTGCGCCCTGGCCGAAGTAGTTGAGCACCAGCGCCGGCAGCACCAGGATGAACCAGGCGCGGGCAATGGGCTTGCGGCCAAAGTGGCCCATGTCGGCGTACAGCGCCTCGGCACCGGTCAGCGCCAGCACCACGGCGCCCAGCACGGCCACGGAGATGCCGAAGTGGCTGACGAAGAAACGCACGCCCCACATGGGGTTGATGGCCTTGATCACTTCCGGCTGCTGGGAAATGCCGTACACGCCGAGCACGCCCAGCACCACGAACCAGGTCACCATCACCGGCCCGAACAGCTTGCCGATACGCGCCGTGCCGTGGCGCTGGATCAGGAACAGGCCAATCAGCACTACCAGTGCCACCGGCACCACCCAGTGGCTGATGCCATCGAAGGCCAGCTCCAGGCCTTCTACCGCCGACAGTACCGACACCGCCGGGGTGATCATGCTGTCGCCGTAAAACAACGCCGCACCAATCAACCCGCACACCACCAGCATGCCGCTCAGGCGCGGGTAACCAGCGGAAGCCCGCCGCGCCAGGGCGGTCAGCGCCATGATGCCGCCCTCCCCCTGGTTGTCGGCACGCAACACGAACAGCATGTACTTGATCGACACAACCCAGATCAGCGACCAGAAGATCAGCGACAGAATGCCCAAAACGCCATCATGATTGCTGGGAATACCATAGCCACCGGAGAACACCTCCTTGAGGGTATACAACGGGCTGGTACCGATATCGCCGTAGACTACCCCGACGGCCGCCACCAGCATTGCGATCGGTTTTGCCGACGAATGCCCCGTGCCTGCCTGACTACTTGCCTGAACCATCAACCACTCCTACAACCTTGGACTTTGGGTGTTTCAAAATACTTCGAGACTCAACGCGGCGAAGCATAGCGCAGCACTCGTCGCATTTCCCTGCATAAAGCTGGTCAAGTGGCTTTCTCATCGCTAGAATTGCGCACTTTTTGATCAGAGGCGCGTAAAGCGTCCGTCAGGGCTGCCACTGGCAGCTCTAATTAATACCGAGGTTAGTCATGTCCACCACTCCCGCGCCGTCCGCCCCAAAGGTTGGCTTCGTCTCCCTGGGCTGCCCCAAGGCCCTGGTCGACTCCGAACGCATCCTGACCCAGCTGCGCATGGAAGGCTATGAAGTCGTACCGACCTACCAGGACGCCGACGTCGTGGTGGTCAACACCTGCGGTTTCATCGACAGCGCCAAGGCCGAGTCCCTGGAAGTGATCGGTGAAGCCCTGGCCGAAAACGGCAAGGTCATCGTCACCGGTTGCATGGGCGTGGAAGAAGGCGCCATCCGCAACGTGCACCCAAGCGTGTTGTCGGTCACCGGCCCGCAGCAGTACGAGCAGGTGGTGAACGCGGTGCACGAAGTGGTGCCACCACGCCAGGACCACAACCCGCTGATCGACCTGGTGCCGCCGCAAGGCATCAAGCTGACCCCGCGCCACTACGCCTACCTGAAGATTTCCGAAGGCTGCAACCATAGCTGCAGCTTCTGCATCATCCCGTCGATGCGCGGCAAACTGGTCAGCCGCCCGGTGGGCGACGTGCTCAGCGAAGCCGAGCGCCTGGTCAAGGCCGGCGTCAAGGAGCTGCTGGTGATCTCCCAGGACACCAGCGCCTATGGCGTGGACGTGAAGTACAAGACCGACTTCTGGAACGGCCGCCCGGTGAAGACGCGCATGCTGGAGCTGTGCGAAGCACTGAGCAGCCTGGGCGTGTGGGTACGCCTGCACTACGTGTACCCGTACCCGAACGTCGACGACGTCATCCCGCTGATGGCCGCCGGCAAGCTGCTGCCATACCTGGACATCCCGTTCCAGCACGCAAGCCCGAAAGTGCTGAAGCTGATGAAGCGCCCGGCCTTCGAAGACAAGACCCTGGCGCGTATCAAGAAATGGCGCGAGCAGTGCCCGGACCTGATCATCCGCTCGACCTTCATCGTCGGCTTCCCGGGCGAAACCGAGGAAGACTTCCAGTACCTGCTGGACTGGCTGACCGAAGCGCAGCTGGACCGCGTTGGCTGCTTCCAGTATTCGCCGGTGGAAGGCGCACCCGCCAACGACCTCGACGCCGAAATCGTGCCTGACGACGTCAAGCAGGACCGCTGGGACCGCTTCATGGCCCACCAGCAGGCCATCAGCGCCGCGCGCCTGCAGATGAAGATCGGCCGCGACATCGAAGTGCTGATCGACGAAGTCGACGAACAGGGCGCCGTGGGCCGCTGCTTCTTCGACGCACCGGAAATCGACGGTAGCGTGTTCATCGAAGGCGCCGAAGGCCTGAGCCCGGGCGACAAGGTCATGTGCCGCGTGGTGGATGCCGACGAGTACGACCTGTGGGCCGAGCGCATCTAAGCGCCCCGCTCCCTGAAAAAACCTGCCCCAGCGGCAGGTTTTTTTATGCCCGGGCATAACACCGCGTCGCCTGCTGATGCGGCCTTGCGGCCGCTGCTACAGTTGAGGGAGGTTCAAGGAGAGACCGACATGGGCAAACATCTGGTTGTGCACACCCCCAAGGCCAACGACTACGCCGAGCTGACGCGGGTGTGGGAGGCGTCGGTGCGCGCCACGCATCATTTCCTGCCGGACAGCTACATCACCCTGCTGGGGGAGCTGGTGCAAAAGCATTACCTGGATGCAGTCATGCTGATCTGCTGCCGCGACGAGCGCCAGCGCATCACCGGTTTCGCCGGCGTGGCCGCGGGCAAGGTGGAGATGCTGTTCATCCACCCCGACCATCGCGGCCAGGGCATCGGCAAGCGCCTGCTGCATTTTGCCATCGACCACCTCAACGCCGACCAGCTGGATGTGAACGAACAGAACGAGCAGGCGTTCGGCTTCTACATGAAGCAGGGCTTCGAAGTGGTGGGCCGTTCCGAGGTCGACGGCATGGGCCAACCCTACCCGTTGCTGCACCTGCGCCGCGTGCAGCGACAATCTGCACGGGCTTAACCGCCGCAGGGCGGGTACACTAGCGCCCTTCTCTTGTTACGGCTCCTGTCATGTCTGATCCCATTCGTCTGTCCAAACGCCTCATCGAACTGGTCGGGTGCTCCCGCCGCGAGGCCGAACTGTTTATCGAAGGGGGCTGGGTGACAGTGGACGGCGAAGTCGTCGACGAGCCGCAGTTCAAGGTGGCCGACCAGGTCGTGGCCCTGAGCCCCGACGCCAAGGCCGAACAACCAGACCCTGTGACCCTGCTGCTGCACCAGGAAGCCGGCCAGTCGCTGGACGACGCCCTGGCCAGCCTCACCGCCGCGACCCTGTCGCCGGACCACAGCTTCAGCAAGCGCCCGCTCAAGGGCCACTTCCTGCGCCTGACCTGCGGCGCCGAGCTGCAGGCCAAGGCCAGCGGCCTGCAGGTGTTCACCCAGGACTGGAAAATCCTGCGCAAGCTGACCGCCGATGCGGCCAAGATCGAGCAGGAATACGTGGTGGAGGTCAGCGGGCAGATGTCCGAACACGGCCTCAACCGCCTGACCCACGGCGCCACCTACAAAGGCAAGGCGCTGCCGGCCGTGAAGGCCAGCTGGCAGAACGAGACCCGCCTGCGCATCGCCATGAAGAACCCGCAGCCGGGCATCATCGCCCAACTGTGCGCCAGCGTCGGCCTGACCGTGGTGGGCATGCGCCGCATCCGCGTCGGCGGCGTGTCGCTGGGCAAGGTGCCTGCGGGGCAATGGCGCTACCTGGCCGGCAACGAAAAGTTCTGATTCTTCTTTTTTCGCAACACTCGGGATTTACACCATGATTCACAACGACGTACTGCGCAGCGTTCGCTACATGCTCGACATCAGCGACGCGAAAGTGGTCGACATCATCAAGCTGTCCGGCATGGACGTCGCCAAGGCCGATGTCATCAGCTACCTGAAAAAGGACGAGGAAGAGGGTTTCGTACATTGCCCCGACCTGGTCATGGCCCATTTCCTCGACGGCCTGGTGTACTTCAAGCGCGGCAAGGACGACAGCCGCCCGGCCCAGCCGATTGAAACGCCGGTGACCAACAACATCATCCTGAAGAAACTTCGCGTGGCTTTCGAGCTCAAAGAGGATGACATGCACGCCGTGCTCAAGGCCGCCGAGTTCCCGGTGTCCAAACCTGAGCTGAGCGCGCTGTTCCGCAAGGTCGGCCACAACAACTACCGCCCGTGCGGCGACCAGTTGCTGCGCAACTTCCTCAAGGGCCTGACCCTGAAAGTTCGCGGCTGAGTCATCAACCCCTCTATTGATTGTCGCTGTGGGAGCTGGCTTGCCAGCGAGTTGTTGGGCTTCAAAAGCTCGCTGGCAAGCCAGCTCCCACATTTCCAGGAGTTCGACATGTTCACGCGTCTATTGCTTATCGCTGCAGTGGCGTTTCCGTTGCTTGCCTATGCTGGCCCTGCCCCCTGGTACAAATGGCAGAGCATCACCCAGAACGGCGCCATGGTCTGCTCGCAAACCAACCCCGGCGCTGGCTGGCAACGCATGTCCGGCCCCTATGACAATGCCGGTTGCCGCTGATACCCGCCCATGACCTATAGCGTTTCGCCCATCGGCTTCGTCCGTTCGTGCTTCAAGGAAAAATTCGCCATCCCCCGCCAGCCGCAATTGGCACCCGCCGCCCGGGGGGTGCTGGAGCTGGTCGCGCCGTTTGACCAGGGCGAGGCAGTGCAGGGCCTGGAACAGGTGAGCCATGTGTGGCTGCTGTTCCTGTTCCACCAGGCGCTGGAAGACAAACCACGCTTGAAAGTGCGCCCGCCGCGGCTGGGCGGCAACAAGTCCATGGGCGTATTCGCCACCCGTGCCACCCACCGTCCCAACGGCATCGGCCAATCGGTGGTGCGGCTGGACAAGGTGGAGGCCGGCAAGCTGTGGCTGTCGGGCATCGACCTGCTGGACGGCACCCCGGTGCTGGACATCAAGCCCTACGTGCCCTATGCCGACAGCCTGCCCCACGCCCGCAACGACATGGCTGGCGAAGCGCCAGCGGCCATTGCCGTGACCTGGGCTGATGGTGCCCTGCTGCAGGCACACAACCACGCCACGCGCCTTGCAGAGCCCCTGGTGGCGCTGATTGAGCAGTGCCTGGCCCAGGACCCGCGCCCGGCGTACCAGGTGCCGGCGCCGGAACGCGAGTATGGGGTGCGGTTCTGGGACGTGGAAGTGCGCTGGCATTACCCGACGCTGGATACCATTCGGGTATTGGAAGTAGTTCCCGGCGAATGACGCAGGCATAAAAAAACCGCCCCTCGGGGCGGTTTTTCATTGAGCGAAGGCTTACTTCTCGACGAAGGCGCGCTCGATCAGGTAGTCACCCGGCTCGCGCATGCGCGGCGACACGGTCAGGCCGAAGCTGTTGAGCACTTCACTGGTCTCGTCAAGCATGCTTGGGCTACCGCACAGCATGGCACGGTCGTCCTGCGGGTTGATCGGCGGCAGGCCGATGTCGCTGAACAGTTTGCCGCTGCGCATCAGGTCGGTCAGGCGACCTTCGTTCTCGAACGGCTCGCGGGTCACGGTTGGGTAGTAGATCAGCTTGTCGCGCAGGGCTTCACCGAAGAACTCGTTCTGCGGCAGGTGCTCGGTGATGAATTCGCGGTAGGCGACTTCGTTCACGTAGCGCACGCCGTGGCACAGGATGACCTTTTCGAAACGCTCGTAGGTTTCCGGGTCCTGGATGACGCTCATGAACGGCGCCAGGCCAGTGCCGGTGCTCAGCAGGTACAGGTGCTTGCCAGGCTTGAGGTCGTCCAGCACCAGCGTGCCCGTAGGCTTCTTGCTGATGATGATCTCGTCGCCTTCCTTCAGGTGCTGCAGCTGGGACGTCAGCGGGCCGTCAGGCACCTTGATGCTGAAGAATTCCAGATGCTCTTCCCAGTTCGGGCTGGCGATGGAGTACGCGCGCATCAGCGGGCGGCCGTTGGGCTGCTGCAGGCCGATCATCACGAACTGACCGTTCTCGAAGCGCAGGCCCGGGTCGCGGGTGCACTTGAAGCTGAACAGGGTGTCATTCCAGTGATGGACACTGAGTACACGTTCGTGGTTCATGTTGCTCATGTACGGGGGCTCCTCAGAAAACGCGTGCGCCGAACGAGAGCGCGATTGCGCGATATTCTAACGGCAGCGACAATATCTGTTAATTGAATTATCAAGATATGGGTTATCGGTTATATAGATATGCGATTTACTCTACGCCAGCTCCAGGTTTTCGTCGCTGTGGCCCAGCAGGAAAGTGTTTCCCGCGCCGCCAGCCTGCTGGCGTTGTCGCAATCGGCCGCCAGCACCTCCATCACTGAACTCGAGCGCCAGTCCAGCTGCCAGCTGTTCGACCGCGCCGGCAAGCGCTTGAGCCTCAACGCGCTGGGCCATCAGCTGTTGCCCCAGGCCGTGGCCCTGCTCGACCAGGCCAAGGAAATCGAAGACCTGCTCAACGGCAAGTCCGGTTTCGGCTCACTGGCCGTGGGTGCCACCCTGACCATCGGCAACTACCTGGCCACGCTGCTGATCGGCAGCTTCATGCAGGTGCACCCTGAAAGCCAGGTGAAGCTGCACGTGCAGAACACCGCCAACATTGTGCATCAGGTCGCGCATTACGAAATTGACCTGGGCCTGATTGAAGGCGACTGCAACCACCCCGACATCGAAGTGCAGCCGTGGGTGGCCGACGAACTGGTGGTGTTTTGCGCGCCCCGTCATCCATTGGCGGCACGTGGCACCGCAACCCTGGACGAGCTGACTCGCGAGGCCTGGATTCTGCGTGAGCAAGGTTCGGGCACGCGCCTGACCTTTGACCAGGCCATGCGCCACCACCGCTCCATGCTCAACGTGCGCCTGGAGCTGGAACACACCGAGGCCATCAAGCGCGCGGTGGAATCGGGGCTGGGCATTGGCTGCATCTCGCGCCTGGCCCTGCGCGATGCCTTCCGCCGCGGTAGCCTGGTGGCCCTGGAAACCCCGGACCTGGACCTGACCCGCGAGTTTTTCTTTATCTGGCACAAGCAGAAGTATCAGACCCAGGCGATGCGCGAATTCCTGGAGCTGTGCCGCACCTTTACCGCCGGGGTGCGGCGCAGCGACGAGATCGTGCTACCGACCATCGCCTGATCACAGCAGGATCACGCCCCACACCAGCGCAATCATGCACAGCACCACGAATTGCGCGGCGCTGCCCATGTCCTTGGCGTTCTTGGACAGCGGGTGGCGGTCCAGGGAGATGCGGTCGATGGCCGCCTCCACCGCCGAGTTGAACAATTCGACGATCAGCGCCAGCAGGCACACGGCAATCAGCACCGCGCGTTCCACCCGGCTGACGTGCAGCAGGAACGCCAGCGGAACCAGTACCACGTTGAGCAGCACCAGCTGGCGGAACGCCGCCTCGCCGACGAACGCAGCGCGCAGGCCATCCAGGGAGTAGCCCGTGGCATTGAAGATACGTTTCAGGCCGGTCTGGCCTTTATATGGAGACATTGAAGGTCAACTGTTACAAAGAAAAAGGGAAGCTAATGCAGCATTTGTCAAAAAAGTGTGAAGGCAAAGTGCCTTAAGACGACGAAATTGACTCAAGTTGTTGCAGCAGCAGCGCGGCCTGGGTGCGGGTGCGCACCCCCAGTTTACGGAAGATCGCGGTGACGTGGGCCTTGATGGTGGCTTCCGACACGCTCAACTCATAGGCGATCTGCTTGTTCAGCAGCCCTTCGCACACCATGGTCAGCACGCGGAATTGTTGCGGGGTAAGGCTGGCAAGGCCTTCGCTGGCAGCCTTGGCTTCAGCCGAAACGCTGACGGCTTCGAACGCCTGCGGCGGCCACCAGACGTCACCGTCCAGCACATTGCGCACCGCTTCCTGGATCACTTCCAGAGGGCTGGATTTGGGGATGAAGCCGCTGGCGCCGAATTCCCGCGCGCGCACCACCACCGGCGCTTCTTCCTGCGCAGACACCATTACCACCGGCACCTGCGGGTATTGCCCACGCAGCAGCACCAGGCCCGAGAAGCCATAGGCCCCCGGCATGTTCAGGTCCAGCAGCACCAGGTCCCAGTCGGCCTTGGCAGTCAACTGCACTTCCAGTTCGGCAATGCTCGCCACTTCCACCAGGCGGGTATCAGGCCCCAGGCCCAGGGTCACGGCCTGGCGCAAGGCGCCGCGGAACAAGGGGTGGTCATCGGCTATCAGGATGTCGTATGTGGCCATCGATCTAATGATCCTGTTCTGTGCAGGCACGCAAGGAGTCGGCGCCTGCCAAAGCGACTCAAGCTTTATTTTAACGCCAACTCACGGTCAGGGTTGGCGATTGCGGCAGTTCAGGTGCTTGGGTCGGCGCCAAGGATGCCGACGCCTGACAGGGTGGTCAAGTTCGGTGGTTTGCGGCTAAAGTCGCAGCCCGTTTTTTGCCACCTTCACAACAAGAGATTACCCATGCGTCGCCAAGCCTTGCGTGCTGACCTGCTGATGTTATTGACCGCCATGATCTGGGGCAGCGGCTTCGTTGCCCAGACCGCCGGCATGCAGCACATCGGGCCCTTCCTTTATTCCGGGCTGCGGTTCGCCCTGGGCTCGCTGTGCCTGCTGCCACTGGTGCTAAGCCGCGGCAACCCCAACCAGCCGCCGCGCGAACCGTTCATGACCCGCGGCCTGTGGGTGGGCGGCGCGCTGATGGGCCTGGCCTTGGCGCTGGGCATCAATTTGCAGCAGGTAGGCCTGCTGTTTACCAGCGTTACCAATTCGGGCTTCATTACCGGCCTGTACGTGATTGTAGTGCCGGTGCTGGGCATGCTGATGGGCCACAAGACCGGCACGGGCACCTGGCTGGGCGCGGGGCTGGCGGTGCTGGGCATGTTCCTGCTGAGTGTTGGCGACAACTTCCAGGTGTCATCCGGCGACTGGCTGCAACTGGCGGGCGCCTTCGTCTGGGGTGGGCATGTGGTGCTGGTTGGCGTGTTCGCCAGCCGTCATGACCCCATTCGCCTGGCTTTCCTGCAGTTCGCCACCTGTTCGGTGGTGAGCCTGGTGCTGGCGCTGGTGATGGAGCCAATCGCCCTGGACGCCATCGTGGCGGCCGGCCCTGCGCTGCTGTACGGCGGCATCGTCGCCGTGGGCATCGGCTACACCCTGCAGGTGGTGGCGCAAAAAGACGCCATTGCTTCCCACGCGGCAATCATCCTGTCGCTGGAAGCGGTGTTCGCTGCCATCGCCGGTGCGTGGCTGTTGGGTGAGTCGCTGCAGTTGCGCGGTTACCTGGGCTGCGGGCTGATGCTGGCGGGGATGCTGATTGCGCAGCTGTGGCCGCAGCGCGCGCCCGCGCCGGCAACCGCTTAAGACACCAGGGCCTGCAGGCGAACATGGACCTCGTCCTGTTCGTCCAGCGGCAACTGGAACTTGGCCGCCAGGTAATGGCCAGTGAATACGTCCAGCCAGGCGTCCAGCACGCTGGCCGCCTGCTGGTCGCCGGCCAGCTCCAGGCACAGCGCCGCCACCTCTGCGGTGCAGAAATGATCGTCGCGCTTGGAGCGCCGCAGCTTGTAGCGTGACAGCTGGTCGCTGGCCAGGCTCAACACCGGGAAGCGCTCAAGGTACGGGCTCTTGCGGAACATCTTGCGCGCCTCGGTCCAGGTCGCGTCCAGCAGGATAAACAGCGGGCGCTTGCCTGGGGTGGCAACCACCTCGGTCACCACCCGCTCGGGCGCCACGAACTCCCCCGGAAATACGATGTAGGGCTGCCATTGCGGGTCATCCAGCAGGGCCAACAGCTGCTCGTCCACCTCGGTGCGCGACCAGGTGAAAGCGTGGGTGTCGGGCAGTATGTCGGCGATAAGCCAGCCGGTGTTCGACGGTTTCAGCGGTTCGACATCGTGCATCAACAGGCAGACCGCACCATGGGCCTCGACCGTCGGGCGGAATTTGCACAGGCAATAATCGAAGATCACCCGGCAACCGGGGCAACGCGGCGCGCGCGAACCACGGGCGGTGAACGGCTGGAGGCAACGGGCCAGGCGTTCGGAACGCAGGCGGGAAACGGCGTGGGGCATGGGCTTGCTGGACTCGCGGGCAACGACCGGCAAGGGCCGCCAGCCTGAACGGACGTGAGTTTATCAGAGCTTTGGCTGCCGGACCGTCGGGTTTGCCCCTATAATCGCCGGCTTTATGAACGCACAGTCCGGTTGCTGGTCCAACGGCCAGTCACCGAATCAGGAGAGTTTCATGCTGCGCTTTATCGCCCCCCTTACCCTCTTGCTGGCCCTGCCCCTGGCGTCCCAGGCAGCATCGTTGCAGGAGTTCGAGCTGGGCAAGCTGCTTCAGCAGGTCGCCGAACAAAGCAACGCCGGCACCCCGCGCGAAATCAACGAGAACATCCTGGACCAGGGTTACACCGTTGAAGGCAGCGAGCTGGTCGACCACCTGAGCGTGCAACAAGGCGAGGCGGCGAACATGCGTGCCAACCCTGAAGCGGTGCGCGTGCAGCTGGGCCGCAGCGTATGCAGCAACAAGGGTTTCCGCGACCTGATGAACAAAGGCGCCGCCCTGCGTTACGAGTTCACCGAGAACCACACCAACCTCGCCGTCACCACCCAGCGCTACACCGCCCAGCACTGCGCACTGCTGGACAGCAAGGGCGGCAAGAAGAAGTAATCAGCCGATGCGTTCGCGGCGTTGCGCGTCATCGGCGCGCAGCTCCGCCACCAATGCCTGCATGTAGCGCGAGCGCCGCTGGGCGCCATCCAGCCGCCGCAGGCATTCCTCCTCCAGCGTGACGTTATTGGCCTGAGCCGCCCGGCTCAACAGCCCCAGCAGTTCGTTGTCCACTTCCAGGCTGATCCGCTGCATCCTGCCTCCGTGTTCTTCCTTGCGCGACATTATTTCGCCATCTCTGTTTAACCAGTAAATCAGAGCTTTTGAAATCATTGGATCCGTCCAGACGAGCGGTTGCCTGTCATCAACCGCGGGCGCATTTGCCTGGCAGGAGCTAGATTTACAGCAAAGCCCTGAAGGGTTTACTGCAATGTCCAGGGCATAACCTGGACGGCCAGCGACACAAGCCGTGTCGCGGCCCCGCCGAACTGCTCGGCGCGGGCCGAAGGTTCATATGCAGAAGGAGATGTTTGAATGCCTTACGAACCGAATGATTTCCTGTCCAGCCACTTCAACAGCAACGGCCTGGACCTCACCCGCCAGGTCGAAGCCCAACTGAACCTGATCGCCCCCAACAGCCCCAACCAGACCCTCTACCGCGACATGATGCTGACCGTACTGCGCATGGCGCAGGACGACCGCAACCGCTGGAACGCCAAGATAACCCTGCAGGCCCTGCGCGAACTGGAGCATGCGTTCCGCGTGCTGGAACAGTTCAAGGGCCGGCGCAAGGTGACGGTGTTCGGCTCGGCGCGCACGCCCATGGAGCACCCGCTGTACGCCCTGGCCCGCGAACTGGGTGCGGCGCTGGCGAAAGATGACCTGATGGTGATAACCGGTGCCGGTGGCGGCATCATGGCCGCCGCCCATGAGGGCGCCGGACTGACCCACAGCCTGGGCTTCAACATTACCCTGCCGTTCGAACAGCACGCCAACGCCACCATGGAGGGCAGCGAGCAACTGCTGCCGTTCCACTTCTTCTTCATCCGCAAGCTGTTCTTCGTCAAGGAGGCCGACGCGCTGGTGCTATGCCCTGGCGGCTTCGGTACGCTGGACGAAGCCCTGGAAGTGCTGACGCTGATCCAGACCGGCAAGAGCCCGCTGGTACCGGTGGTGCTGATCGACGCGCCGGGCGGCAGTTTCTGGCAGGACTGCCTGGATTTCATTGCCAAACAGCTGCGCGACAACCATTACATTCTGCCCACCGACCTCAAATTGATGCGCCTGGTGTACAGCGCCGAGGAGGCAGTGGCCGAAATCAACCAGTTCTACGCCAACTTCCATTCAAGCCGCTGGCTGAAGAACCTGTTTGTGATCCGCCTGCAGCACGCCTTGAGCGAAGATGCACTGGCACAGTTGCGCCAGCGCTTCGCCGACCTGTGCCTGAGCGACACCTTCCACCAGCATGCCTATGACGGCGAGACGTTTGATGAACCACAGTTCAGCCACCTGACACGCTTGGCGTTCACCTTCAACGGGCGCGACAACGGCCGCCTGCGCGAATTGGTGGACTACCTCAACCTGGCCGAAAACTGGGCGGTGGCCACCACTGCCAGCTCGCCCGCAACCACCACTGCCCGGCCACGGGAAAACGCCAAGGTGACGTAATCAGTCGTCGAGCCCACGGCCGCTGAGCAGGCGGCCAATCAGGTCCATCGGGTAGCCCCGGTAGGCCAGGTAGCGCGTTTGCTGGGCACGGCTGCGCGGGTCAGTGGGCAGTTGCCCGGCGAACTTGCGCTGCCATACCTCGGTCAGCCGCGCCGCCCAGTCGAACTGGCTTTCGCGCAGCGCCTGCTCCACGTCGGCGCGGTGCAGGCCACGTTGGCCCAGCTCCTCGCGAATACGCACAGGCCCATAGCCCGAGCGGGCACGGTAGCTGATGAAGGCTTCGAGGTAACGGGACTCGGACAGCAGGCCCTCTTCCGTCAGACGGTCAAGTTCCTGGTCAATCAATTCGGAAGGGGCGCCGCGCTGACGCAGCTTGCGCGTCAGCTCGACACGACCGTGCTCGCGTCGCGCGAGCAGGTCCATTGCAGCCCGTCGCACCGCGACGGGGGTATCCAATATGACAGACATGACGTGATTAGAAATCGACGTCGGCGTCTACCATTTCGTCTTCGGCAGGGGCTTCTACCGCAGGTGCCTTTTTGGCATCCACACCGCCAGTCAGCAGCTTGTCGCGGATCTGCTTCTCGAGGGCGGCACCGATTTCCGGGTTGTCTGCCAGGAACTTGGCCGAGTTGGCCTTGCCCTGACCGATCTTGCTGCCCTGGTAGCTGTACCAGGCACCGGCTTTTTCCAGCAGGCCGTGTGCAACGCCCAGGTCGATGATCTCGCCGTTCAGGTAGATACCCTTGCCGTACAGGATCTGGAACTCGGCCTGACGGAACGGTGGGGCCACCTTGTTCTTGACGATCTTGACGCGGGTTTCGCTGCCCACCACTTCGTCGCCTTCCTTCACCGCGCCGGTACGGCGGATGTCCAGTCGCACGGAAGCGTAGAACTTCAGCGCGTTACCACCGGTGGTGGTTTCCGGGCTGCCGAACATCACGCCGATCTTCATGCGGATCTGGTTGATGAAGATGACCAGGCAGTTGGCGTTCTTGATGTTACCGGTGATCTTGCGCAGCGCCTGGGACATCAGGCGAGCCTGCAGGCCCACGTGCATGTCGCCCATCTCGCCTTCGATCTCGGCCTTGGGTACCAGGGCTGCCACGGAGTCGACGATGATTACGTCAACGGCGTTGGAGCGCACCAGCATGTCGGTGATTTCCAGGGCCTGCTCGCCGGTGTCCGGCTGCGAGACCAGCAGGTCGTCGACGTTCACGCCCAGCTTGCCGGCGTATTCAGGGTCCAGTGCGTGCTCGGCGTCGACGAAGGCGCAGGTGGCGCCCATTTTCTGTGCCTGGGCGATCACGGACAGGGTCAGGGTGGTTTTACCCGACGACTCCGGGCCGTAGATTTCGACGATACGGCCTTTCGGCAGGCCGCCGATGCCCAGGGCGATGTCCAGGCCCAGGGAGCCGGTAGAGATAGCCGGGATGGCCTGGCGGTCGTGGTCGCCCATACGCATTACGGCACCCTTGCCGAATTGACGTTCGATCTGACCCAGGGCCGCAGCCAAGGCTTTCTTCTTGTTGTCGTCCATTAAAGTCCTCTCTAAAAATCAATAAGGCCAGAAGGCCGGATAACTGTATAAGTAGCCAGTATTATTCCACAGGGCGCAGTGCACGCCTACCCCTGTATTGAGATTTCTCCTGCTACAAGACGTATCAGCCCCTCTAGCGCGGCCTTTACCGTTTGTCGGCGGACCTCGTCACGGTTGCCGGGGAACACCTGGCGCTCGGCAACCACCCTGCCCTGCACCGCCCAGGCCAGCCATACGGTGCCCACCGGCTTGCCCGGCGTGCCGCCGTCCGGCCCGGCAATACCGCTGACCGCCACGGCAAATTGCGCGCCGCTGCGCGCCTGGGCGCCCAGGGCCATGGCCTCGACCACCTCGCGGCTGACCGCGCCGACGCTGCTGAACAAGTGCGCGGGCACGCCCAGCTGCGCGGTTTTCTGCGCGTTGGAATAAGTGATGTAGCCAGCCTCGAACCAGGCCGAGCTGCCGGGGATGCGAGTGATGGCCTCGCCGATACCGCCGCCGGTGCAGGATTCGGCGGTGGTGACTTGTGCGCAGAGCATTCGCAACTGCTCACCTAGCATCAAGGAGAGGGACGATAGCGTATCCATGGCAGCAGAGTTCCATTGAGACAGAGGTAGCCTTTCAAGTTACCCCAAGGGTCGAACCGGTCTCAATGGTAAGCATCTTGGGAGCCGGTGCAGCACCCGTATCCATCTTGCGGTGGATCCGTGGGATCGGACACAGGCGGATGACCTTTTAAAGGATCACCGTTGATCATTTCAATGGATATCTCTATGTCACTATTATCGCCAGGCACTCCGCCCCCACCCCCGGTTGCGAACCCAGCACCAACACCCCAACTGGATTCCCCACCGCCACTAGGAGAGCCTGCGGGACGAAACAGCCGTAAACGGCCCAAGGAAACGCTGCCCGCAGTTGAATCCCAACGGATAGCAGCAACCATTCCCCCGTGATCTTCGGTAATCACTGGGCGCGGGACGACTTGCAAATCTGGCGAAACCCAATGGTCCGGGTATCCCCCTGCGGGTGCATTTTCGAAATACCCCCTCGACAAGGGCTGCACGAGGGTATCGTGGATAAGGCGGGCCGTATCAGAATTTATCAATCCCGCTGCGGAAGCAGCCACAGCGACCACCGTCAACCCCAAACTCACAGGACCAAAACCTGCAAGGAGTGTAAAGGCTGCAACCCCCCCTGCCACATTCCCCACCAGGCTGATCACATCACCCGCACTAAACTCGCCTGCATCTTTATACTCAGCAGTAATCTTTAAAAAGGTGATCGTTCCTGCCAGAGTATTGGTTGCAACATTCAAGAAAGGGACAAAACCGCCCATTACCCCGACGATGGAAAGCACATTTGCGATAGTGGCACCTGTTTGCGCCTGCTGATTGATCAGCGAAAAACCATTCTTATCTGAATTAAACTGCTCAACGACTGCAGTCGTTCCCGCCGCGCCACCGACGCCATCCCCTACATACCCAACGATTAGCTCTACCTTGTTACCCATGACACCCCGCCCATATAGTAAAATGCTTACCCACCCAGAACCCAATATTCGATCATCACCAATCAAGTCTTCGGCCGAACTGTGAACCAAAAAAACGCTGACAATCCAAAACACACCAATGAGAGAACAAGGAAAAACAAAGCGTACCCAAACACCGCCCTATTGGTAACGCGAGCTACATAATTCGATACACCTTCATCATACAAAACGCAGCCACTAGCGTCCTCCGCGCGCCAGACTTTGTAGCGATCACCGGAACCAACCTTCCCAACCAGCAATTTAACCTCAGAACCAACAGCAAGCACAGTCTCATTACATCTTGCACTGTCGACGTACAGGCGAGCATTTGCTCGGCGAACTTGCTCCGACTCTAAAAGCTGGATTGCGCAAAACAATATTGAACCGCCCCCACTAAAGCGCTCGCACCTAGCCTGAATAACACCGGTCGCGGAGTAATGCGGGGTACTTATCACCTTTCCCCGATCAATGAAGAAAAGCAGAAGAACTGACCAGACCAACGTAAATATGATAGAAGCCAACCCAAAGGCGCAAGCCCTTCCAGCTGGTGTCATCCGGCAAAAAACATCGATCACCGAAGTCGGAATGCTCATATACTCTCGACCTTGAGGCCTCACATCTTGCCTCCGCTGACTGAAACCTCTACAGAATGGTCTTGAAGGCTACAGTCACCCTCAATTGATCACACATAATCGAAGGAGCATGTGCCCCATGAGGCATATGACCATTAAATAAGACAACCCTTCCTGGCTTAGGCAGCACAGCTTTAACCACATCCGCCCTGGAATTATTGTAAAAGACCAGCTCACCGCCCCAACAACTCGCCCAATACCCATTGCAGAACATTATTACAGTTGTACCCACCTCTCCTGGCTTATTATCCCGATGAATCGGTGAGTCCTGCCCGAGCGTCTGCCCGTTGGCATAGACACCAAGCAAGGTGGCCTCAGGTAAAAACGTCCGCTTTACCCGCGCCCAAATTGGCGCCAAAAAGCCCCACTCAGTGCTATCCCGCAATTCTTCCTCGCAGGATTGCCCCTCGGGACGCCGGCTTCCCGCGATGAATATATGCCAACAAGGCCTGGAAAAAACCGCATCATTGCGAGGCCAACCAAAGCGCCAGACTGCAGACTTAAACTGCTCCACAATTTGGCGCTGCTCATTTACATCAATAGCCCCATCAATTATTTGAACATCCCGCTCGGAAAACTCCACAACGCCCCTACCTCATATATTCCTACCACACACCAAAACCATGCACACTCACTATCAAACTCATAAACCAATGGGCGCCGGTAGTCAGCGACTAATCTATGGAAACACTACCACCAGATCAACACCTCAAATGTAAACTCATATATCGAATTACCGCCCAAGCAATAGCACACGAATAGCAAGCCACTCATTTAGTCAGCAGTAATAACTTGCTAGCAACCAACCAGCATCTTTGCGCGCCAATTGCTAAATATATGCGGCGGTTCCAGATTCTAAGAGATAGCGCGTTCAAACCACCGCTTACAACCGCTTGCGCCGCGAACCCGCCCCCAACCCCAGGCGCTTCAGCAACCAGCGCTCATACACGCTGACCGCCGCATCAGCCCCGGCCATGGCCGTCATGCAGCCCAGCGCGGTGGCCGACCACAACGACAAGCCGGCGCCGTACAGCAGCATGGTGCCCGTGAGGCCGCAGACCATGCAGGCACCCGAACGCATCAATACCCGGCGCAGCAGGCGCCAGCCGTGGGTGCCTTCCTTGTCGGCGCGCCACAGCTCGCCGCTGACGCCGCCGAGCAGGGCCAACAGCAGCACCAGCCAGAGTGGCACCTGTTGCAGCAACGCTTGATCCATTTGCATATCCGCCCCTCCTGGTGAAGACCTTCAACAGAAGGTTATGCATTGATGCATATTTAATCAATGCATAAATGCATTTTACTGACGAAAGCGAAACCGCTCTGCGCCCCAAGGTCAGCGAGCGTACATGCCCCACCAGAACACATGGCCGAGGATGGTGATCTGCTCGTCCTGCATCTGCGCGAAGCTGTAGTCCTCGTCGGGATGCTCTTCACGGTTGAAACTGCGCAGGCGGATGCCGGTGGGCAGCCGGTACAGCTGCTTAACCCGCAGCTGGCCGTTGTGGTTGATGGCGTAGAGGTCACCATCGACGATATCGCCGATGCCGCGCTTGCCCGAGTTGACGCCCACGGTGGCGCCGTCGCGCAGCACCGGCAACATGCTGTTGCCGCGCACTGTCACACACTTGGCCTGGTCGAACTGCACGCCGTTATGGCGCAGGCTGCGCTTGCCGAAGCGCAGGCTGGCGCGCTCGCTTTCCTCGATGACGAAGCGCCCGGAGCCGGCGGCCAGCTCCACTTCGCGCAGGAAGGGAATGGACACCTCGTCGTCTTCCACCGGGGTGTCGTCGTCCCACAGGCTGATGTCGCGCAGCTCGGCGTGGCCGCCCGCCGCCGGCAAGCTGGCACGGCCGCGCAGCTGGTCGGTGCTGATGCGGAAATACTCTGCCAGCTTGGCGATGTGCTTGTCGGCGGGGTCGACGATCTTGCCGCCCAGAATGCGCGACAGGGTGGACTGGGGCACGCCCGTGCGGCGGTGCAGCTCCGTGGCGGAGAGACCTTCGCGTGCGAGCAGTTCCTTGAGGACGGTGGCTACGGTACGTGTGTGCATGAAATGCATAGTGCTACCCCCTTGTGCATTTTGCAATGCTGGCGGGCATTTCCTACATATAGAAGCTACGGACAGGCGGCAAGCCAGCAAAAATCCCTGTAGTATTCGCCGCTTGCCTTTTGACACACCCGCCACCGCGAGCCAAGTTTCTGCATGAGTGATCTTTCCAGCCACACCCCCATGATGCAGCAGTACTGGAAGCTGAAGAATCAGCACCCGGACCAGTTGATGTTCTACCGCATGGGCGACTTCTACGAGATCTTCTATGAAGACGCGAAGAAAGCGGCCAAGTTGCTGGATATCACCCTTACGGCGCGCGGCCAGTCGGCGGGGCAGTCGATCCCCATGTGCGGCATTCCCTACCATGCCGCCGAGGGTTACCTGGCCAAGCTGGTAAAGCTGGGCGAGTCGGTGGTCATCTGCGAGCAGGTGGGCGACCCGGCCACCAGCAAAGGCCCGGTGGAGCGCCAGGTGGTGCGCATCATCACCCCCGGCACCGTCAGCGACGAGGCCCTGCTGGACGAGCGCCGCGACAACCTGATCGCCGCCGTACTGGGCGACGAGCGGTTGTTCGGCCTGGCGGTGCTGGACATCACCAGCGGCAACTTCTCGGTGCTGGAAATCAAGGGCTGGGAAAGCCTGCTGGCCGAACTTGAGCGCATCAACCCGGTTGAGCTGCTGATCCCCGACGACTGGCCCCAGGGCCTGCCGGCAGAAAAACGCCGTGGCTCGCGCCGCCGCGCGCCGTGGGACTTCGAGCGCGACACCGCGCACAAGAGCCTGTGCCAGCAGTTCTCCACCCAGGACCTCAAGGGCTTTGGCTGCGAGAACCTGACCCTGGCCATCGGCGCTGCCGGCTGCCTGCTGGGCTACGCCAAGGAAACCCAGCGCACCGCCCTGCCCCACCTGCGCAGCCTGCGCCACGAACGCCTGGACGACACCGTGGTGCTGGACGGCGCCAGCCGTCGCAACCTGGAGCTGGACACCAACCTGGCCGGTGGCCGCGACAACACCCTGCAATCGGTGATCGACCGCTGCCAGACCGCCATGGGCAGCCGCCTGCTGACCCGCTGGCTGAACCGCCCGCTGCGCGACCTGAAAGTGCTGCAGGCGCGCCAGAGCTCGATTCGCAACCTGCTGGAAGGCTACCGCTTCGAAAGCCTGCAGCCACAGCTGAAGGAAATTGGCGATATCGAGCGGATTCTCGCGCGTATCGGCCTGCGCAACGCCCGCCCTCGCGACCTGGCCCGCCTGCGCGACGCCCTGGCGGCACTGCCTGACCTGCAAGTGGCAATGTCGGACCTTGAGGCGCCGCACCTGGCGCTGCTGGCGACCATCGCCGGCACCTACCCGGAATTGGCCGACCTGCTGAGCAAGGCCATCATCGACAACCCGCCGGCGGTAATCCGTGACGGCGGCGTGCTGAAGACCGGCTACGACAGCGAACTGGACGAACTGCTGGCCCTGAGCGAGAACGCCGGCCAGTTCCTGATCGACCTGGAAGCACGCGAAAAAGCCCGCACCGGCCTTGCCAATCTGAAGGTCGGCTACAACCGCGTGCACGGCTACTTCATCGAACTGCCGAGCAAGCAGGCCGAACAGGCGCCGGTGGACTATATCCGCCGCCAGACCCTGAAAGGCGCCGAGCGCTTCATCACGCCCGAGCTGAAAGCATTCGAGGACAAGGCCCTGTCCGCAAAAAGCCGCGCCCTGGCCCGCGAGAAGATGCTGTACGACGCGCTGCTGGAAAACCTGATTGGCCACCTGCCGCCGCTGCAGGACACCGCCGCGGCCCTGGCCGAGCTGGACGTGCTCAGCAACCTGGCCGAACGCGCGCTGAACCTGGACCTCAACTGCCCGGTATTCGTCGACGAGCCATGCCTGCGCATCAACCAGGGCCGCCACCCGGTGGTGGAGCAGGTGTTGACCACGCCGTTCGTGGCCAACGACCTGAGCCTGGACAACGACACACGCATGCTGGTGATCACCGGCCCGAACATGGGCGGTAAGTCCACCTACATGCGCCAGACCGCACTGATCGTGCTGATGGCCCATATCGGCAGCTTCGTGCCCGCCGCCGGCTGCGAGCTGTCGCTGGTGGACCGCATCTTCACCCGTATCGGCTCCAGCGACGACCTGGCCGGCGGCCGTTCGACCTTCATGGTGGAAATGAGCGAGACCGCCAACATCCTTCACAACGCCACGGACAAGAGCCTGGTGCTGATGGACGAAGTGGGCCGCGGCACCAGCACCTTCGACGGCCTGTCGCTGGCCTGGGCCGCCGCCGAGCGCCTGGCGCAGCTCAAGGCCTACACGCTGTTCGCCACTCACTATTTCGAATTGACGGTGCTGCCGGAAAACGAACCGCTGGTCGCCAACGTGCACCTGAGCGCCACCGAGCACAAAGAGCGTATCGTGTTCCTGCACCACGTGCTGCCCGGCCCTGCCAGCCAGAGCTACGGCCTGGCGGTGGCGCAACTGGCCGGCGTGCCGAACCCGGTGATCGCCCGCGCCAAGGAACACCTGGGCCGCCTGGAAACGGCAAGCCTGCCCCACGAACCTGTCGCCAGCGCCCCGGGCCAACCCCAGGTACCGCACCAGAGCGATCTGTTCGCCAGCCTGCCGCATCCGGCGCTGGAGCAACTCAGCAAGACCGACATTGATGGCCTGACGCCACGTCAAGCTATCGAATTGCTCTATACACTAAAGACTCGGATCTAACGCAGCAGCGCACAAGCTGATAGAATCCCGCGCGGTTTGGGAATGCCACGGGCTCCTAGCCTGGTCCGCCGGCTGACCAGCCCAAACCGAGCGGCCCTGGTTCAGGGGCTTCGCTGCCGCCTTGAGGAGATATTTTGAAATGACCTTCGTCGTCACCGACAACTGCATCAAGTGCAAATACACCGACTGCGTCGAAGTCTGTCCGGTGGACTGCTTCTACGAAGGCCCGAACTTCCTGGTAATTCACCCGGATGAGTGCATCGATTGTGCACTGTGCGAGCCTGAATGCCCTGCGGTAGCCATTTTCTCTGAAGACGAGATCCCGGCCGGGATGGAGAACTTCATCGAGTTGAATGCCGAGCTGGCAGAAGTCTGGCCGAACGTTACCGAGCGCAAGGACCCTCTGCCTGATGCAGCGGAGTGGGACGGCAAGACCGGCAAGATCGCGGAGCTGGAACGCTAAGGCGTCGAGACTGCAGAAAAAAGCCCCGAAAGGGGCTTTTTTTTGCGTGCTGCGCACGCCCGGCACCTGCCATCCAAGATGTAGCCTACGGCTGATCGAATGCATGATCTGGCTGTTGATCTTGATCTGGCTGTTGATCTGGCTTGTGATCTTGATTGTATGCCCCGTAAAGCGCCCGGGCCGACTGGAGGCGTCGATCAACGGGCTCAAGATCAACAGCGGTGCGCGGTGGCTGCAGCAACTACGTTAGCGTGCTGCCGCCGATCCGCTTTTCAAAAGGCAAAAAAAAGGGGCGGTATGAACCGCCCACCTTTTCTGTCCCTATTCCCTGTATCCCTGTCATCGTCCTGATGAACCACATCCTGCGGTGTCCTGGCCCCCATCCGTGAGAACCTGTGCCTGCTCCTTGGCACTGGTTCGATCATAGAGAATCCAGATGACGATTCAACTGCACAAGTCTTTCAGAAAAAGTCTTTTCAAAGCCGAAACAACCGAAAAAACATACTGAAAACAGTCACTTGTACACAGCCATGGAAGACGTTTGACAGCCATTTTCCACAATCACTTACAGAACGCGTAAGCGATGGCTGACCCGGACAGCAGAAACAAAAACGCCCCGAACCAGTCGGGGCGCCTGCGCTGCCAAACGATTACTGGAACAGTGATTCGCTGGACAGGCCGTTCTTCTCGAGGATCTCGCGCAGCCGTTTAAGGCCTTCGACCTGGATCTGGCGTACCCGCTCCCGGGTAAGGCCGATCTCCAGGCCTACGTCTTCAAGGGTACTGCTTTCATGACCACGCAAGCCGAAGCGTCGCACCACGACTTCGCGCTGCTTGTCGGTGAGTTCCGAAAGCCACTGGTCAATGCTCTGCGACAGGTCGTCGTCCTGCAGCAGCTCACAGGGGTCGGTCGGACGATCGTCCGTGAGGGTGTCGAGCAGGGTCTTGTCCGAATCAGGCCCCAGGGAGACGTCCACCGAGGACACCCGCTCGTTGAGCCCCAGCATGCGCTTGACCTCGCCCACCGGTTTCTCCAGCAGGCTGGCGATTTCCTCCGGTGAAGGTTCGTGGTCGAGCTTCTGGGTAAGTTCGCGCGCCGCCCGCAGGTAGACGTTGAGTTCCTTCACGACATGAATCGGCAGCCGGATGGTCCGGGTCTGGTTCATGATGGCGCGTTCGATGGTCTGGCGAATCCACCAGGTGGCATAGGTAGAGAAGCGGAAACCGCGCTCGGGGTCGAATTTCTCGACGGCCCGGATAAGCCCCAGGTTGCCTTCCTCGATGAGGTCGAGCAGGGACAGGCCACGGTTCACATAGCGGCGGGCGATTTTCACCACCAGGCGCAGGTTGCTTTCGATCATGCGCTTGCGGCCAGCCGGATCACCCTTTTGCGACAGGCGCGCAAAATGGACTTCTTCTTCCGGGGACAGCAGGGGGGAAAAGCCGATTTCATTCAAATACAGCTGTGTCGCATCCAGCGCACGGGTGTAATCGATGTACTTGTGTTGCTTGAGTGCTGTGGAGTTCTTGGCCTTGGCACGAACCGTGGGTACCACGGGTTCATCGTCCGCCTCAGCGTCCAGGACGATGCCGGCTTCCATAAGGAGCACCTCATCGTCGATGTCAAACTCCGGCGCTTCTTTGTTGAGAGCCATTTGTTATAGTCCCTTGTTGAGTTCGACCTCAAGCTCTAGCGTCGCGCTTGTCCTTGGCTACGCTAAAGCCTGTCCCCACTACATCGAAGGAACAGGCTTGGCAACGATCAACGTCGTGGCAAAAACTGCAAGGGATCTACTGGCTTGCCCTGCCGGCGAATTTCAAAGTGAAGCTTCACCCGGTCGGTACCTGTCGAACCCATCTCCGCAATTGTCTGCCCGGCCTTGACCTGCTGCCCCTCCCGAACCAATAGCCTGCGGTTGTGACCGTAGGCACTGACGTAGGTATCGCTGTGCTTGATGATTACCAACTCGCCGTAGCCCCGCAGCCCACTCCCGGCGTACACCACCGAACCATCAGACGCAGCAAAAACAGGCTGTCCCAATTCCCCGGCGATATCAACGCCTTTATTCAAACTACCGTTTGAAGCAAATTTTCCAATCAGGACACCATTCGCAGGCCAGGTCCAGCCGCCTGTGATCTTCTCTCCCGCAGGCACCGGCACAGGCTCGGGCGCCACCACGACAGGCGCTGGCGCGGCGGTCTTCTGCCCAGGCGCACCTGGCACCGGCGTGAAGATAATGGGCCGACGAGTGACCTTGAACGAGCCCGATGGCGACGCCGATGTATCAGTTTGCGTACTCGCGACAGGTGCAGAGGGAGCACTGCCATCACCGAAGCGAATGACCTGCCCCGGATGAATGGTATAGGGCTCGGGGATGTTGTTGCGGGCCGCCAGCGCCTTGTAGTCCCACGAGTAGCGGAAGGCGATGGAGAACAGCGTGTCGCCGCGCTTGACCCGGTACTGGCCGGTGGTGACCGGCTGGCGCTCTGGCGCGGCGGGTGCCGAGGCGCCGCCACTGCTGCGGTCGACCACGCGTACGCCGCCCGAGGGGTGGCTTGCGCAGCCGGCCAGTGTCGTTGCAAGGGCGAGGCCAATCACCAGAAGCTTGTAGCTCGATAGTCCTGCATGCTGCCGAATGACTGTGGGACTCACCCGCCGCTCCCTTGAAAATGGTGGCTGATAGAAAAATAGACTGTTGTGTCGCAATTATAACCATCCACAAGCACATTACTGACGTATTCGCGTTACAACCTGTGAAGGCTGCGCAGTCAGACCCGTGCCCCGCCAAAGAATTCACCGCCGCCCACTGAAATCGCGCTCAGGCCAGCGGCCCGTTGAGCAAGGGCACAAAGCGCACGGCGCCGAGCACATGCCGGGAGAAGCCCTGCTCTTCACGAACGATCAGCATCAATTGCTGCACTTCCCCCGAACCCACCGGAATGACCAGGCGCCCGCCCGGTGCCAACTGGTCCAGCAACGCCTGGGGTACATCGGTGGCCACGGCGGTGACGATGATGCCGTTGTACGGCGCCAGCGCCGGCCAGCCTTCCCAGCCGTCACCCCAGCGGAACACCACGTTGCGCAGGTTCAGCTCCACCAGGCGTTCCTTGGCCCGGTCCTGCAGCACCTTGATGCGCTCCACCGAGAACACCCGCTCCACCAGCTGCGACAGCACCGCGGTCTGGTAGCCGGAGCCGGTGCCGATCTCCATGACCTTGTCCAGCGGCCCGGCCTCCAGCAGCAGCTCGCTCATGCGCGCCACCATGTAGGGCTGGGAGATGGTCTGGTTATGGCCGATGGGCAGCGCCGTGTCCTCGTAGGCACGGTGCGCCAGCGCTTCGTCGACGAACAGATGACGCGGGGTGCGGCGGATCACGTCCAGCACCCGCTCGTTGCTCACACCCTCTTCGTACAGGCGCTGGATCAGCCGCTCGCGGGTGCGCTGGGAGGTGAAACCGATGCCGCGACGGTTCAGGTCATCTTGTTCGCGCATCAGCGTAAGCCCTCCAGCCAGTTTTCAAGGCTGTCGAAGGCCGGGCTGAACGTGCGGTCCAGCTGCAAGGGGGTGACCGACACGTAGCCCTGCATCACCGCATGGAAGTCAGTGCCCGGGCCGCCGTCCTCGGCGTTGCCGGCCGCGGCTATCCAGTAGCCTTCCTTGCCGCGCGGGTCGACCACCCGCGTGGGCGCCGCCGCACGGGCGCGGTGGCCCAGGCGGGTCAGCTGGATGCCGCGGATGCGCGCAAGCGGCAGGTTGGGGATGTTCACGTTGAGCACCGTGCGCGGTGGCAGGTCCAGTTGCCCGTGGGCCTGGACCAGGTGCCGGGCGTACCAGGCCGCAGTGGCCAGGTTGTCGACCTGGCGCGAGAGGAACGAGAAGGCGAACGAGGTACCACCGAGGAAGCGCCCTTCCAATGCGGCGCCGACAGTGCCCGAGTACAGCACGTCGTCGCCCAGGTTGGCGCCCAGGTTGATGCCCGACACTACCAGGTCCGGCTCCTGCGGCAGCAGGCCATTGAGGCCCAGGTGCACGCAATCGGTGGGGGTGCCGTTAAGGCTGATGAAACCGTTGGCCAGGCGCTGCGGGTGCAGCGGCCGGTCCAGCGTCAGCGAACTGCTGGCGCCGCTGCGGTCGCCGTCGGGGGCAATGACCGTGCACTCGGCAAAGCCGGCCAGCGCATCATGCAGCGCGGCCAGGCCGGGGGCAGCAACACCATCGTCGTTTGAAATCAGAATACGCATGGGCTTTCCATCTGCCCTGCCGGCACCAGATCAACGAGCTCGCGCACCACCACGGTGGCAAAGCATCCGGCCGGAAGGACGAATTCCAATTGCAGAATGTCAGGCTCCGGATAATGCCACGCCAGCCCGCCGATGGGCAGCCGCAGGATGCGGCGTTCGTGCGCCATGCCCGCTTTTGCCAACCATTCACCGAGCGGCGCCAACCGCGCACCGACATTCTGTTCCAGTTCATGGATGGCGCCCGCGGCCGGCGAGTCACCTTCGCCCCACATCGGGCCGGTGGGGTGCAGGTCGAGAATGGCCAGGCGCGGGTCACTGCATTCGGCTTCGCCAGCCGGGAAGAAGCTGCGGCTGTCGGTAAACGCCAGCAGGTCGCCGACCTGCGCCTGGTTCCAGCTGCCATCGGCAACCCGCGCTGCCAGCACCTGGTTGAACAGGTAGCTGCGGGCCGTGGACAGCAGGCGCGAACGCACATTGCGCTGCTCGGGCAGCGCCTGGCGCTCGGCCCACTGGCGAGCGTCATGGACGTTGCCGCCCTGGAAGCCGAAGCGCTGGGTGCCGAAATAGTTCGGCACGCCGGTCTTGACCAGCTGGTTCAAGCGCGCGTCCAGCGCTGCATGGTCAGCCTCGAGCGCGGTCAGGCGCAGGGTGAAACCGTTGGCCGAATGCGCGCCGCGCTGCAGCTTGCGCTTGTGCCGGGCGATCTTGAGGATGCTCAGGGTTTCGTTTTCGGCGGCGCTCAGGTCCGGGTCGGCCTTGCCCGGCAGGTGCAGGCTGAACCATTGCCGGGTCAATGCCTGGCGGTCCTTGAGGCCCGCGTAGCTGACGGTACGCAGCGGCACGCCGGCAGCCTTGGCCAGGCGGCGGGCGGCCTCTTCGGTGTTGAGGTTGCGTTTTTCCACCCACAGCCACAGGTGCTCGCCCTCGCCCGCCAACGGGATGTCCAGCACCTCGTCGACCTGGAAGTCTTCGGCAGTGGCTTTCAGCACGGCGCGGCCCAGGGCCGGCCCGGCGGCGCAGGGGCCCAACAGTTCGAGTTCGGTCATGCTGGCAGCAACAAGGCGACGGCGTGAACCGCGATACCTTCCTCACGGCCGGTGAAGCCCAGCTTTTCGGTGGTGGTGGCCTTGACGTTGACCTGGTCCAGTTCGACCTGCAGGTCGGCGGCGATCAGGCTGCGCATGGTGTCGATGTGCGGGGCCATCTTTGGCGCCTGGGCAACTATGGTGGCGTCGACGTTGCCGACTTTCCAGCCCTTGGCCTGGACGATGCCGACCACGTGACGCATCAGCACGCGGCTGTCGGCGCCCTTGAATTGCGGATCGGTGTCGGGGAAGTGCTTGCCGATATCACCCAGCGCCGCGGCGCCGAGCAAGGCGTCGCTCAAGGCGTGCAGCAGCACGTCGCCATCGGAATGGGCGAGCAGGCCGAATTTATGAGCGATGCGAACGCCGCCCAGGGTAATGAAATCGCCGTCAGCGAAACGGTGCACATCGTAGCCGTGGCCAATACGCATAAAATAGGAAAGCCCTGAATGAGACAGGGCGTGATTCTACCTGCTTTATGTAACAACGGGGCCGCAAAAAGCGGCCCCGAAACGCCCTGAATCAAGGGCAAAACGACATCATTCAGCCAGTGCCGCGGCGTGGTGCCGCAGGTGGTCATCGATGAAGCTGGCGATGAAGTAATAGCTATGGTCGTAACCGGGCTGCATGCGCAGCTGCAGGTCATGGCCACCCACCTTCGCCGCCTGCACCAGCGCTTCGGGCTTGAGCTGGTTGACAAGGAAGTCGTCACGGTCACCCTGGTCCACCAGGAACGCCTGGGGCGCCTTGCTCTCGGCCATCAACACCGAGGCATCCCACTCGCGCCAGCGCGAACGCTCTTCGCCCAGGTAACGGGAAAAGGCTTTCTGCCCCCACGGGCAATCCATGGGGTTGCTGATGGGCGAGAACGCCGACACCGAGCGGTAGCGCCCCGGGTTGCGCAAGGCGCACACCAGCGCGCCGTGGCCACCCATGGAGTGCCCGCTGATGGCGCGACGGCCGGACGCCGGGAAATGCGCCTCCACCAGCGCCGGCAGCTCGTTCACCACATAGTCGTGCATGCGGTAGTGCTGAGCCCACGGCTGCTGGGTGGCATTGAGGTAGAACCCCGCACCCAGGCCGAAGTCCCAGGCGCCGTCCGGGTCACCCGGCACATCGGCGCCGCGCGGGCTGGTGTCCGGCGCAACGATGATCAGCCCAAGCTCGGCAGCCAGCTTGTGCGCGCCGGCCTTCTGCATGAAGTTTTCGTCCGTGCAGGTCAGCCCCGACAGCCAGTACAGCACCGGCAGGGTACCGCCCTGCTCCGCCTGCGGCGGCAGGTACACGGCGAAGGTCATGTCGCAACCCAGCACGTCCGAGCGGTGGCGGTAACGCTTGTGCCAACCGCCGGCGCTTTTCTGGCAGGAGATGTTTTCCAGGCTCATGGGCAACCTCAGAAGTGGATGACAGAACGGATGCTCTTGCCTTCGTGCATCAGGTCGAACGCCTTGTTGATGTCTTCCAGGCCCATGGTATGGGTGATGAAGGTGTCCAGCGGGATCTCGCCCTTCTCGGCCATTTCCACGTAGCTTGGCAGCTCGGTGCGGCCACGCACGCCACCGAACGCCGAACCGCGCCAGACGCGGCCGGTCACCAGCTGGAACGGCCGGGTGGAGATTTCCTGGCCCGCGCCGGCCACGCCGATGATCACCGACTCGCCCCAGCCCTTGTGGGCGCATTCCAAGGCGGCGCGCATCAGGTGCACGTTGCCGATGCACTCGAACGAGAAGTCGACGCCGCCGTCGGTCATGTCGACGATGACTTCCTGGATAGGACGGTCGAAGTCTTTCGGGTTGACGCAGTCGGTGGCGCCCAGCTGGCGAGCGATCTCGAACTTGGCCGGGTTGATGTCGATGGCGATGATGCGGCTGGCCTTGGCCTTGACCGCGCCGATGACCGCCGACAGGCCGATGCCGCCCAGGCCGAAGATAGCCACGGTGTCACCCGGCTTGACCTTGGCGGTGTTGAGCACCGCACCGATGCCGGTGGTCACGCCGCAACCCAGCAGGCAGACCTTCTCCAGCGGCGCTTCCTTCTGGATCTTGGCCACGGAGATTTCCGGCAGCACGGTGTACTCCGAGAAGGTCGAGGTGCCCATGTAGTGGAACAGCGGCTTGCCGTTGTAGGAAAAACGCGAAGTGCCATCAGGCATCAGGCCCTTGCCCTGGGTGGCGCGCACGGCCTGGCAGAGGTTGGTCTTGCCCGACAGGCAGAATTTGCACTGGCGGCATTCGGCGGTGTACAGCGGGATCACGTGGTCGCCCACGGCCACCGAGGTCACGCCTTCGCCGATGGCCTCGACAATGCCGCCGCCTTCGTGGCCCAGGATGGACGGGAAGATGCCTTCAGGGTCGGCGCCCGACAGGGTGTAGGCGTCGGTATGGCAGACACCGGAGGCGACCACACGCACCAGCACTTCGCCAGCCTTGGGCATGGCCACGTCGACTTCGACGATTTCCAGCGGCTTCTTGGCCTCGAATGCTACTGCGGCACGGGACTTGATCATCGCAACCTTCTCCTGAAGTGTTTAGGTAAGGCATTCAGTGTAATTCATGCAGCTTTGAGGAATAATCAAGCCAAAGGCAAAACATTATTGCCGCACAGGGACAATCATGAGCGATAACCGCTGGGACGGCATCGACGAATTCGTCGCCGTGGCCGAATGCAGCCACTTCACCGCTGCCGCGGAGCGCCTAGGCATCTCCTCGTCGCACATCAGCCGGCAGATCGCCCGCCTGGAAGAACGCCTGCAGACCCGCCTGCTGTACCGCAGCACCCGCCGGGTGACCCTGACCGAGGCCGGGCAGACCTTCCTGCAGCACTGCCAACGCCTGCAGGATGGCCGCGAGGAAGCGCTGCGGGCCATGGGCGACCTCAACAGCGAGCCCAAGGGGCTGCTGCGCATGACCTGCGCGGTGGCCTATGGCGAGCGCTTCATCGTGCCGCTGGTAACACGCTTCATGGGGCTGTACCCGCAGCTGCGGGTAGACATCGAGCTGACCAACCGCACCCTCGACCTGGTGCATGAAGGCCTGGACCTGGGCATTCGCCTGGGCCGCCTGCAGGACTCACGGCAGGTGGCCGCGCGCCTGGCGCCGCGGCGCATGTACCTGTGCGCGTCGCCCTCCTACCTTGAGCGCTATGGCCGGCCGCACAGCTTGTCGGAACTGGCGCGGCACAATTGCCTGGTTGGCAGCACCGACATTTGGCAATTGCAGAACGAGGGGCGCGAGATCGCCCAGCGCGTGCAGGGCAACTGGCGCTGCAACAGTGGGCAGGCGGTACTGGATGCGGCGTTGCAAGGAATGGGCTTGTGCCAGTTGCCGGATTATTACGTGCTGGAACATTTGCACACGGGTGCGCTGGTGTCGCTGCTGGAAGCGCACCAGCCGCCGAATACCGCGGTGTGGGCGCTGTACCCGCAGCAGCGGCACTTGTCGCCGAAGGTGAGGAAGTTGGTGGATTATTTGAAGGAGGGGTTGGCGGTGCGCCCCGAATACCAGGGCGGGCCCTGGACGCAGCCTTCGGCAGCTGCTACGCAAACCCTGTAGCAGCGGCCACAGGCCGCGTCCGGGAACACCTCGTTACTGATGCGATCGCTGCGCCCACCGCTGGCGCAACCACTCCAGGTCTTCAGGCCGGGTCACCTTGAGGTTGTCCGAACGCCCCTCGATCAGCCGCGGTGCCTGCCCGGCCCACTCCATGGCGGAGGCTTCATCGGTAATCGCCACGTCGGCCACCAGGCTGTCCGCCAACGCCCGGTGCAGGGCGCCCAGGCGGAACATCTGCGGCGTGTACGCCTGCCAGATGGTGCTACGGTCCACGGTTTCCGCCACGCGGCCATGGGCATCGGCGCGCTTCAGGGTGTCCTTGGCTGGCACCGCCAGCAGGCCACCCACGGGGTCGTGGGCCAATTCGCCCAGCAGCTTGTCGAGGTCGGTGCGCGCAAGGTTGGGGCGGGCCGCGTCGTGCACCAGCACCCAGTCGTCATCGGCAGCGCCTTGGGCGTGCAGATGCAGCAAGGCGTTGAGCACCGAGTCGGCACGCTCGGCACCGCCGGGGGCGCGCTGGATACGGGGGTCGCGGGCACTGGCCAGGTCAGGCCAGTAGGGGTCGTCTTCAGCCAGGCTGACCACCAGGCCCTTGAGGCCGGGGTGGTCGAGGAAGCAGTTCAGGCTGTGTTCGAGAATGGTTCGGCCGCCCAGTTGCAGGTATTGCTTGGGCCGGTCGGCTGCCATGCGGGCGCCAACGCCTGCGGCAGGAATGACTGCCCAGAAGGCAGGGGAGGAATAAGTCATTGAGCCAACTGGTAAAGGGTTTCACCGTCCTTGACCATGCCCAGTTCATGGCGAGCCCGTTCTTCGACGGTCTCCATGCCCTTTTTCAGTTCCGCCACTTCCGCGTCGAGAACGCGGTTACGCTCCAGCAGACGCTCGTTTTCGGCGTGCTGGTCGGCGATCTGCTGCTCGAGGCTGGTCACCTGGGCCAGGCTGCCGTTACCGACCCAAAGCCGGTATTGCAAACCACCCAGCAGCAACAGCAGGACAAGGAACAACCAATAGGGACTGCGCATCAAGGTATCCAGTGGAAATTAACGGCCGTACTGATGGCACGAAGCCTGGCTAGGCCAGGCTTTGTGCTGTACAGCGCTTGCTTTGTACCATCTAAAGCTTAGCCGCGAAACTCGGCACGGCCACGATAGACCGCCTTGGCGCCCAGTTGTTCTTCGATGCGCAGCAGTTGGTTGTACTTGGACACGCGGTCGGAGCGGCACAGCGAGCCAGTCTTGATCTGACCAGCGGCGGTACCCACGGCCAGGTCGGCAATGGTCGAGTCCTCGGTTTCGCCCGAACGGTGCGAAATGACCGCGGTGTAGCCGGCGGCCTTGGCCATCTGGATGGCTTCCAGGGTTTCGGTCAGGGTGCCGATCTGGTTGAACTTGATCAGGATCGAGTTGGCGATCTGCTTGTCGATGCCTTCTTTCAGGATCTTGGTGTTGGTGACGAACAGGTCGTCGCCGACCAGTTGCACCTTGTCACCCAGCTTCTCGGTCAACACTTTCCAGCCAGCCCAGTCGGACTCGTCCAGGCCATCTTCAATGGAGATGATCGGGAAACGCTCGGTCAGGCCTTTCAGGTAGTCGGCGAAACCGGCGGCGTCGAAGCTGTGGCCTTCGCCCGACAGGTTGTACACGCCGTCTTCATAGAATTCGCTGGCCGCGCAGTCCAGGGCCAGGGTCACGTCGGTGCCCAGCTTGTAACCGGCGTTGGCCACGGCTTCGGCGATGGCCGACAGCGCGTCTTCGTTGGAGGTCAGGTTCGGTGCGAAGCCGCCCTCGTCACCCACGGCGGTGTTCAGGCCACGGGCCTTCAGCACAGCCTTGAGGTGGTGGAAAATCTCGGTGCCCATGCGCAGGCCGTCGGAGAAGGACTTGGCGCCAACCGGCTGCACCATGAACTCCTGGATGTCGACGTTGTTGTCGGCGTGCTCGCCGCCGTTGATGATGTTCATCATCGGCACCGGCATGGAGTAGACGCCCGGGGTGCCGTTGAGGTTGGCAATGTGGGCGTACAGCGGGATGTCCTGGTCCTGGGCAGCAGCCTTGGCGGCGGCCAGGGATACGGCCAGGATGGCGTTGGCGCCCAGCGAAGCCTTGTTCTCGGTGCCGTCGAGTTCGATCATGGCGTGGTCCAGGGCCTTCTGGTCGGAAGGGTCCTTGCCCAGCAGCAGCGAACGGATAGGACCGTTGATGTTGCCAACTGCCTTCAGTACGCCCTTGCCCATGTAACGGCTCTTGTCGCCATCACGCAGTTCGAGTGCTTCACGCGAACCGGTGGAAGCACCGGACGGCGCGCAGGCGCTGCCGATGATGCCGTTATCGAGAAGCACGTCGGCTTCCACAGTGGGATTGCCACGGGAGTCGAGAACTTCACGACCTTTGATGTCGACGATTTTTGCCATTGTTATAAGCACTCCAAATTTGACCAAAACGACACTGCTGAGGGAAATCTGTTGTGGCCGAAGGCTCAATACGGCAGGCAGGCCTTCGGTCGACAAGGCTCTGGCCCGAGCGGGCCAGAGTGAATCGAGAGGTACTTTACCGGAAAAAAGCTGTTACGCGGTTTCTACCGTCGGAAAACTTTTAACCAGTTCGTCCAATGCCTTGAGCTGGGTCAGGAACGGCTCCAGCTTGTTCAGGCGCAAGGCACAAGGGCCGTCGCACTTGGCATTGTCCGGATCCGGGTGGGCTTCCAGGAACAGGCCCGCCAAGCCTTGGGACAGGCCGGCCTTGGCCAGGTCGGTGACCTGGGCACGGCGACCACCAGCGGAGTCGGAACGGCCGCCCGGCATTTGCAGGGCGTGGGTGACGTCGAAGAATACCGGGTATTCGAACGACTTCATGATGCCGAAACCGAGCATGTCCACGACCAGGTTGTTGTAGCCGAAGCTCGAACCGCGTTCGCACAGGATCAACTGGTCGTTACCGGCTTCCTCGCACTTGGTCAGGATGTGTTTCATTTCCTGCGGCGCGAGGAATTGCGCCTTCTTGATGTTGATGACCGCACCGGTCTTGGCCATGGCCACCACCAGGTCAGTCTGGCGCGACAGGAAGGCCGGCAGCTGGATGATGTCGCAGACCTCGGCGACCACGGCGGCCTGGGCCGGCTCGTGGACGTCGGTGATCAGCGGCACGCCGAAGGTCTTCTTCACTTCTTCGAAGATGCGCATGCCCTCTTCCAGGCCTGGGCCACGGTAAGAGGTCACGGAGGAACGGTTGGCCTTGTCGAAGCTGGCCTTGAACACGTACGGGATACCGAGCTTCTCGGTAACGCGCACGTATTCTTCGCAGACCTGCATCGCCATGTCCCGCGACTCGAGCACATTCATGCCACCGAACAAGACGAAAGGCTTGTCGTTGGCGATTTCAATGTTGCCTACACGGATGATTTTCTGGGCCATGCTGTATTACTTCCTTGATCAGGCTTTCTTCTGGTGTTGAGCCAGGGCTGCCTTGACGAAACCACTGAACAGCGGGTGGCCGTCACGTGGGGTGGAGGTGAACTCTGGGTGGAACTGGCAGGCCACGAACCATGGGTGGTCCTTGGCTTCGACCACTTCGACCAGGGCGCCGTCGCCAGAGCGACCGGACACCACCAGGCCAGCTTCGATCAGCTGTGGCAGCAGGTTGTTGTTGACCTCGTAACGGTGACGGTGGCGCTCAACGATGACTTCCTTGGCGTAGCAGTCGAACACCTTGGAACCGCTGACCAGCTGGCAGTCCTGGGCGCCCAGGCGCATGGTGCCGCCCAGGTCCGACGCTTCGGTACGGGTCTCGACCGCGCCGGTGGCATCTTCCCACTCGGTGATCAGGCCCACGACCGGGTGGCCGCTGCTGCGGTCGAACTCGGTGGAGTTGGCGTCTTTCCAGCCCATGACGTTACGAGCGAACTCGATGACCGCCACTTGCATGCCCAGGCAGATACCCAGGTACGGCACCTTGTTCTCGCGAGCGTACTGCACCGCGGTGATCTTGCCTTCCACGCCGCGCAGACCGAAGCCGCCCGGAACCAGGATGGCGTCGGCACCTTCCAGCAGGCCGGTACCCTGGTTCTCGATGTCTTCGGAGTCGATGTAGCGCAGGTTGACCTTGGTACGGTTGCTGATACCGGCGTGGCTCATCGCTTCGATCAGCGACTTGTACGCGTCCAGCAGCTCCATGTACTTGCCGACCATGGCGATGGTGACTTCGTGTTCCGGGTTCAGCTTGGCGTCGACGACCTTTTCCCACTCGGACAGGTCGGCACCGCCGCACTGCAGGCCGAAGCGCTCGACGACGAAATCGTCCAGGCCCTGGGAGTGCAGGATGCCCGGGATCTTGTAGATGGTGTCGGCGTCTTCCAGCGAGATCACCGCACGTTCTTCAACGTTGGTGAACTGCGCGATCTTGCGGCGCGAAGACACGTCGATCGGGTGGTCGGAACGGCACACCAGCACGTCTGGCTGCAGGCCGATGGAGCGCAGCTCTTTTACCGAGTGCTGGGTAGGCTTGGTCTTGGTCTCGCCAGCGGTGGCGATGTACGGAACCAGCGTCAGGTGCATCAGCATCGCGCGCTTGTTGCCCACTTCGAAGCGCAGCTGACGAATGGCTTCCAGGAACGGTTGCGACTCGATGTCACCCACGGTGCCGCCGATCTCGACCATGGCCACGTCGGCATCGCCGGCGCCCTTGATGATGCGGCGCTTGATTTCGTCGGTGATGTGCGGGATCACCTGGATGGTGGCGCCCAGGTAGTCACCACGGCGCTCCTTGCGCAGCACGTGCTCGTACACGCGGCCGGTGGTGAAGTTGTTGTTCTGGGTCATGGTCGTGCGGATGAACCGCTCGTAGTGGCCCAGGTCCAGGTCGGTCTCGGCGCCATCGTGGGTCACGAAGACTTCACCGTGCTGGAACGGGCTCATGGTGCCCGGGTCGACGTTGATGTACGGGTCCAGCTTCAGCATGGTGACCTTAAGTCCCCGCGCCTCCAGGATGGCCGCCAAAGATGCCGAAGCAATGCCTTTCCCCAATGAAGAAACAACACCGCCCGTGACGAAGATGTAGCGCGTCATGAAAAACCCTAGAAGTCTGCGTTAAAGCGGTCAGAGCCGCCGGGGAAAGCGAAGGAAGGCCGAAGCCCCCGATGGCCAAAAACGGTTTGGCAATCGGCAACTGCCGTGTTTGCTGAGCAAGCACAGAAGTTGTATCAAGAAGGGAGCGTAGTCTACCGGAAACAGCCTTTCATCTCAAACGTTGTGCGTTCGTCGGTGGCAGCCAGTGCAAATCCGTACCCTCGCCACCCTTGGCAGGCACGTTGGCCACCGCGCGCAGTTGACCGTCGACGAACAGCAACGGCAAGCGCCCGCGCACGAAGGGCGGCAGCCCGCTTTCGTTGAGCAGGCGCTTCAGGTCGCGGTGCCCGCGCCCCTCTATTTCCAGCACTTCGCCGCCCTCGCGGTAACGAACCTGCAACCGCCCCTGCGGCGCCAGGCCGCACAGCCGCACGTGGCCATTGCCCGGCAACGGCAGTGGCTCGGCCGGGGCAACCCAGTCGATCGCACCCTGGGGCGCCCGCAACCAGTCGTCGGCCAGCCACCATATGCGGCCACCGGCGCGCTGCAATTGGCCGTCGGCCAGCGCCCATATTGGGGTGGCGGAAGGAGCGGCATCACGCAAATCCTCCCAGCCGGCCCAGTGCTGCGTGTCCGGCAGGCGAGTCAGCGGTGCCAGCCAATGCTGCAGGGCATTGCGCTGACGGGCGTCGGACAGCGCCTGCAAGGCGTGCAGCTCCAGCGACGGCAACGTCAGCCAAGGGAATGGCGAGGGGCTGCCCGCTGCCTGCAGATCCTGCGCCGCCAACTCGGCCAGCAACACCTGGGCTTCCGCCAGGTGGCCGGCAGTGCGGGCGAAGGTCTGGGCGAACTGCGGCCAGCGCCGGGCGATCACCGGCAGCACGTCGTTGCGCAGGTAGTTGCGCGAGAACCGGGTATCGGTGTTCGACGGGTCTTCCACCCAGGCCAGCTGATGGGCGCTGGCGTACCGCTCAAGCTGCGCGCGGGAAACGTCGAGCAGCGGGCGCAGCAACCACCCCTGCCCCAACGCACGCTCTGCCGCCATGCCGGCCAGGCCGCGCACGCCGGCACCGCGCAGCAGGCGGAACAGCAGGGTCTCGGCCTGATCGTCACGGTGCTGGCCAGCGAGCAGCACCTCGCCTTTTCCCAGCACCTGCTCGAACGCCTGGTAACGCGCCTCGCGGGCCGCCGCTTCCAGGCTGGCGCCCGGCACCACCTGCACGCGCACCACGGTCAAGGGCACCCCCAGGCTGTCACACAGCTGCTGGCAATGCTGCGGCCACGCGTCAGCCGCGGCCTGAAGGCCGTGATGAACATGGATGGCGTGCAAGGGAGGAATAGATTCAGTGCGGGCCAGGGTGGCCAGCTGGTGCAGCAGGACGGTGGAGTCGAGGCCGCCGGAAAGGGCGATGTGCCAGCGTGGGGCGGTGCGCCATGGCGCAAGGCTTCGCAGCAAACTCTTCATCCCCTTCCCCATACGACATCAGCCTTGAAATGCATGTGGGAGCTGGCTTGCCAGCGAGCTTTTCGGGCGTCCCAAAAAACTCGCTGGCAAGCCAGCTCCCACAGGGCCTCCCCCACCGGGGAGGCTTTGCAGCGATGCTTACAGGCCGTAGCTCATCAGGCGGTCATAGCGGCGCTTGAGCAGCGCGTCCATGTCCAGGCCCTTGAGCATGGCCAGCTGCGAGCTCAGCTCCTTGCGGATGAGTGCCGAGGCGGCAGCCGGGTCGCGGTGGGCGCCACCCAGTGGCTCCGGGATGACCTTGTCGACGATACCCAGGCCTTTCAGGCGCTCGGCAGTGATGCCCATGGCCTCGGCGGCGTCCGGGGCCTTCTCGGCAGTCTTCCACAGGATGGAAGCGCAGCCTTCGGGCGAGATCACCGCGTAGGTGGAGTATTGCAGCATGTTCAACTGGTCGCACACACCGATGGCCAGTGCACCGCCCGAACCACCTTCGCCGATAACGGTGGCGATGATCGGGGTTTTCAGGCGCGCCATGACACGCAGGTTCCAGGCGATGGCTTCGCTCTGGTTGCGCTCTTCGGCGTCGATGCCCGGGTAGGCACCCGGGGTGTCGATGAAGGTCAGGATCGGCATCTTGAAGCGCTCGGCCATTTCCATCAGGCGGCAGGCCTTGCGGTAGCCTTCAGGGCGCGGCATGCCGAAGTTGCGGCGAACCTTCTCGCGCACTTCACGGCCTTTCTGGTGGCCGATGACCATCACTGGCTGGTCGTCCAGGCGGGCGATACCGCCGACAATGGCAGCGTCGTCGGAGAAGTGACGGTCGCCGTGCAGCTCATCGAACTCGGTGAAGATGTGCTGGATGTAGTCCAGGGTGTACGGACGGCGCGGGTGACGCGCCATGCGTGCGATCTGCCAGCTGGTCAGGTTGCCGAAAATGCTTTCGGTCAGGGTGCTGCTCTTGTCTTGCAGGCGCGAGATTTCATCGCTGATGTTCAGCGAATTGTCATTGCCGACCAGGCGCAGCTCTTCAATCTTGGCTTGCAGGTCAGCGATCGGCTGTTCGAAATCAAGAAAATTCGGGTTCATAGGCATCCGTCTTGGGTCGACGGCCAAGCGGCCGGCCGGTTGATCCGTTAAGCGCCCCACCATACGGGAAAGGGCGCATTGAGGTCGAGTTTAACGATCTGGGTCGAGTCTAGTCACCTTTGACAGGCTCAACGATATTGCAGGAAGACGTTCTCACGCCCGAACTGGTCACGCAGCGCTTGTATCAAACCATCACCTGGATCAATTCGGTAGTCCTCGCCGAACTGCAACAGCGCCTTGGCGTCGGGCCCGGTGTACTCCATGGTGATCGGGCAGGCGCCACGATGGCGCTTGCACAGCTCGCCCAGCCAACCCAGGCGGTCGCCCTTCAGGGCGTCGGCGTGCACCTTCAGGCGCAGGCTCTCGGCAAGGTTGGTGCGCGCGTCTTCCATGGTCATCACGCGGTTGACCCGCAGGCGCAGGCCGCCGGAGAAGTCGTCGTTGCTGACCTCGCCTTCCACCACCACCATGGCGTCGGTCTGCAGCAGCGACTGGGCGGCCATGAAGGCGTCGGCGAACAGCGACGCTTCAATGCGCGCCGAGCGGTCGTCGAGGGTGATGAACCCCATCTTGTCGCCCTTCTTGTTCTTCATCACCCGCAAGTTGATGACCATGCCCGCCACCGTCTGGGTACCGCGGGCCGGTTTCAGGTCGATGATGCGCTGGCGCGCGAAGCGGCGGATCTCGCCTTCGTATTCATCAATCGGGTGACCGGTGAGGTACAACCCCAGGGTCTCCTTCTCGCCACGCAGGCGCTCCTTGAGGGTCAGCTCCTTGGCCTTGCGGTGGCTGGCATAGACGTCGGCGTCCTCTTCCACGAACAGGCCGCCGAACAGGTCGATGTGGCCGCTGTCATGGCTGCGCGCCGTCTGCTCGGCCGCCTTGATCGCCTCTTCCATGGCCGCCAGCAGCACGGCACGGTTGCGGTCGATGTTGGCCAGGTACGCCTTGCTCTCGTCGTGGAAATACGGGCCCAGGCGGTCCAGCGCGCCGCTGCGGATCAGGCCGTCCAGGGTGCGCTTGTTCACGCGCTTGAGGTCGATGCGCTCGCAGAAGTCGAACAGGTCCTTGAACGGCCCCGCCTGACGCGCCTCGGTGATGGCTTCCACCGGGCCTTCGCCCACGCCCTTGATGGCGCCCAGGCCGTAGATGATGCGGCCTTCGTCGTTCACCGTGAACTTGAACTCCGAGGCGTTCACGTCCGGCGCGTCGAGGCGCAGCTTCATGGTGCGCACTTCCTCGATCAAGGTCACGACCTTGTCGGTGTTGTGCATGTCCGCCGACAGCACCGCGGCCATGAACGGCGCCGGGTAGTGGGCCTTCAGCCAGGCAGTCTGGTACGACACCAGGCCGTACGCGGCGGAGTGGGATTTGTTGAAGCCGTAACCGGCGAACTTCTCCACCAGGTCGAAAATGTTACCGGCCAGGTCCGCGTCAATGTTGTTGGTGGCGCAACCTTCAATGAAGCCACCGCGCTGCTTGGCCATCTCCTCGGGCTTTTTCTTGCCCATGGCCCGGCGGAGCATGTCGGCGCCGCCGAGGGTGTAGCCGGCCATGACCTGGGCGATCTGCATCACCTGTTCCTGGTACAGGATGATGCCGTAGGTCGGAGCCAGCACCGGCTTCAGGCCTTCGTACTGGTAGTCGGAATGCGGGTACGCCAGCTCGGCACGGCCGTGCTTGCGGTTGATGAAGTCGTCCACCATGCCCGATTGCAGCGGGCCCGGACGGAACAGGGCCACCAGTGCGATAAGGTCTTCCAGGCAGTCGGGCTTGAGCTTTTTGATCAGCTCTTTCATGCCGCGCGACTCAAGCTGGAACACGGCCGTGGTCTCGGCCTTCTGCAGCAGGGTGTAGGTCGGCTTGTCATCCAGCGGGATGAAGGCGATGTCCAGCGGCTCCTCGCCCACCTTGGCACGGTCGCGGTTGATGGTCTTCAGCGCCCAGTCAATGATGGTCAGGGTACGCAGGCCGAGGAAGTCGAACTTCACCAGGCCGGCCGCCTCCACGTCATCCTTGTCGAACTGGGTCACCAGGCCATCACCGGCCTCGTCACAGTAGATGGGCGAGAAGTCGGTAAGCTTGGTGGGGGCGATAACCACGCCACCGGCGTGCTTGCCGACGTTACGCACCACGCCTTCGAGCTTGCGCGCCATCTCCCAGATTTCAGCCGCCTCTTCATCCACCTTGATGAAGTCGCGCAGGATCTCTTCCTGCTCGTAGGCTTTTTCCAGGGTCATGCCCACTTCGAACGGGATCATCTTCGACAGGCGGTCGGCCAGGCCGTAGGACTTGCCCTGCACCCGCGCCACGTCGCGGACCACCGCCTTGGCGGCCATGGAACCGAAGGTGATGATCTGGCTTACGGCGTTGCGGCCGTATTTCTCGGCCACGTAATCGATTACCCGGTCGCGGCCGTCCATGCAGAAGTCGACGTCGAAGTCGGGCATGGAGACCCGTTCCGGGTTGAGGAAACGTTCGAACAGCAGGTCATATTCCAGCGGGTCGAGGTCGGTGATCTTCTGCACATAGGCCACCAGCGAGCCGGCACCCGACCCCCGGCCAGGCCCTACCGGCACGCCGTTGCTCTTGGCCCACTGGATGAAGTCCATAACGATCAGGAAGTAACCGGGGAAGCCCATCTGGATAATGATATCCAGCTCGAAATTCAGCCGGTCCACGTAGACCTGGCGGCGGGCTTCGTAGTCTTCGGTGGTGTCGCGCGGCAGCAGCACGGCCAGGCGTTCTTCCAGGCCGTCGAAGGACACCTTGCGGAAGTACTCGTCGATGGTCATGCCATCGGGAATCGGGTAGTCGGGCAGGAAGTGCTTGCCCAGCTTGACGTCGATGTTGCAACGCTTGGCAATCTCGACGGTGTTTTCCAGGGCCTCGGGCAGGTCGCTGAACAGCGCGTGCATTTCCTCGGCGCTTTTCAGGTACTGCTGGTCGCTGTAGTTCTTGTTGCGGCGCGGGTCGTCCAGCGCCCGGCCTTCACCGATGCACACACGCGTCTCGTGGGCCTCGAAGTCTTCCTGGCGGATGAAGCGCACGTCGTTGGTGGCCACCAGCGGCGCGCCGAACTTGTCGGCCAGGGCCACGGCGGCATGCAGGTATTCTTCATCGTTGGTGCGGTTGGTGCGCTGCACTTCCACGTAGAAGCGCTCGGGGAACACCGCCATCCACTCCTGCAGCAGCGCTTCGGCGTCCAGCGGGTTGCCGCCCAGCAGCGCCATGCCGATCTCACCTTCCTTGGCCGCGGACAGGCAGATGACGCCCTCGCTGGCTTCGGCCACCCACTGACGGTCGATGATCACCTGGCCATTGCGCTGGCCATCGATAAAGCCGCGGGAAATCAGCTCGGTGATGTTGCGGTAGCCCACGGCGTTCATCGCCAACAGGCTAATGCGGCTCAGCGGGCCATCGGGATCCTTGTTCGCCAGCCACAGGTCGGCGCCGCAGATCGGCTTGATGCCGCCGCCCATGGCCGTCTTGTAGAACTTGACCAGCGAACACATGTTGTTCTGGTCGGTCACCGCCACGGCGGGCATGTTCAGCCCGGTCAGGGCCTTGACCAGCGGCTTGATACGCACCAGGCCGTCGACCAGGGAATATTCGGTGTGCAGGCGAAGATGAACGAAAGAAACCGACATGGTGATCCTATAGGTGCACAAAACAACAAAGCCCGGATTGTACCGGGCCTTGATCAAAACATCAGCCAGCTCAGCTCAGCGACATGTCCGGGTCCAGCAGCGCCCGCGCCTCATACGCCTGTCGCACAGGTGCAAACGAACGGCGGTGGATAGGCGTAGGCCCCAGGCGCGCCAGGGCTTCCAGGTGCACAGGCGTGGGGTAGCCCTTGTGGCCGCCGATGCCGTAGCCAGGGTAGATCAACTCGAACGCTGCCATCTCGCGGTCACGGCTGACCTTGGCCAGGATGGAGGCCGCGGCAATCGCCGGCACCTTGGCATCGCCCTGCACCACCGGGGCGCTGGGCACCGCCAGTTTCGGGCAGCGGTTGCCATCGATCAACGCCAGCTTGGGGGTGATGTGCAAGCCTTCCACTGCGCGCTGCATGGCCAGCATGGTGGCGTGCAGGATGTTCAGCTCGTCGATTTCCTCGACCTCGGCGCGGGCGATATGCCAGCTGAGGGCCTTTTCACAGATTTCGTCGAACAGCTTCTCGCGCTTGGCCTCGGTCAGCTTCTTGGAGTCGTTGAGCCCCAGGATTGGCCGGTTCGGGTCGAGAATCACCGCCGCGGTGACCACGGCGCCACACAGCGGGCCACGGCCCACTTCGTCGACGCCGGCCACCAGGTCTTCGACCAGGGTGTAGTCCAGGCCCATTTGCATTTGTGAGGTCATTGTTTCGCCAGCAGTGCCAGCACGCCTTCCGCAGCCTGGTTGGAGGCATCGCGGCGCAGGGTGCGGTGAATGTCGTCAAAGCCCAGGGTCTGTTCCTGGCCGTTGTCCAGCAAGGGTAGCAGCGTTTGCACCAGGGCTTCGGGGGTGGCGGCGTCCTGCAGCAACTCGGGCACCAGCATGCGCTGGGCCAGCAGGTTGGGCAGCGACACGTACGGGCTTTTCACCATACGCTTGAGAATCCAGTAGCTGAGCCCCGCCAGGCGGTAGGCGACGACCATGGGGCGCTTGTACAGCAAGGCCTCAAGGGTTGCCGTGCCAGAGGCGATCAACACCGCGTCGCAGGCTGCCAGGGCGCGATGGGACTGGCCGTCGAGCAGGGTCAGCGGCAGGTCACGCCCCACCAGCATGGCCTCGATCTGCGCCCGGCGTGCGGCGTTGGCGCACGGCAGCACGAAGCGCAGGCCCGGGCGCAATGCCAGCAGACGCTGGGCGGTATCAAGGAACAGCTCGCCCAGGCGCCCTACTTCGCCACCGCGGCTGCCCGGCATCAGCGCCACCACCTGGCCGTCCAGCGGCAGGCCAATCTCGGCGCGCGCCTGGGCACGGTCGGCCTGCAGCGGGATGGTGTCCGCCAGCGAGTGGCCGACAAAGCGCACCGGCACGCCCTTTTCTTCGTAGAATTTCGCTTCGAAGGGGAACAGGGTCAGCATCAGGTCGCAGCCCTCGCGAATCTTCAGCACGCGCTTCTGCCGCCACGCCCACACGGACGGGCTGACGTAATGCACGGTCTTGATTCCGGCCTGGCGCAATTTGAGTTCGATGTTGAGGGTGAAATCAGGGGCGTCGATGCCGATGAACACGTCGGGCTTGCGCTCGATCAGCGTCTGCACCAGCAGCTTGCGCCGGGCCAGCAGCTCACGCAGGCGGCCCAGCACTTCCACCAGGCCCATCACGGCCAGGCGCTCCATGGGGAACTCGGACACCAGGCCCTGAGCTTCCATGAGCGGGCCACCCACACCCATGAACTCGATGTCCGGGTGGCGCGCCTTGAGGGCGTGCATGAGCCCGGCGCCGAGGATATCGCCACTGGCCTCGCCCGCCACCAGGGCGACGCGCAGCTTGCCTGGCAATGCCATCAGCGGGTAATGCCGCGGGTCGAGTTCTGGATGGAGCGCAGGAACACGTCCACTTCAGGGTGCTGGGCAGCCGGCTCGGCCAGCTCGGCAATAGCCTGCTCGACGGTCAGGCCCTGACGGTAGACCACCTTGTAGGCGCGGCGCAGGGCATGAATGACCTCGTCGCTGAAACCACGACGGCGCATGCCTTCGAAGTTCATGCTGCGCGCTTCGGCGGGGTTGCCGAACACGGTCACGTACGCAGGCACGTCCTTGCCGATGGCCGTGCCCATGCCGGAGAAGCTGTGGGCGCCAATGTGGCAATACTGGTGGACCAGGGTGAAGCCGGACAGGATAGCCCAGTCATCCAGGTGCACGTGGCCGGCCAGCGCCGTGTTGTTGACCAGGATGCAGTGGTTGCCGATCACGCAATCATGGCCGATGTGGGCATAGGCCATGATCAGGTTGTGATCGCCCAGGGTGGTTTCCGCGCGGTCCTGGACAGTGCCGCGGTGGATGGTCACGCCTTCGCGGATCACGTTGTGGTCACCAATGACCAGGCGCGTGTCTTCACCCTTGTACTTGAGGTCAGGGGTGTCTTCGCCTACCGAGGAAAACTGGTAGATGCGGTTGTGCTTACCGATTTTGGTCGGCCCCTTGAGAATCACGTGGGGGCCGATGACGGTCCCCTCGCCGATTTCAACGCCAGCGCCGATGATCGACCAAGGGCCGACCTCGACGCCGTCAGCCAGAATGGCAGACGGGTCGATGATGGCGCGAGGGTCAATCAAACTCATAGCTTGCGTTCCGCACAAATGATTTCAGCCGAGCACACCGGCTTGCCGTCAACGGAAGCCGAGCACTCGAATTTCCAGATCTGACGCTTGCAGCTGATGAACTTGGCTTCCAGGATCAGTTGGTCGCCCGGCAGCACCGGCTGGCGGAAACGCAGTTTGTCGGAACCCACGAAGTAGTACAGGGTACCGTCGGCCGGTTTCACGTCCAGCATCTTGAAACCAAGAATACCAGCTGCCTGGGCCATTGCCTCGATGATCAGCACGCCCGGCATGATCGGGTGCGCAGGAAAGTGGCCGTTGAAGAATGGCTCGTTGATGCTGACATTCTTGTAGGCGCGAATGCGCTGTGCCTCGACGTCCAGCTCCACTACACGGTCCACCAGCAGGAACGGGTAACGGTGAGGCAGGTATTCGCGAATCTCGTTGATGTCCATCATTTCGGGGGGAAGCCTGTATAAAAGATAGGGAGCGCGCGACTGACGCGCAGCACTCCTATTGCAAATCAAGGAGGCAGTTTAGCGGCTGTGCACACTTGATATGGAATTGGTATCAGCCATCAGATGACGCTTTGTCGCCCGGGGTCACGGCTTCGACACGCTTTTCTACCTGTTTGAGACGACGGAACATGTCATCGATCTGTCGCAGGCGTGCCGCGCTCTTGCGCCACTCGCCCGCTGGCTGCATCGCCGTGCCCGAGGAATAGGCCCCTGGCTCGGTAATGGAATGGGTGACCATGGTCATGCCGGTGATGAAGACACCGTCACAAATATCAATATGGCCCACCAGGCCCACGCCGCCGGCCAGCATGCAGTTCTTGCCGATTTTGGTGCTGCCGGAGATGCCGACACACGCCGCCATGGCGGTGTTGTCGCCGATCTGCACGTTGTGGGCGATCTGAATCTGGTTGTCGAGCTTGACGCCGTTGCCAATGACCGTGTCAGCCAGCGCGCCGCGGTCTACCGCAGTGTTCACGCCGATTTCCACGTCATTACCGATGCTGACGCCACCGATCTGGGCGATCTTGTTCCACACGCCCTTCTGGTTGGCAAAGCCGAAGCCCTCACCGCCCAGCACCGCGCCCGACTGAATGACCACGCGGTCGCCGATGCGCACGTCGTGGTACAGGGTAACGCGCGGGGCCAGCCAGCCGCCTTCGCCGATCACGCAGCGCGCGCCGATGAAGCAGTGGGCACCCACGGTGGTGTCGGCGCCAATCTGTGCGCCGCTTTCAATCACCGCGAATGCACCGATGCTGGCACTGGGGTGCACCACCGCGTCGGCCGCCACCACGGCGCTGGCATGAATGCCGGCAGCTGCCTTGGGCTTGGGGTCGAACAGGTGGGAAACACGTGCATAGGCCAGGTACGGGTCGTCGACCAGCAACGCGGCACCCGCATAGCCTTCCGCGTCGGCAGGCTTGAGCAGCACGGCTGCGGCGGTGCAGTCAGGCAGGAACTTGCGGTACTGGGGGTTTGCCAGGAAGCTCAACTGACCAGGGCCGGCCTCTTGCAAAGTGGCCAGCCCGGTAATTTCGGTATCCTCGCTGCCCCGCAGGGTCGCACCGAGGAACTCGGCCAATTGGCCGAGCTTCAGGGTTACAGTCATGATCAGCGCGCTTTGTTCATGCGCTCGATGACTTGGCGAGTGATGTCATATTGCGGTTTGACATCGATCACAGCGCCACGCTCGAGTACCAGGTCAAAGCCGCCATTCTTGATGACTTCTTCAACAGCGCCATCCAGCTTCGGCTTCAGCTGCTTGAGCATGTCGCGGTCGGCGTTGGCCTTGGCTTCGTTCAGCTCCTTGGACTGGAACTGGAAGTCACGGGCTTTCTGCTTGAAGTCCAGCTCCAGCTTCTCGCGGTCAGGCTGTGGCAGCTTGTCGCCACCGTTCACCAGGCGATCCTGGATACCCTTGGCGCTGCTTTCCAGGGCCTTGAGCTTGGTCAGTTGCGGACCGAATTTCTTCTCGGCGTCCACGGCGTATTGCTTGGCCGCATCAGATTCCAGCAGGGCCATCTGATAGTTCAGCACGGCAATTTTCATGTCGGCAAACGCTGGGGTAGCGGTAGCGGCCAGGGTGGCTGCCAGAAGAACCATTTGTGTCAACTTGCGCACGGTGCACTCCTACGGAAACTGTGGTCGGGCAGACCTTAGAAGGTCTGGCCCAGGGAGAATTGGAAGATCTGGGTTTCAGAGTAATCAGGCTTCTTGATCGGCGTCGCCAGGCTGAAGCTCAGAGGACCCAGTGCGGTGACCCAGGTCACGCCCAGACCGACGGAGGCAGCCATCTGCGAGAAGTCCACGCTTTCGCAGTACTTGGAGCTCGCCGAGCAGTTGGTGTCGAAGGTGCTACCCATGTCCAGGAACAGCGAAGTACGCAGCGAACGCTGGTCTTTCACGAACGGCATGGGGAACAGGATTTCGGCACCACCGGTGATCAGCACGTTACCACCGAAGGCTTCGGGGTCCTGGTCCGGGTCAGCCACGGTACCTGGAAACTTGCCCGAGCTTGGCGTGCTGCGTGGGCCCAGGGTGCTGTCCTTGAAGCCACGTACCGAGTTGAAACCACCCGCGTAGTAGTTCTCGTAGAACGGCAGCCCGTGGGTGTCACCGAAGCCGTCGCCATAGCCCAGTTCCGAGTGCAGGCGCAGGGTGTAGGTGTCAGTGATCGGTGCGAACAGCTGGCCGCGGTAGTCGATCTTGTAGAACGACAGGTCGCTGCCAGGCGTGGTGGTTTCGAACGTCAGGCTCTGCGAGTGACCACGGGTCGGCAGGGTGCCCTTGTTCAGGGTCGAATCGGACCAGCCCACGGACGCCTTCAGGTTGGTGAAGCTGCTGCCTTCCTTGTCGATGAAATCGAAGATCTCGTCAACGGTGTAGGTGCCGGTGCTGATGCTGTCGTGTTGCAGCGTCAGGCCGTAGGTCATGCGCGACGTTTCGCTGATCGGGTAGCCGAACGTCATGCCCACGCCGTAGCTGTCAACCGAGTAGCTGGCGATATCGACGTCGAGGTCGCTGTAGTCGGTCTTGCGGTAGAAGGCGTTGTAACCCAGGCTGACGCCGTCCGGCGTGAAGTACGGGTCGACGTAGCTGAAGTTGTAACGGGTCTGGTATTCGGACTTGGTCAGGCCGATGGAGACCTTGTTACCGGTACCCAGGAAGTTGCTCTGGCTGATGGAACCACCCAGAATCAGACCGGCGCTCTGGGCGAAACCGACGCTGGCGGTAATCGAACCGGAGGCTTGTTCTTCCACGCTGTAGTTCACGTCAACCTGGTCGTCCACGCCCGGTACGGCCGGGGTCTCGACGTTGACTTCCTTGAAGTAGCCAAGGCGCTCCAGACGGGTCTTGGACTGGTCGATCAGGTAGGTCGACGCCCAGCCACCTTCCATCTGGCGCATTTCGCGACGCAGCACCTTGTCATCGGTCTTGGTGTTGCCGCGGTAGTTGATGCGGTTCACGTAGGCACGCTTGCCCGGGTCGACCACGAAGGTGATGTCGACGGTGTGGTCGTCATCATGCGGGGTCGGCACGCCGTTGACGTTGGCGAAGGTGTAGCCATCGTTACCCAGGCGGCGGGTGATCAGCTCGCTGGTGGTGGTCATCAGCTTGCGCGAGAACACCTGCTCCTTCTGCACCAGCAGCAGCGCCTTCACCTGGTCTTCAGGCACTTTCAGGTCGCCGGACAGCTTCACGTCACGAACGGTGTACTTCTGCCCTTCGTTGATGTTGACGGTGATGTAGACGCTCTTCTTGTCCGGGGTGATCGACACCTGGGTAGAAGCGATGTCCATGTTGATGTAGCCCCGGTCCAGGTAGTAGGAACGCAGGCGCTCAAGGTCACCGGAGAGTTTTTCCCGGGCGTACTTGTCGTCGTTCTTGAAGAACGACAGCCAGTTGGTGGTCTTGAGCTGGAACTGATCGGTCAGCTCCTCTTCGGAGAACACCGTGTTGCCCACCACGTTGATGTGCTGGATGGCAGCGACGGTGCCTTCGTTGATCTTGATCTTCAGGCTGACGCGGTTGCGCGGCTGCGGCACCACCTCGGCGTCGACGGTGGCCGTGTAGCGGCCCTGGGCGACGTACTGGCGTTGCAGCTCGTTGCGCACGCCCTCGAGGGTGGCACGCTGGAAGATCTCGCCCTCGGCAAGACCGGACTGTTTCAGGCCTTTCATCAGGTCTTCAGTGGAAATAGCCTTGTTGCCCTCGATCTCGATACTGGAGACCGACGGGCGTTCGACTACACTGATGACCAGGACGTTGCCGTCGCGGCCCAGCTGGATATCCTGAAAGAAACCGGTCTTGAACAGCGCGCGAGTGGAATCCACGAGGCGTCGATCATCCGCTTCGTCGCCAACGTTCAATGGCAAGGCACCAAACACGCTGCCGGCGGATACCCGCTGCAAGCCGTTGACACGAATATCAGTGATTTTGAAGGACTCGGCGTGAACTTCGGTGACCATCAATGCGGCAAGAACCGCAGTAAGCAGCAGACGTTTCATGAAGTCCTTTCTTATTCCAACTGGCAATAAGCAAACTGCCGCAAAGGCGGCAGGTTCGCAATTGAGCGAAGCTTTACAGTCGACCCAAATCGTTGATCAGGGCAAGCAACATCACCCCGACTACCAAACTGATACCGATCTGGATCCCCCAACCCTGTACCCGATCCGACACTGGGCGACCACGCACCCATTCGATCAGGTAGAACAGCAAGTGCCCCCCATCCAACACGGGGATGGGCAGCAAATTCAGAACCCCCAGGCTAATGCTCAGATAGGCGAGGAAATTCAGGAAATCCCCAACGCCCGACTGGGCTGAAGCGCCCGCCACTTTAGCAATGGTTATCGGTCCACTCAAGTTTTTTACCGAGAGCTCGCCGAACAACATTTTCTTCAGTGAATCAAGGGTCAGCACACTCATGGTCCAGGTGCGCCGGGCACCCTCGCCAATGGCGGCCAGCGGCCCGTAGCTGACCTCGCGGGTCATTTCCGGCGGCCATTCAACCGCCTTCACCCCTGCCCCCATGTAACCTGCAGCAGCCTTGCCTTCGCCCCGGGACGCCAGGGTTACCGGCACGTCCAGCTGTTGGCCGTCACGCTGCACGCGCAGGGTGATCTTGCCGTCCGGGCGCTGGCGCACCAGGTCCACCACCTGCTGCCAATCGGTCAGCGCGGCGCCGTCCAGGGCCAGCAGGCGGTCGCCGGTTTTCAGACCAGCGGCCTGCGCCGGGCCTTTCGGGTCCAGCTCGGCCAACACTGGCTCCAGCGCCGGGCGCCATGGGCGAATACCCAGCGAACGGATAGGGTCCGGCTCGTCGGTGCCCTGCAGCCACCGGTCCAGCGCCAGGGTGTGCGGCTCATCGGCCGTGGAGCCCTGGGGCCGTACGTTGATCTGCAGCGAACCGGTCTCGCCCAGGCGACGTACCAATTGCAGGTTGACTTGCGACCAGCCGCTGGTGGCTTCGCCATCTACCGAAACAATTTCGCTGCCGGCACTCAGGCCGGCGACTGCGGCAATACTGCCTGGCTCGACGTTGCCAATGACCGGCTTGACCTGCTGGCTGCCCAGCATGGCCAGCACCCAGAAGAAAAACAGCGCCAGGAGGAAGTTGGCAATCGGGCCGGCGGCAACGATAGCGATGCGCTGGCCAACCTTCTTGCGGTTGAACGCCTGGTCCAGCTGCGCGGCCGGCACCTCGCCCTCGCGCTCGTCGAGCATCTTCACGTAACCGCCCAATGGAATGGCAGCTACCACATATTCGGTGCCTTGCCGGTCATGCCAGCGCAGCAGCGGCAGGCCGAAGCCCACGGAAAAACGCAAAACCTTGACGCCACAGCGCCGCGCGACCCAGAAATGGCCGAATTCGTGAAAGGTGACCAGTACGCCCAATGCCACCAGGGTACCGACAATCATGTAGAGCGCACTCATAACTCTCTCCGAATTGCGTCGCGGCGCAAATCAAGCGGTGCGCGTGCACACCGCGGCAGTCAACGCCCGTGGCGATTCAACCATTGCCCGGCCAGCTCGCGTGCCCGCGCGTCGGCGGCAAACACCGCGTCCAGCGCATCCAGCGCCACGACCGGCTCCTGACCCACTACATCCTCGATCATACGCGCGATGTCGGGGTAACGGATGCGCCGCTCGAGAAATGCCGCCACTGCCACTTCGTTGGCAGCGTTGAGCATCGTCGGCGCGCTATTGCCCGCCTGGGCAGCCTGCCGCGCCAGGCGCAGGCAAGGGAAGCGCTGTTCGTCGGGGGCTTCGAAATCCAGCCGGCCGATGGCGAACAGGTCCAGCGCCGACACGCCCGAATCGATACGTGCAGGCCAGGCGAGCGCGTGGGCGATGGGCGTGCGCATGTCGGGGTTGCCCAACTGCGCCAAGACCGAACCGTCGACATAGTCGACCATGGAGTGAATCACACTTTGGCGATGCACCACCACCTCGACCTGCTCCGGGCGTGCATCGAACAGCCAGCAGGCCTCGATCAGCTCCAGGCCCTTGTTCATCATGCTGGCGGAATCAACGGAAATCTTGCGCCCCATGGACCAGTTCGGGTGGGCACAGGCCTGCTCGGGGGTCACCCGCTCCAGCTCGGCCAGCGGCGTCTCGCGGAACGGGCCACCACTGGCGGTCAGCAGGATACGGCGCACGCCGACATTGCCCAGGCCGCGGGCGAAATCGCCCGGCAGGCATTGGAAAATCGCGTTGTGCTCGCTGTCGATGGGCAGCAGCACCGCGCCGCTGCGGCGCACGGCCTGCATGAACAGCGCGCCGGACATCACCAGCGCCTCCTTGTTGGCCAGCAACACCTTCTTGCCGGCTTCAACCGCCGCCAGTGTAGGGCGCAGGCCCGCGGCGCCGACGATGGCTGCCATGACGGCGTCCACGCTCGGGTCGGCAGCCACCTGGCACAGGCCCTGCTCGCCGATCAGCACCTGGGTAGCCAGGCCGGCAGCGCGCAAGCCCGCTTCCAGCTGACGGGCGCCCGCCTCGTCCGGCACCACGGCGACTTGCGGGCGGTGCTTCACGCACAACGCCAGCAATTCATCGAGCCGCGAGTAGCCACTGAGCGCAAACACCTGGTACAGGTCCGGGTGGCGCGCCACCACGTCCAGCGTGCTCAGGCCAATGGAGCCCGTGGCGCCGAGCACGGTAATCATTTGCGGCTTGCTCACAGGGCGCTCCAGTTGGCAGCCCAGAGCAGCACGGCGAACACCGGCACGGCAGCGGTCAGGCTGTCGATGCGGTCCAGCACGCCGCCATGGCCTGGCAGCAGGTTGCTGCTGTCCTTGATACCGGCGCGACGCTTGAACATGCTTTCGGTCAGGTCACCCACCACCGACAGCGCCACCACGATGGCCGCGCCGATCAGGCACAGAAGGGTTTCACCGATACCCCAATGGCGCACCTGGCCAACCACCAGGGTAATCAGCAGGCTTACCGCCATGCCGCCATAGAAGCCCGCCCAGCTTTTGCCAGGGCTGACCTGCGGCGCCAACTTGGCCTTGCCGAAGGCCCTGCCGGAGAAATAGGCGCCGATATCGGCGGCCCACACCAGCACCATCACCGCCAGAATCAGCCAGTTGCCTTGCCCCTGGGCCTTGATCAGCACCAGGCCCTGCCAGGCCGGCAGCAGGATCAACAGGCCGATCAGCAGCTTGCAGGCCACGCTGGACCAATGCTCGCTGGTGCGCGGGAAGGTCAGCACCAGGAAGGTTGCCACCCCCCACCAGATCAGCGCGGCTGCCAGCACGAAGGGCGCCAACGCCGGCGACAGGTAAAGGAAGAACAGGGCCACCGCCACCACGGCGGCAAAGCCCACGCGCGCACCCTGCGCCTCGAAACCGGCCAGGCGTGCCCACTCCCAGGCGCCCAGGGTCACTACCAGGCCGATGAACAGGGCAAAGCCTGCACCTTCGAGCAGGAAGAAACCGCACAGGGCGATCGGTAGCAGGATCAGCGCTGTAATGATGCGTTGTCTAAGCATTAAGCACGGGCTCCGGCTTCGACCTGCTCGCTCGTCTTACCGAAGCGGCGCTGGCGCGAAGCGAAATCGGCCAGCGCGGTGCGCATGGCCTCGTGTTTGAAGTCCGGCCAGAACAGGTCGGAGAAATACAGCTCGGCGTAGGCCAGCTGCCAGAGCAGGAAGTTGCTGATGCGTCGCTCGCCGCCGGTGCGGATGCACAGGTCAGGCAACGGCAGGTCGCCGGTGGACAGGCAGGTCTGCAACAACCCGGGGGTAATATCGTCCGGGCGCAGGTGCCCGGCCTGGACTTCGCGAGCCAGGCGCTGGGCGGCCTGGGCGATGTCCCACTGGCCACCATAGTTGGCGGCGATCTGCAGCACGAAGCGGTCATTGCCGGCGGTCAACGCCTCCGCTTCACGCATGGCAGCCTGCAGCTCAGGGTGAAAGCGTGAGCGATCACCGATGATGCGCAGGCTGATGCGGTTTTCATTCAGGCGCCGCGCTTCCCGGCGCAGGGCCGAGAAGAACAGCTCCATGAGGGCCCCGACCTCTTCGGCCGGCCGTTGCCAATTCTCGCTGGAGAAGGCAAAGAGGGTCAGGACCTCGACCTTCGCCTCTGCGCACACCTCGATGACGGCACGAACGGCGTCCACGCCGGCCTTGTGCCCGGCGATGCCAGGCAGCAGGCGCTTCTTCGCCCAGCGGTTATTCCCATCCATGATGATCGCAACGTGTCGCGGCACCGAGGATGGCGCAGTCTGCTTGGTCTTTTCCATGGAAACGCGCGGATCCTTCTTATACAGCCATCAAGTCGGCTTCTTTCTGCTTCACGGCCACTTCGATTTCAGCCACGAACTTGTCGGTCAGCTTCTGCACGTCATCAGCAGCGCGGCGCTCTTCGTCTTCGCTGATTTCCTTTTCCTTGACCAGGTCTTTCAGCTGGCTCAGGGCATCGCGACGGATGTTGCGCACGGCAACGCGGCCGTCTTCGGCAGCATCACGGGCCTGCTTGGTGAAGCCCTTGCGGGTTTCCTCGGTCAGGGCCGGCATGCTGATCAGCAGCAGTTCACCCAGGTTGGTCGGGTTGAAACCCAGGCCCGAGCTCTGGATGGCCTTGTCGACGGCCGACAGCATGTTGCGCTCGAACGCTACCACTTGCAGGGTGCGCGAGTCTTTAACGGTGACGTTGGCCACCTGGTTCAGCGGGGTATCGGCGCCGTAGTAAGGCACCATCACGCCACCCAGGATGCTTGGGTGAGCCTGGCCGGTACGGATGCGGCTGAACGCGTGTTGCAGCGATTCCAGGGACTTCTGCATGCGCGCTTGCGCGTCTTTCTTGATTTCGTTGATCATTCTTCGCCTTCCTCGATCAGAGTTCCTTCAGCGCCGCCCACTACGATATTCAGCAGAGCGCCAGGCTTGTTCATGTTAAACACCCGCAACGGCATGTTGTGGTCGCGGCACAGGCAGATGGCGGTCAGGTCCATCACACCCAGCTTGCGGTCCAGCACTTCATCGTACGTCAGGCGGTCAAATTTCTCAGCATGCGGATCCTTGAATGGATCGGCAGTGTACACACCATCGACCTTCGTTGCCTTCAACACCACGTCGGCGCCGATTTCGATGGCACGCAGGCAGGCTGCGGAGTCGGTGGTGAAGAACGGGTTGCCGGTACCGGCGGCGAAGATCACCACGTCGCCGGACTTGAGCAGGCGGTCAGCCTTGCGACGGTCGTAGTGGTCGGTAACGCCAACCATGGTGATCGCCGACATGACGATGGCCGGGATATTGGAGCGCTCCAGCGCGTCGCGCATGGCCAGGGCGTTCATCACCGTGGCGAGCATGCCCATGTGGTCACCGGTAACGCGGTCCATGCCGGCTTCGCTCAGCGCAGCACCACGGAACAGGTTGCCGCCGCCGATCACCAGGCCCACTTGCACGCCGATACCTACCAGCTGGCCGACTTCCAGGGCCATGCGGTCCAGCACCTTCGGGTCGATACCGAAGTCTTCCGAGCCCATCAGGGCCTCGCCGCTAAGTTTGAGCAAAATGCGTTTATAGCGAGGTTGACGACCACTAACCTGCTGAGCCATTGCGAATCTCTCCTGCGGCGTTAAAAAATTCTGAGCGGGCTGTTTTGCAGCCTGCGCTAACTCTAGCTTGGCACTGCTACAGCGCCATCGGAAGCAGCCTTGTAAGCCACGATTCCGCCTTTCACTTTGACAAAGAGGCTGCGCGCGTGAGCGGGCAGCCTCTTTGGGACGACAGTGGTTAGACCGTCTTACTGCTTGGCAGCAGCCAGCTGAGCGGCAACTTCTTCAGCGAAGTTGTCAACTGGCTTCTCGATGCCTTCACCGACCTTGAAGTAGGTGAACGAAACGATTTCAGCGCCAGCTTTCTTGGCCAGTTCGCCAACCTTGACTTCCGGGTTCTTGACGAACGGTTGTTCGACCAGGGAAGCTTCAGCCAGGAACTTCTTGATACGACCGTCGATCATGTTGGCGACGATGTTCTCAGGCTTGCCTTTCATCTTCTCTTCGTTCAGCTGCAGGAACACGGCTTTTTCGCGTTCGATGGCTTCGGCGGAGACTTGCGATGGCAGCAGGAACTCTGGGTTGCTGGCAGCCACGTGCATGGCGATGTCTTTGGCCAGCTCGGCGTTGCCGCCTTTCAGGGCAACGACTACGCCGATCTTGTTACCGTGCAGGTAAGCGTCGACCACGTCGCCTTCAACGCGAACCAGGCGGCGAATGTTGACGTTTTCGCCAACTTTGGCAACCAGGGCTTCACGAGCAGTTTCCTGAGCGGCGATCAGCGGAGCTGCGTCGGTCAGTTTGTCGGCCAGGGCTTTTTCAACGCTGGCAGCCACGAAGTTCTTGAAGTCGTCCTGCAGGGCCAGGAAGTCGGTCTGCGAGTTGACTTCCAGGATCACGGCGGACTTGTTGTCAGCAGCGACTTTAACAGCGATGGCGCCTTCAGCGGCAACGTTGCCAGCTTTCTTGGCGGCCTTGATGGCGCCCGAAGCACGCATGTCGTCGATCGCTTTTTCGATGTCGCCGCCAGCCTTGGTCAAGGCCTTTTTGCAGTCCATCATGCCTTCGCCGGTACGCTCGCGCAGTTCTTTGACCAACGCTGCAGTAATTTCTGCCATTTCAAAATCCTCTTGGATAGGTTTTCAACCATTCCACCCGATTGGCACGGGCGCTCAATTCTTGAACACTGCCAGCTACTGCGTTAAAAAATGCAATGACTACGCAGACAGGTTCTCGAGGTGGCAAAAAGGGGGCCTAGCCCCCTTTTTGCGTACCGAGTAAACGCTGGGCGTCTAGACTCAGCCTTCTACCGCTGCAGCAGGAGCGTCCTGGACGTACTCTTCAGTACCGCCAGCAACGTGGTTGCGGCCACGGATAACGGCGTCAGCCATCGAACCCATGTACAGCTGGATGGCGCGGATGGCGTCATCGTTACCTGGGATGATGTAGTCAACGCCTTCTGGGCTGGAGTTGGTATCGACTACGCCGATGACCGGGATACCCAGCTTGTTGGCTTCGGTGATCGCGATGCGCTCGTGATCAACGTCGATAACGAACAGTGCGTCAGGCAGGCCGCCCATGTCCTTGATACCACCCAGCGAGCGATCCAGTTTTTCCAGATCACGGCTGCGCATCAGGGCTTCTTTCTTGGTCAGCTTGGCAAAGGTGCCATCTTCGGCCTGGGTTTCCAGGTCGCGCAGACGCTTGATCGAAGCACGGATGGTTTTGAAGTTGGTCAGCATGCCGCCCAACCAGCGGTGGTCAACGTACGGCGAGCCGCAACGTGCTGCTTCTTCAGCAACGATCTTGCCAGCCGAACGCTTGGTGCCGACGAACAGGATCTTGTTCTTGCCCTGGGCCAGGCGCTCAACGAAAGTCAGAGCTTCGTTGAACATTGGCAGGGTTTTTTCGAGGTTGATGATGTGAATCTTGTTGCGCGCGCCGAAAATGTACTTGCCCATTTTCGGGTTCCAGTAACGGGTCTGGTGGCCGAAGTGCACACCGGCCTTCAGCATATCGCGCATATTGACTTGGGACATGATAGTTCCTTGATAAGTCGGGTTAGGCCTCCACGTACCCCAATGACCAACCAGCAGCTTGAGCTGCGGGCACCCAGGTCATCGTGCCGGCACGTGTGTGGGTTTGTGCTTTCGGGGCTATCCCCGGAAAGCGGCGCATTTTATATCACAGAACCTTGGCCAGCGAAACCCGAATTCACGTTGTCGATCAACGACTTTTGCGTGGAAGCTTGTTTCGCGCAACAATGGCCCCATGACTCTATATAGAGAAGCGATGCCTGGCGACAGTTCCCGTTGCCGTACGTCTGGTAGAATCGTTTCATCCCGTGTTTGCCTGCGCCGCCGAGCGCCCAGAGAGCCCGTATGACCGTCACCATCAAAACCCCCGAGGACATCGAGCACATGCGCGTTGCCGGCCGCCTGGCCGCGCAAGTGCTGGAAATGATCGAACCCCACGTCAAGCCCGGCGTGACCACGGAAGAGCTGGACCGCCTGTGCCATGACTTCATCGTCAATGAGCAGAAGGCTATCCCGGCCCCGTTGAACTACAAGGGCTTCCCCAAGTCGATCTGCACCTCGATCAACCACGTGGTATGCCACGGCATTCCCGGCGACAAGGTGCTGAAGGACGGCGACACGCTGAACATCGATGTCACCGTGATCAAGGACGGCTACCACGGCGACACCAGCCGCATGTTCCACGTCGGCACCGTGCCGGTATGGGCCGAGCGCCTGTCGCAGGTCACCCAGGAATGCATGTACAAGGCCATCGAGCTGGTGAAGCCGGGCTGCCGCCTGGGCGACATCGGCGAAGTGATCCAGAAACACGCTGAAAAGAATGGTTTCTCGGTGGTGCGCGAGTTCTGCGGCCACGGCATTGGCAAGGTGTTCCACGAAGAGCCGCAGATCCTGCACTATGGCCGCGCCGGCACCGGCATGGAACTGAAGGAAGGCATGACCTTCACCATCGAGCCGATGATCAACCAGGGCAAGGCCGACACCAAGGTGCTGGGCGACGGCTGGACCGCCATCACCAAGGACCGCAAGCTGTCGGCCCAGTGGGAACATACCCTGGTGGTGACTGCCACCGGCTACGAGATCTTCACCCTGCGCGCGGACGACACCATCCCCCGCGTCTCGGCGTGATGTGACCCATTGATTGTGGGAGCTGGCTTGCCAGCGAGCTTTTGGGGGCCTCCCAAAAACTCGCTGGCACGCCAGCTCCCACAATAGCGCTCCAGTCAAAATTTGCCGCTACAGTTCAGGAAGGCTCATTCGATGCCCCAGGTGGATCCGGAGTTGTTCGATCGCGGTCAGTTCCAGGCGGAACTGGCCCTCAAGGCGAGCCCCATCGCCGCGTTCAAGAAAGCCATTCGCCAGGCCCGCGACGTGCTGGATGGGCGTTTTCGCGCCGGCCGCGACATTCGCCGGCTGATCGAGGACCGCGCCTGGTTCGTCGATAACATCCTGCAACAGGCCTGGAAGCAGTTCGACTGGAGCGATGAAGCCGATATTGCCCTGGTGGCGGTGGGCGGCTATGGCCGCGGCGAACTGCACCCCTACTCCGACATCGACCTGCTGATTCTGCTGGAAAGCTCGGACCACGAGATTTTCCGCGATTCCATCGAGCGTTTTCTCACCCTGCTGTGGGACATCGGCCTGGAAGTGGGCCAAAGCGTGCGCTCCATCGAAGAATGCGCCGAACAGGCCCGCGCCGACCTGACCATCATCACCAACCTGATGGAAAGCCGCACCGTGGCCGGCCCCGAGCGCCTGCGCAAGCGCATGCTGGAAGTGACCGGCACCGCGCACATGTGGCCCAGCAAGGAATTCTTCCTGGCCAAGCGCGCCGAACAGAAGGCCCGGCACCACAAGTACAACGACACCGAATACAACCTAGAACCCAACGTCAAAGGCTCCCCGGGCGGGCTGCGCGACATCCAGACCATCCTCTGGGTGGCCCGCCGCCAATACGGCACGCTGAACCTGCACGCCCTGGCGGGGGAAGGTTTCCTGCTGGAAAGCGAGAACAACCTGCTGGCCAGCTCCCAGGAGTTCCTGTGGAAGGTGCGCTACGCCCTGCACATGCTGGCCGGGCGCGCCGAAGACCGCCTGCTGTTCGACCACCAGCGCAGCATCGCCGGCCTGCTGGGCTTCAAGGACAGTGACGCCAAGCTGGCCATCGAACGCTTCATGCAGAAGTATTACCGCGTGGTGATGAGCATCGCCGAGCTCAGCGACCTGATCATCCAGCACTTCGAAGAGGTGATTCTGGCCGATGACGTCGGCAGCGTTACTCTGCCCATCAACTCGCGCTTCCAGCTGCACGACGGCTACATCGAAGCTACCCACGCCAACGTGTTCAAGCGCACGCCGTTCGCCATGCTGGAAATTTTCGTGCTGATGGCGCAGAACCCCGAGATCAAGGGCGTGCGCGCAGACACCATCCGCCTGCTGCGCGAACATCGCCACCTGATCGACGACGACTTCCGCAACGACATTCGCAACACCAGCCTGTTCATCGAGCTGTTCAAGTGCGAAATCGGCATTCACCGCAACCTGCGTCGCATGAACCGCTACGGCATTCTGGGTCGCTACCTGCCCGAGTTCGGCCATATCGTGGGGCAGATGCAGCATGACCTGTTCCACATCTACACGGTGGACGCGCACACGCTGAACCTGATCAAGCACCTGCGCAAGCTGCAGTACACGCCGGTGTCGGAGAAATTTCCGCTGGCCAGCAAGCTCATGGGCCAGTTGCCCAAGCCCGAACTGATCTACCTGGCCGGCCTGTACCATGACATTGGCAAGGGCCGCCAGGGCGACCATTCCGACCTGGGCGCGGTGGACGCCGAGGCGTTCTGCCAGCGCCACCAGTTGCCGGTGTGGGACAGCCGCCTGATCGTGTGGCTGGTGCAGAACCACCTGGTGATGTCGACCACCGCCCAGCGCAAAGACCTCTCCGACCCGCAGGTGATCCACGATTTCGCCCAACTGGTGGGCGACCAGACGCACCTGGATTACCTCTACGTGCTGACCGTGGCCGACATCAACGCCACCAACCCCAGCCTGTGGAACAGCTGGCGCGCCAGCCTGCTGCGCCAACTGTTCACCGAGACCAAGCGCGCCCTGCGCCGTGGCCTGGAAAACCCGCTGGACCGCGAAGAGCAGATCCGCCAGACCCAGAGCGCAGCCCTGGACATTCTGGTGCGCGCCGGCACCGACCCCGACGACGTAGAGCAGCTGTGGTCGCAGCTGGGCGACGACTACTTCCTGCGCCACACCGCAGGTGACGTGGCCTGGCACAGCGACAACATCTTGCAGCAGCCGCTGGATGGCGGCCCGCTGGTGCTGATCAAGGAGACCACCCAACGCGAGTTCGAGGGCGGCACGCAGATCTTCATCTACGCACCCGACCAGCACGACTTCTTCGCCGTGACCGTGGCAGCCATGGACCAGCTCAACCTGAACATCCATGACGCGCGCATCATCACCTCCAGCAGCCAGTTCACCCTCGACACCTATATAGTCCTGGACACCGACGGCGGCTCGATCGGCGACAACCCGGTGCGCGTCAAGGAGATCCGCAGCGGCCTCACCGAGGCCCTGCGCAACCCCGACGACTACCCCACCATCATCCAGCGCCGGGTGCCGCGCCAGCTCAAGCACTTTGCCTTCGCGCCCCAGGTCACCATCCACAACGATGCCCAGCGCCCGGTGACCATCCTGGAGCTCAGCGCCCCGGACCGCCCCGGCCTGCTGGCGCGCATCGGCAAGATTTTCCTGGAGTTCGACCTGTCGCTGCAGAACGCCAAGATCGCCACCCTGGGCGAAAGGGTGGAAGACGTGTTCTTCATTACCGACGCCGATAACCAACCGCTTTCCGACCCGCAACTGTGCAGCCGCCTGCAGGATGCCATCGTCGACCAACTGAGTGTCAGCCAGCCGCAGGGCGTAGAGCTGTCGCGCCTGAGCATTTAGAGGAAGTTTCGTGAACAACGCTTTGAACCAGCTGCAGCCCTACCCGTTCGAGAAACTGCGCAAGCTGCTGGGCGCCGTCACGCCCAACCCGGACAAGCGCGCCATTGCCCTGTCCATCGGCGAGCCCAAGCACCGCTCGCCCAGCTTTGTCGCCGAAGCGCTGAGCGCCAACCTCGACCAGATGGCCGTGTACCCCACCACCCTGGGTATCCCGGCGCTGCGCGAGGCCATCGGCGCATGGTGCGAACGCCGCTTCAACGTGCCGGCCGGCTGGATCGACCCGGCGCGCCACGTGCTGCCGGTAAACGGTACCCGCGAGGCGCTGTTCGCCTTCACCCAGACCGTGGTTGAACGCAGCGACGACGGCCTGGTGATCAGCCCCAACCCGTTTTACCAGATCTACGAAGGCGCAGCCCTGCTGGCCGGCGCCAAGCCGCACTACCTGCCATGCCTGGACAGCAACGGTTTCAACCCGGACTTCGACGCTGTGTCGGCCGATGTCTGGGACCGCTGCCAGATCCTGTTCCTGTGCTCGCCAGGCAACCCCACCGGCGCCCTGGTGCCGATGGAAACCCTGAAAAAGCTGATTGCCCTGGCTGACAAGCACGACTTCGTGATTGCTGCCGACGAGTGCTACAGCGAGCTGTACTTCGACGAGCAAACCCCACCACCCGGCCTGCTCAGCGCCTGCGTGGAGCTTGGCCGCAACGACTTCAAGCGTTGCGTGGTGTTCCACAGCCTGTCCAAGCGCTCGAACCTGCCGGGCCTGCGCTCAGGCTTCGTGGCCGGCGATGCGGAAATTCTCAAAGCCTTCCTGCTGTACCGCACCTACCACGGCTGTGCCATGCCCGTGCAGACCCAGCTGGCCAGCATCGCCGCCTGGAACGACGAGGTGCATGTGCGCGCCAACCGCGCGCTGTACCGCGAGAAGTTCGATGCCGTACTGGAGATCCTGGCACCGGTGCTGGACGTGCAGCGCCCGGACGGCAGCTTCTACCTGTGGCCGAAAGTGCCGATGGATGACGCGCAGTTCTGCCAGCAGCTGTTCGAGCAGCAGCACGTGACCGTGGTACCGGGTTCGTACCTGTCGCGCGACGTGGACGGCGTCAACCCGGGTGCTGGCCGCGTGCGCATGGCGCTGGTCGCGCCGCTGGCCGAGTGCGTGGAAGCTGCCGAGCGCATCCGCGACTTCGTCAGCCAGCGTTGACCCCTCTGACGCGGGCGGGGGGGGCCGGGGGCGGGACCCCCGGGGGGGCGGGGCGCCGCCCGCGCCCGCGCCGGGCGCCCCGCGGCCCCGCCCCCGGCGCCCCCGCGCCCCCCCCCCGCGTCAGTGCCATTCCAGTCAACCGACGGAGGGGCGGGTCACACCCAGGTTCGCCTCGCTCAAGTCCAGCTCACTGAGAATCTCGCGCAACACATCATCGCCGATGTGGTGATGACGGCGCAGGTCATACAGTTCCAGGCGCTGGGCGCGCAGCCCGCGGATACGCAGGCGGCGCTCCAGCTGGTCCATCATCAGCGCCTGTGCCTGGGCTTCGGCGGAGTCGTTGAACACGTCCAGTTGGTGGCGGTACTCGGACATGATCTGCGCTTTCAACTCGGTGGCCAGCGCCGCCTGTGCGGCGTCGGGCGCCGGCGCGGCCGGGTCGCTCACCTCTTCCGACTCCAACGCGCGAATCGCTGCCTCGGCAGTGCGCCGCCACACCTCGCGCACCTCTTTGCGCAACGCCTCGTCGGAAGTCTTCTCCACCCCGCGCAGCAACAGCGGCAAGGCCACGCAGGCGGCGATCAGCGACAACAAAATTACCCCCGCGGCAATGAAGATCAGCAGGTCGCGCTCGGGGAAATCCTGCCCCGCGCCCAGCAGCAATGGCACCGACATCACACCCGCCAGGGTAACGGCGCCACGCACGCCGCCCACGGTCAGCAGCCAGCAGGAACGCGCGGTGGGCAGCATGGTGATGGTGGCCTTGCCGGTCCAGCGGCGCAGCATGCTGATGAACCGCCAGGTGCTCTGCACCCAGATGAAACGCAGCACCACCAGCACCAGGAAAATGCCGACAACGTCGAAGATCCGGTAGCCCAGGGTCGGCCACAGCGACGCCTGGTGGCTGGTGACCGCCTTGATGATGTCCGGTAGTTGCGGCCCCAGCAGCAGGAAGATCAGGCCATTGAAGGCAAACTCCAGCAGCGACCAGACGCTGCGGTTCAACAGGCGGGTGCTGGTCTGCCGCGGCAGCAGGTCGAGCCAGCTCTGCATCATGCCTGCCGCCACCGCCGACAGAATGCCCGAGGCGCCCAGGCGCTCGGCCAGCACATAGGCAGCGAACGGCAGCAACAGCATGAACACCACGTGGGTGGCCGGGTCATCCCAGCCGCGGGCGATCATCCACAGGCGCAAGCGCCCCACCAGCCAGCTCAGGGCCACGCCCAGGGCCAGGCCACCGACGGCCACCAGCACGAACGTCAGGCTGGCCTCGGCCAGCGAAAAGTAACCGGTGACGGCAGCCGCCAGGGCGAACTTGAAGGTCACCAGGCCCGAGGCGTCGTTCATCAGCGCCTCGCCCTGCAGAATGCGCATCAGCGGCGTGGGCAGCTTGTCCTGGGCAATCGCCGACACCGCCACGGCGTCGGTGGGCGACAGCACGGCCGCCAGCGCGAAGGCCACCGGCAACGGAATAGTGGGCAACAGCCAGTGAATGAAGTAGCCCGCCCCCACCACGGTAAATAGCACCAGGCCCACGGCCAGCATCAGGATCGAGCCGCGGTAGCGCCACAGGTCGCGCTTGGGCATGCGCCAGCCGTCGGCGAACAGCAACGGCGGCAGGAACAGGAACAGAAACAATTCCGGGTCCAGTACCACGTGCAGGCCCAGGCTGGGCCACGCCAGAATGGCCCCGGCGGCTATCTGCACCAGCGGCAACGGAATGGGGATCACCCTCGCCACCAGCCTGCTGAGGCCCACCAGCATCAGCAGGATCAGGACGGTGTAGGCGGTTTGCATAAGACAGTCTTCCCTCTTGCTTCACACGTGCCGGGCGGAATGGAACGCGCCGGACATTAAACGATACATCTTACCGGCACATGGCAAGCAAGGCCGCTGCACCATGGTCGCAGGGAGCCTGGCCACTTGTAACTGGATGCTACCAGACAAGTGGAGGCCCTCGGCATAAGCAAATTCTTTCATAAACCTTATAAAAGACTTATTATCGAAATGAACCGAGTATTCTGGCAAAGGAAAGCCGTGAAACAGCTCTTGAAGCTGCACACACTTCATCAGGGACAGATTCGCGACGCCGTCACACAGCTCGCGGCAATGCCCGACGTGACCGGCGTCAAATCACTCATCAACCATTCAATGGGTTATCGGCTGCGGGTAGGCAACTATCGAGTCCTGTTCGACTGGGATGGCAGCGTTAAAATCGTGAGCATTCAAGAGGTCAGGAAACGTGACGAACGCACCTACTAATATCCAGGTCATCAACGACCCCGACGGCAAGCCGGCATTCGTGGTCATCCCTTACGACCAGTACATAGCGACCCATGGCTGCGCCGACCTGATCCCTCACGAAGTCGTCAGCCGCGTGGTCGATGGGCTCACCCCCATCCGGGCATGGCGCGAGTACCTAGACCTGACCCAGGAGGAAGTCGCCCGCCGCCTTGGCGTCACCCAGCCCGCATTTGCCCAACAGGAAGCCGTGGCCAGGCCACGCAAGGCTACCCGCGAAAAAATAGCCGCGGCGTTCGGTATCCGCCCCCAGCAACTGGACCTTTGAAGCACATTGCAAGGCAACAGTCATGGCGCCGAAAGAATCGATGCCGCATAATTCGTCGATTCGTATTCAGGAGACCGCAGGGCATGGCCGCGTTCCGCACGCGCCGCCCCCTTTGAACCATGGCTTACACACTGTTCGGCATCAAGGCCTGCGACACCATGAAAAAAGCCCGCACCTGGCTCGACGAGCACGGCGCCGCTTACGAATTCCATGACTACAAGACCCAGGGCATCGACCGTGAACACCTGGAGCAATGGTGCGGCGAACACGGCTGGGAAGTCGTGCTGAACCGTGCCGGTACCACCTTCCGCAAGCTCGCTGACGAGCAGAAGGCCGATCTGGACCAGGCCCGCGCCATCGAACTGATGCTCGCCCAGCCCTCCATGATCAAGCGCCCGGTGCTGGACCTTGGCCACCGGACCCTCGTGGGCTTCAAGCCCGATATTTATGCGGCGGCCGTCCAGCAATAATGCTGGCAACAGGCCCCATTCATTTGCAAAGAGGTAACTGCATGTCCACTACCCTGTTCAGCCTGGCTTTCGGCGTCGGCACCCAGAATCGCAACGGCGCCTGGCTTGAAGTGTTCTACGCGCAACCCCTGGTGTCGCCTTCGGCCGAACTGATCGCCGCGGTCACCCCTATCCTGGGCTACACCGGTGGCAACCAGGCCATCACCTTCACCACCGCCCAGGCCTCGCAGCTGGCTGAAGCCCTGAAAGGCGTCGACGCCGCCCAGGCCGCCCTGCTCACCCGCCTGGCCGAGAGCCACAAGCCGCTGGTCGCCACCTTGCTGGCCGAAGACGCCGCACTGGCATCCACCCCAGAGGCCTACCTGAAGCTGCACCTGCTGTCGCACCGCCTGGTGAAGCCGCACGGCGTCAGCCTGGCCGGCATCTTCCCACTGCTGCCGAACGTGGCCTGGACCAGCCAGGGCGCCGTCGACCTGGCCGAGCTGGCCGAGCTGCAACTGGAAGCACGCCTGAAGGGCGAGCTGCTGGAAGTGTTCTCGGTGGACAAGTTCCCGAAAATGACCGACTACGTGGTACCGGCCGGCGTGCGTATCGCCGATGCCGCCCGTGTGCGCCTGGGCGCCTACATCGGCGAAGGCACCACCATCATGCACGAAGGCTTCGTCAACTTTAACGCCGGCACCGAAGGCCCGGGCATGATCGAAGGCCGCGTGTCGGCTGGCGTGTTCGTCGGCAAGGGCTCGGACCTGGGCGGCGGCTGCTCCACCATGGGCACCCTGTCGGGCGGCGGCAACATCGTCATCAAGGTCGGCGAAGGCTGCCTGATCGGCGCGAATGCCGGCATCGGTATCCCATTGGGCGACCGCAACACCGTGGAAGCCGGCCTGTACATCACCGCTGGCACCAAGGTAGCCCTGCTGGACGAAAGCAACCAGCTGGTCAAAGTGGTCAAGGCCCGCGACCTGGCTGGCCAGACCGACCTGCTGTTCCGTCGCAACTCGGAAACCGGCGCCGTGGAATGCAAGACCCACAAGTCGGCCATCGAGCTGAACGAAGCGCTGCACGCTCACAACTAAGCGGCACCGCGCAGGCCCGGCAGCGTGCCGGGCCTGCCTGCCCAGAGCCCCGATCCCATGTTCCAGCCCTCCCCCTGGCGCGCCGACTTTCCGGCCATCGCCGCCCTGCAACGCCAGCACCAGACGTATCTGGACAATGCGGCAACCACGCAGAAACCTCAGGCCCTGCTCGATGCATTGGCCCACTATTACAGCCACGGCGCCGCCAACGTGCACCGTGCGCAACACCTGCCTGGCGCCTTGGCGACTCAAGCGTTCGAAGCCAGCCGCGAGAAAGTCGCGCAATGGCTGAACGCTGCCAGCCCCAGCCAGGTGGTCTTCACCCATGGCGCCACCAGCGCCTTGAACCTGCTGGCCTACGGGCTGCAGGCCCAGTTCCAGCCTGGTGATGAAATAGTCATCAGCGCGCTGGAACACCACGCCAACCTGCTGCCCTGGCAACAGCTGGCCCAGCGCGCCGGGCTCAGCCTGGTGGTGCTGCCGCTGACCAACGCCGGGCTCATCGATCTGGACGCTGCCGCCCAGTTGATAGGCCCGCGCACACGGCTGCTGGCGGTAAGCCAGCTGTCCAACGTGCTCGGCGCCTGGCAACCGCTTGCGCCCTTGCTGGCCCTGGCCCGCGCCCAAGGCGCGCTGACGGTGGTCGATGGCGCCCAGGGCGTGGTGCACGGCCGCCATGACGTGCAGCAACTGGGCTGCGATTTCTACGTGTTCTCCAGCCACAAGCTGTATGGCCCGGATGGCGTCGGCGTGCTCTACGGCCGCAGCGAGGCGCTGGGCAAACTGGCCCACTGGCAGTTCGGTGGCGAGATGGTGCATGTGGCCGACTACCACAGTGCCAGTTTCCACCCCGCGCCGCTGGGCTTCGAGGCCGGCACCCCGCCCGTGGCTGGCGTGATCGGCCTGGGCGCCACCCTGGACTACCTCGCAAGCCTCGACCAAGACGCCGTCGTGGCCCATGAATGCGCCCTGCACGGCCAGCTGCTGCGTGGCCTCAACGACCGCGAAGGCGTGCGCTTGCTGGGCACACCGCAACTGGCCCTGGCCAGTTTCGTGGTGGATGGCGTGCACAACGCCGACCTCGCGCACCTGCTTACCGAGCAGGGCATTGCCGTACGCGCCGGGCACCACTGCGCCATGCCGCTGCTGAAAAGCCTGGGGCTGGCCGGGGCCATTCGCGTGTCGCTGGCGCTTTACAACGACAGCGACGACCTGCAGCGCTTCTTCGAAGCCTTGGACAAATCGTTGGAGTTACTGCGATGAGCCTGCCCGTACACGCTGCCGAGGCCCTGCAGGCCTTCGAACAAGCTGCGGGCTGGGAACAGCGCGCACGCCTGCTGATGCAGTGGGGCGAGCGTCTTGCGCCCCTGGCCGATGACGAAAAAAGCACCGAGCACCTGGTGCACGGCTGCGAGAGCCAGGTGTGGCTGATCGCCACGCACGCAGACGGCCAGTGGCAGTTTCGCGCCGGTAGCGATGCGCGGCTGATTCGCGGCTTGCTGGCGCTGTTGCTGGTGCGGGTGGAGGGGTTGAGCGCCGCCGAGCTGGCGGCGCTGGACCTGCCGGCGTGGTTCCAGCAGCTAGGGCTGGGCCGTCAGTTGTCGCCATCGCGCAGCAATGGCTTGAACGCGGTACTCAAGCGCATGGCGGAGTTGGCCGCCCCCTGACCCAAGCAGGTGTAGCAGCGGCCTTCAGGCCGCGTCACCGGCGCCGCGCGGTTTCAGGCCGCGCTCGGAGGGGCGGCGCACACCCGCCACCAACTTGTCCACCGCCCGCGCCGCCGCCACCATGCCGAAGGTTGCAGTCACCATCATCACCGCGCCAAAACCACCGGCGCAATCGAGCTTCACACCTTCCCCCACGAATGCCTTGGTCAGGCACACGCCGCCCTTGTTGTCCGGGTAGCGCAGCTGCTCGGTGGAGTACACACACGGCACGCTGTAATGGCGGGTGGTGTTACGCGAGAAACCGTAGTCACGGCGCAGGGTGGACCGCACGTTGGCCGCCAGCGGATCGTTGTGGGTGCGGTTCAGGTCGCACACCTTGATCTGCGTGGGGTCGATCTGCCCGCCCGCACCGCCGGTGGTGATGATGCCGATCTTGCGACGCTTGCACCAGGCAATCAGCGCCGCCTTGGCCAACATGCTGTCGATGCAGTCGATCACGAAATCCAGGTCCGGGGTGATGTACTCGGCCATGGTCTCGCGGGTGACGAAGTCGCTGACCGCGTGCACCGTGCATGCGGGGTTGATCGCCCGCAGGCGCTCGGCCATCACCTCGACCTTGGGCTTGCCTACATTGCCGTCCAGGGCATGCAACTGGCGGTTGACGTTGCTGACGCAGACGTCGTCCAGGTCGAACAGCGAAATCTCGCCCACGCCGCTGCGGGCCATGGCTTCCGCCGCCCAGGAGCCCACGCCGCCGATGCCGACAATGGCCACATGGGCGGCGCGCAGGCGCTGCATGCCCTCGCGCCCGTACAGCCGGGTAACACCTTCGAAACGTGGATCTTCTGTGCTCATGGACCTGGACCTCAAAAACCGGCGCGCATTATAGGCCTGTAACACGCACAGATCACCTTCGGCGTTTAATGCGCTACAACTAATAGCAGGCAAGAACTTAACCAAAAAATTCCAATCTAAACGTATGTTTTCAGACATCTCCTATACACACTTGTAACGTGCAGAGTAGGATGCGCGCCGGTTCGGCGCCCGTCGCCGGCACTCCCCCGTTCCCCCGCTTCGGAACCCAAGCCCCCATGTCATCGCGTAAATTTGGTCTCAACCTGGTGGTAGTCGTCGCGATCGCGGCGCTATTCACAGGTTTCTGGGCGTTGATCAACCGCCCGGTCAGCGCCCCCGACTGGCCTGAGCAAATCTCCGGCTTCTCCTACTCACCTTTCCGCCTGGGCCAAAGCCCGCAGAAAGAGCAGTACCCCACTGACGACGAAATTCGTCAGGACCTCGAGCAGATGAGCAAGCTGACCGACAGCATCCGCATCTACTCGGTGGACGGCACCCAGGCCGACATTCCGAAAATTGCCGAGGAATTCGGCCTGCGCGTCACCGTGGGCGTATGGATCAGCCCCGACCTTGAGCGTAACGAACGCGAAATCGCCAAGGCCATCGAACTGGCCAACTCCACCCGCAGCGTCGTGCGCGTGGTGGTCGGCAACGAAGCGCTGTTCCGCAAGGAAGTGACCGTCAAGGACCTGGAAGCCTACCTCGACCGCGTACGCGCTGCCGTGAAGGTACCGGTGACCACCTCCGAGCAGTGGCACATCTGGGAGCACAACCCGTCGCTGGCCAAGCACGTCGACCTGATTGCCGCGCACATCCTGCCGTACTGGGAATTCATTCCCATGGACAAGGCCGGCCAATTCGTCCTCGACCGGGCGCGGGAACTCAAGCACATGTTCCCGAAAAAGCCGCTGCTGCTGTCTGAAGTAGGCTGGCCGAGCAACGGCCGCATGCGCGGTGGCGCCGACGCCACCCAGGCCGACCAGGCCATCTACCTGCGCACCCTGGTCAATAAGCTCAACCGCCAGGGCTACAACTACTTCGTGATCGAAGCCTACGACCAGCCGTGGAAGGCCAGCGACGAAGGTTCGGTGGGTGCGTACTGGGGCGTGTTCAACGCCGCGCGCCAGCAGAAATTCAACTTCGAAGGCCCGGTGGTGGCCATTCCGCAATGGCGCGTACTGGCCATCGGCTCGGTGGTGCTGGCGATGCTGTCGCTGGCCCTGCTGCTGATCGACGGTTCGGCCTTGCGCCAGCGCGGCCGCACCTTCCTGACCTTCATCGCATTCCTGTGTGGTTCGGTGCTGGTGTGGATTGGCTACGACTATAGCCAGCAGTACAGTACCTGGTTCAGCCTGACGGTCGGTTTTCTATTGGCCCTGGGCGCGCTGGGCGTGTTCATCGTGCTGCTGACCGAGGCTCACGAACTGGCCGAGGCCGTGTGGACGCACAAGCGCCGCCGGGAATTCCTGCCGGTGGAGGGCGATTCCAACTACCGGCCGAAAGTGTCGATTCACGTGCCGTGCTACAACGAGCCGCCGGACATGGTCAAACAGACCCTGGACGCCCTGGCGGCGCTGGATTACCCGGACTACGAAGTCCTGATCATCGACAACAACACCAAGGACCCGGCGGTGTGGGAACCGGTGCAGGCTTACTGCGAAACCCTGGGCCCGCGCTTCAAGTTTTTCCACGTCGCGCCGCTGGCCGGCTTCAAGGGCGGTGCGCTGAACTACCTGATCCCGCACACCGCGCCAGACGCCGAAGTGATCGCCGTGATCGACTCGGACTATTGCGTGGACCGCAACTGGCTCAAGCACATGGTGCCGCACTTCGCCGACCCGAAAATCGCCGTGGTGCAGTCGCCGCAGGATTACCGCGACCAGAACGAAAGCACCTTCAAGAAGCTCTGCTATTCCGAGTACAAGGGCTTCTTCCACATCGGCATGGTCACCCGCAACGACCGTGACGCGATCATCCAGCACGGCACCATGACCATGACTCGCCGCTCGGTGCTCGAAGAACTGGGCTGGGCCGACTGGTGCATCTGCGAAGACGCCGAGCTTGGCCTGCGCGTGTTCGAAAAAGGCCTGTCGGCGGCGTACTACCACCACAGCTACGGCAAGGGCCTGATGCCCGACACCTTCATCGACTTCAAGAAGCAGCGTTTCCGCTGGGCCTACGGCGCCATCCAGATCATCAAGCGCCACACCGCAAGCCTGTTGCGCGGCAAGGACACCGAACTGACCCGTGGCCAGCGCTACCACTTCCTGGCGGGCTGGCTGCCGTGGGTGGCCGACGGCATGAACATCTTCTTCACCGTGGGCGCCCTGCTGTGGTCGGCGGCGATGATCATCGTGCCGCAACGGGTCGACCCACCGCTGCTGATCTTCGCGATCCCGCCATTGGCGCTGTTCGTGTTCAAGGTAGGCAAGATCGTGTTCCTGTACCGTCGCGCCGTGGGCGTGAACCTCAAGGACGCCTTCGCTGCCGCCCTGGCCGGGCTGGCCCTGTCGCACACCATTGCCAAGGCGGTGCTGTACGGCTTCTTCACCACCAGCATCCCGTTCTTCCGCACCCCGAAGAACGCTGACAGCCATGGCCTGCTGGTAGCGATCTCGGAAGCCCGCGAGGAGCTGTTCATCATGCTGCTGCTGTGGGGCGCGGCCGGCGGCATCTGCTTCGTGCAAGGCCTGCCGAGCTCCGACATGCGCTTCTGGGTGGCCATGCTGCTGGTGCAGTCGTTGCCTTACCTGGCGGCGCTGGTGATGGCATTCCTGTCGTCGCTGCCCAAGCCGGCGCCAGCGCCGGAACCGGTGACCGCGCAGTAACCTGATGAGAGGCCCGCAGATGCGGGCCTTTTTTTCTTATGACAAGTTCAAGAACCTCATCTGTCGCTAACCAGGACACACGGTCATGACAAGAACCGGTATAGGCACAACACCCCCAAACCGAAGAAAAAGGTTACCGCAAAAGGCACCAAGCCATAGGTTTCAGCCAGGGACTCCTTGCGGCCCATGTCTTTCTCTATTTTATCAATTTCCTTATCGATTGCCGCTAGGAAACGCTGAGTTGGACTGCTCATTCCTTCATCCTCTTTTGACGCCAGCCTAGTCCCGCCGAATACCGACGGCAAACTCCTTTCAATGCCAAATATGCCTCAAGCGATTTCACCGCATGGAAGTCAAATCTTGAGCCAAAACGTTCCGACGGCAGTGATCGACGCTGTTGCCACCAAAATCGGATAAAACAATCCCTCTCGCTTCAACTTGACCGTTTCTGCCTTCAGCTTTGCGGTTTCCGACCTTAATTTTTCAGTTTCGATTGCCTTTCTGCGATTCTCGACAAGCAGCGCTTCGAGCTCCGCATTTTCTCTGCTGTCCAAAAACATCCGTTGCCTCCACGATCATCCAAGGTGCAGGGAACATTGTGCAGAGGCTCAAAAATGAAATATGCCGGTCGTCTCCGACGTTTCTGTAGGAAGCTTCTCCCTTGGAATTGATCGTGTCGGTCCATAGATCCACCAGCCCCTGCGCCCGCCCCCGTTTTGCTTTAACATGTCGCCCTCTTTATATGCGCCCTGCCCTGTTTTCGGAGTCTTCCCCATGACGGCCCACGCCGACCTTTCGCCGACCCTGCAACTCGCCTGCGACCTGATTCGCCGCCCTTCGGTCACCCCGGTGGACGCCGACTGCCAGAAGCTGATGATGCAGCGCCTGGGCGATGCCGGCTTCACGCTTGAGCCCATGCGCATTGAAGACGTCGACAACTTCTGGGCCAGCCACGGCACTCAGGAAGGCCCGGTGCTGTGCTTCGCCGGCCACACCGACGTGGTGCCCACCGGCCCGGTCAGCGCCTGGCAGACCGACCCGTTCGATGCGCTGATCGACGAGCAGGGCATGCTCTGCGGGCGCGGCGCGGCCGACATGAAGGGCAGCCTGGCAGCCATGCTGGTAGCGGCCGAGCGCTTTGTGGGCGACTACCCCAACCACCGCGGCGCGGTGACGTTCCTGATCACCAGTGACGAAGAAGGCCCGGCCCACCACGGCACCAAGGCTGTGGTAGAACGCCTGGCCGCGCGCAACGAGCGCCTGGACTGGTGCATCGTCGGCGAGCCGTCGAGCACCACCCTTGTGGGTGACGTGGTCAAGAACGGCCGTCGCGGCTCCCTGGGCGCGACCCTGACCGTGCGCGGCAAGCAGGGCCACGTGGCCTACCCGCACCTGGCCCGCAACCCCATTCACCTGGCTGCCCCGGCCCTGGCCGAACTGGCCGCCGAGCACTGGGACAACGGCAACGCCTTCTTCCCGCCCACCAGCTTCCAGGTGTCGAACCTGAACTCGGGCACCGGCGCCACCAACGTGATCCCGGGCGACCTGACGGCCGTGTTCAACTTCCGTTTCTCCACCGAATCCACCGTCGAAGGCCTGAAGGCGCGCGTTGCCGCCATCCTCGACAAGCACGAGCTGGACTGGCACGTGGAGTGGGCGCTGTCGGGCCTGCCGTTCCTGACCGAGCCGGGCGCCCTGCTGGACGCGGTGTCGGCCAGCATCAAGGCGGTCACTGGCCGCGAGACCCAGGCATCCACCAGCGGCGGCACCTCCGATGGCCGCTTCATCGCCACCCTGGGCACCCAGGTGGTCGAACTGGGCCCGGTCAACGCCACCATTCACCAGGTCAACGAGCGCGTGCTGGCCAGCGACCTCGACGTGCTGACCGAAATCTATTACCAGACCCTGGTGAAACTGCTCGCATGATGCTCACCTGCCCCATCTGCAACGCCAGCCTGGCCAATGCCAGCGCTGGCAACGGCGTGGTCTGCCCTGCCGGCCACAGCTTCGACCGCGCACGCCAGGGTTACCTGAACCTGCTGCCGGTACAGCACAAGAACAGCCGCGACCCGGGTGACAACCAGGCGATGGTGGAAGCGCGCCGCGACTTCCTCAACGCCGGCCATTACTCGCCCGTGGCCCAGCGCCTGGCGGAACTGGCCGCCGAGCGCCAGCCTGGCCGCTGGCTGGACATCGGCTGCGGCGAGGGCTACTACACTGCGCAAATCGCCGAGGCACTGCCCAAGGCCGACGGCTACGCCCTGGACATCTCCCGCGAGGCGGTGAAACGCGCCTGCAAGCGTGACCCGGCCGTCACCTGGCTGGTGGCGAGTATGGCGCGCATTCCGCTGCCCGACGCCAGCTGCCAGTTCCTGGCCAGCGTGTTCAGCCCGCTGGACTGGCAGGAAGCCAAGCGCCTGCTGGTGCCCGGCGGCGGCCTGATGCGCGTGGGGCCGACCCGCGAGCACCTGATGGAGCTGCGCGAACAGCTGTACGATGAAGTGCGCGAATACGTGGACGACAAACACCTGCTGCAGGTGCCTGAAGGCATGAGCCTGGCCCACAGCGAGACGCTGACCTTCAAGATCAAGCTGATCGACGGCCCGTCGCGTGCCAACCTGCTGGCCATGACACCCCACGGCTGGCGCGCCAGTGCCGAACGTCGCGCGAAGGTCATCGAGCAGCCACGGCCGTTCGTGGTCACCGTCTCCATGCGTTACGATTATTTTGTGCTGCAACCCTGATTCCCGAGTGAGTACGTCCATGCGCCAACCCGATATCGAGATTTACCTCAAAGACGCCGACGTCGACCACAAAGCCATCGCCGCGTGGCTGAGCGAGGCCCTGGGCCCGTGCAGCGACTGGGTACAGAAGGGCCATACCTGGAAGTGCAAGGCTGGCAGCGTGCCGGTGACCTGGCTGCCCAAGGCCGTGGGCAAGTGGAACAGCCTGTACCTGGAAAGCGACCAGACCCCATGGGACGACGACATCGCCTGCGCCCGCGCAGCCTTTGCCGCGCTGCAGGTGGAAGTACGCTGCGCGCCTGGCAGCTGGGTGGAAGAAGAAGGCGAAGAAAGCGCCGACACCTGGATTCGTGTCAGCGCAGACGGCGAAGAGCAGATCACCTGGCGCACCGGCTGACCCGCACCTGTAGCCGCTGCCGCAGGCTGCGCTGGCCTTTGCTCACACTGCAATCGCCAGTGCGGCACAGGCCAGCGCAGCCTACGGCAGCGGCTACACGTCACGATTTACCCGTCACAGCCCCTGCACGTCCTCGGCCTGCGGACCTTTCGGGCCGTCAACCAAGGCATACTCCACCTGCTGCCCCTCTACCAGCGACCGATGCCCTTCGCCACGAATGGCGCGAAAGTGCACGAACACATCGGCCCCGCCCTCACGCTGGATAAAGCCATAGCCCTTGGCATCGTTGAACCACTTGACGCTTCCTGTCTCACGAGACGACATCGACCTACTCCGTTTTTTTCTATTTATGGGATACAACTATTATCGCGGCGGCGCTTTTTGCCGGACGACCGAGCCTGTACAGTGCCGAACATCTGTTTCATGCAAGCACAGGCCTTATGACCCGTTTCCCGTTCCGCCGCTTCGCCTTTGGCACCCTGCGCCGACTGCTGTACCTCTGGGTTCGCTCCGAGACCATCAACCAGTCATCCTTCACCCTGAACCTGGACCGCAGCCGGCCGGTGTTCTATGTGTTGCAGTCGCCCTCGGCCAGTGACCTGGCGGTGCTGGACACCGAGTGCACCAAGGCCGGCCTGCCGCGCCCGGTGCTGCCTGTGGCCGTTGGCCAACTGCTGGAACCTGCGGCGTTCTTCTACCTCACCCCGGAACCGGACTGGTTGGGCCGCCACGACAAGCGCGGCGCGCCACCGACCCTGGAGCGCCTGGTAGCGGCCATTAGCCAGAATGCCGAAGAAGATGCACAAATCATTCCCGTCAGCGTGTTCTGGGGCCAGACCCCGGCCAGCGAGTCCAGCCCCTGGAAGCTGCTGTTCGCCGACAGTTGGGCGGTCACAGGCCGTCTGCGCCGGCTCGTCAGCATCCTGATACTGGGCCGCAAGACCCGCGTGCAGTTCTCCGCGCCCATTCATTTGCGCGAGCTGGTGGCACAGAACAAGGGCCATGAGCGCACCCTGCGCATGACCCAGCGCCTCCTTCGGGTGCATTTTCGTAACCTCAAGGCGGCGGTCATTGGTCCGGATATTTCCCACCGGCGCAACCTGGTCAAGGGCCTGATCCACGACAGCCAGGTACGCCAGGCCATCAGCGAAGAGGCCGAACGCCAGAACATCCCGCTGGAGAAAGCCGAGGCCCAAGCCTTGCGCTACGGCAACGAAATCGCCTCCGACTACACCTACACCGCCATCCGCTTCCTGGAAGTGGTGCTCAGCTGGTTCTGGAACAAGATCTACGACGGCATCAAGGTCAACAACATCGAAGGCGTGCAGGACGTCGCACCCGGCCACGAAGTCATCTACGTGCCGTGCCACCGCAGCCACATCGACTACCTGCTGCTGTCTTACCTGCTGTTCCGCAACGGCCTGACGCCGCCGCACATCGCCGCCGGCATCAACCTCAACATGCCGGTGATCGGCAGCCTGCTGCGCCGTGGCGGCGCGTTCTTCATGCGCCGCACCTTCAAGGGCAACCCGCTGTACACCGCGGTGTTCAACGAATACCTGCACACCCTGTTCACCAAGGGTTTCCCGGTGGAGTACTTCGTGGAAGGCGGGCGCTCGCGCACCGGGCGCATGCTGCAACCCAAGACCGGCATGCTGGCCATTACCCTGCGCAGTTTCCTGCGCTCATCGCGCATGCCCATCGTCTTCGTGCCGGTGTACATCGGCTACGAGCGCGTGCTGGAAGGCCGCACCTACCTGGGCGAGCTGCGTGGCGCCAGCAAAAAGAAAGAATCGATCTTCGATATCTTCAAGGTCATCGGCGCGCTCAAGCAGCGCTTCGGCCAGGTGGCGGTAAACTTCGGCGAGCCTATCAAGCTGGCTGAATTCCTCGACGCCGAACAGCCGGACTGGCGCGAACAGGAGCTCGGCCCGCAATACAAGCCGCAGTGGCTGCATGAAACCACTCACCGCCTGGGCTCCCGGGTGGCGCAGCACCTGAACGAGGCCGCCGCCGTCAACCCGGTAAACCTGGTGGCCCTGGCACTGCTGTCCACCACCCGCCTGGCCCTGGACGACGCGGCCATGGCGCGGGTGCTCGACCTTTACCTGGCCCTGCTGCGCAAGGTGCCGTACTCGCCGCACACCACCTTGCCGGAGGGCGACGGCCGCGCGCTGATCGACCACGTCAAGGGCATGGACCTGCTGTCCGAACAAAGCGACGCGCTGGGCAAGATCCTGTACCTGGACGAGCAGAATGCCGTCCTCATGACCTACTACCGCAACAACGTGTTGCACATCTTCGCCTTACCGGCGTTGCTGGCCAGCTTCTTCCAGAGCAGCTCGCGCATGAGCCGCGAACAGCTGCTGCGTTACACACGCGCGCTCTACCCGTACCTGCAATCGGAACTGTTCATCCGCTGGTCCGTGGACGAACTGGAAGGCGTGGTCGACCAGTGGCTGGAAGCCTTCGTCGAACAGGGCCTGCTGCGCTTCGAGAACCAGGTCTACCTGCGCCCGGCGCCCAGCTCGCGCAAGTTCGTGCTGTTGACGCTGCTGTCGCGCAGCGTCGCCCAGACCCTGCAGCGTTTCTACATGGCCATCGCCCTGCTGCTCAACAATGGCCAGCACGCCCTCAGCGCCGAAGAACTGGAAGACCTGTGCACGATCATGGCCCAGCGCCTGTCCATCCTGCATGGGCTCAACGCCCCGGAGTTCTTCGACAAGAGCCTGTTCCGCCACTTCATCCAGACCCTGCTCGACCAGGGCGTGGTCACCCGCGATGCGGCCGGCAAACTGGGCTACCACAACAAGCTCGGGGAACTGGCCGAGGGCGCCGCCAAGCGCGTGCTGCCGGCGGAAATTCGCCTGTCGATTCGCCAGGTGGCGTTGCACCGCAGGGACGAAGCCTTCCAGGGCAGCTGAAGTGCCGAGCGTTTATCCGTATCCTGTGCATTCCTTCGCTGCATTCGATACGGAGATCCGCCCATGAAGAAACTCACTCTGGTTCTGTTCAGCGCCCTGCTGGGCGCGTGCAGCAGCTTCGACAGCGCGCCCGAGGCAAGCCTGGACGGTGAAGTGTTCTACCTGCAGCGCATGGCGCTGCCACCCTCGGCCACCCTCAGCGTGAGCCTGCAGGACGTCTCCCTGGCCGACGCCCCGGCCCAGGTGCTGGCCAGCCAGAACGGCCCCATCAAGGGCCAGGTGCCGTTGCCGTTCCACCTGCAATACGACCCGCGGCAAATTCGCCCCGGCCACCGCTATGCGGTCAGCGCCCGCGTGGAGGCTGACGGTCAGCTATTGTTTATCAGCACCGAGCAGCACACCGTGCAGCTGGATGGCAAAGACCCGCAGCCGCTGCGCATTCGCCTGAACCCTGCCCGCTAATTCAAATATGCAAAAGGACGCACCCATGTTCCGTCGCTCCGCCCCCTTCGCCGGCCTGATGGCAGGCCTGCTGCTGTGCACCCACGCCTTCGCGCTGGACCTTTCCAGCCTTTCCCAGGGTGACGCCAGCGGCGGCCTCAAGGACGCCCTGACGCAAGGCGCCCAGGTGGCAGTCAAACAACTGGGCACGCCCGGTGGCTTCAACAATAACCCCGACGTGCGCATCGAACTGCCAGGCAAACTGGGCAAGGCCGCCAAGGCGATGAAGAAATTCGGCATGGGCAGCCAGGTGGACGCCCTGGAAACCAGCATGAACCAGGCCGCGGAAGCCGCCGTGCCACAAGCCCAGGCGCTGCTGGTGGACGCCGTGAAGAAAATGACCGTGACCGACGCCAAGGCCATCCTTGCCGGCGGCAATGACTCGGCCACCCAGTACCTGAGCAAGACCAGCCGCGAGCAGATCCGCGCCAAGTTCCTGCCTATCGTCAAGCAAGCCACCGACAAGGTCGGCCTGGCGCAGAAGTTCAACAGCTTCGCCGGCCAGGCCGCCAGCCTGGGCGTGATCGACAGCAAGGACTCGAACCTGGAAGGCTACGTGACCGAACAGGCGCTGAACGGCCTGTTCAAGGAAATCGCCAACCAGGAAGCCAGCATCCGCAAAAACCCGGCGCAGGCAGCTACCAGCCTGGCGAAGAAGGTGTTTTCGGCGCTGTAAACAGCAGACGCAGCCTTCGGCAGCTGCTACGGGATTGAGTTCGTAGCAGCGGCCGCAAGGCCGCGTCATGAGCGCCTGCGCTCCGACGGGTACACTGCGGGGAACGGACGCAGCCTTTGGCAGCTCGCCACGCTGCGTCGCGGGCTTTAGAAGCGGTACACCGCCGACAAAACCGCCGACCTTCCATCCCCATACTCGATCGCCGAAGAACGCTTGTTGTTGCCCTCCACCGTGCGCACCCGCTCCACGTAGTGGGTGTTCAACAGGTTGTCGATGTTCAACTGCAGGTCCAGCTCCTTGGTCACCTTGTAGCCCAGCATGGCCTGGTGCACCCAGTAACCGTCAACCTTGTAGGTGGCATCGTTGCGCAGGTTGCGCTCGCTCACGTGGCGCAGCCCGTAGCCCAGGCGCCAGTCGCCGGGCAATTGGTAAGCGGTCCACAGGCTGAAGGAGCGCGGCGGGGTGTTTTCCAGGGCCTGGCCTTCGGCACGTGGGTTGGACCTGGACTTCAGGGTTTCGCTTTGCATGAAGGTGTAGTTGGCAATCACCTGCCAGTGCTCACTGAGGTTGCCGGTGGCACCAAGCTCCAGGCCTTGTACCCGCTGCAGGCCAGCCAGCAGCGACTCGCCGGTTGCGAGCTTCTCGCGCACATTGTCCTTCTGGGTGCGGAACAGCGCTGCGTTCAGTTGCAGGTCGCCAGCCAGCAGGTCCCATTTGGTGCCCAGTTCCCAGGTGCGACTGGTTTCCGGGTCGACCTTGTGGGTGCCTTGGGTAACGCCATAGCCGCCAGTGACCAGGCTTTCCGCAGACGGGTTGAAGGAGTTGCCGTACGCCAGGTAGATGCGGCCGTTGGGCGCAGGCTTGTACACCAGCCCGGCGCGGTGGCTGAGGAAGGCATCGCGGGTGTCGTATTTGCTGCGGGTGTCATCGGGCTTGCGTTCAAGGCTGCTGCCGTCGATCCAGTCCTGGCGCAGGCCCAGCATCAGGTCCCATTGCGGGTGCAGGCTGAGGGTGTCGAGGGCGTACACGCTGGTGGTCTGCAGGCGGTTGCGCATGCTGGCTTCGCGGGTACGGCTGATAGGCCCTGCCCAGTAGCCAGGCGGGTTGGCCAGGTCATATTCGTGGCCTGCCGCCAGCTTGCGGATGTTGTAGTTGCTGGCGTCACGGCGGTAGCGTTCGAACGACAGGTCCATGCCGGTCACCAGCGTGTGGCCGATGCCGAAGGTGTCGAAGCGGCTGGTGAGCAGGGTGCTGTTCAGCCACTGGTCGGTGACGATCTCGCGGCCATAGCCCTGGGGCCCGGCGGGCCGGTATTTGCCTGGCGGCAGGCCGTCGCGGTCGACATGGGAGGCAGACACCACGCCGCTGCGTTGCACGCGCGAGTAGCGCAGGGTGTTCTGCAGCGACAGTGCATCGCTGAAGTCATGCTCGAACAGCGCACTGAGACGGTCGGTGGTGACCTGGTCCTTGTCCAGGTTGCGCCAGCCGAAGTAGGCATCGCGCTTGACCCCTTCAATCAACTTGCCCTGGAAGGTGGGCAGGCCGTAATCGGGCAGGTTGTCGTCCTGCTGGTGCAGGTAACTGAAGGTCAGCCGGGTGTCGTCACCCAGGCCCAGCAATACCGATGGCGCCAGGCCCCAGCGCTCGCGTTCGATCTGCTGGCGGCCGGGCACGTCATTGCCGTGGGCCATGAGGTTGAGACGCACCGCGCTGCCGGTGCCAACGCCGGGCAGCGGCTGGTTGGTGTCCAGGGTCATGCGCCGGTAGTGGTCGGTGCCAAGGCCTGCGCCCAGCTCGGTGAAGGCCTCGGCCTGCGGGGTCTTGCTGATCAGGTTGGCGGTGCCGCCGGTGGTGCCGGCGCCGCCAAACACCGAGTTGGGGCCCTTGATGACCTCCACCGCCTGCAGGTTGAAGGTGTCGCTGCGGGTGGTCTGCGGGCTATCGCGCAGGCCGTCGAGCAGCACGTTGTTGGTGGCGTCGAAGCCGCGGATGTTGATGAGGTCACCCGAGCCACCGCCGCCCTCGCCGGCATCGAAGGTGATGCCCGAGACGTTGGACAGCACCTGGCGCAGGCTGAGCGCGTTCTGCTCGCGCATGACCTGCTCGCCGACCACGGTGACGGTCTGCGGCGTGTCGAGCAGCGACTCGGTGAGCTTGCCCGACGCCGAGCGCTCGGCCTTGTAGCGCTGCTGGCGCTCGCGCTCGGCCTCGACCTTCAGCGTTTCCAGTTGCACCGGCGCCCCTTCGGCGAACGCCAGCCATGAGCAGGACATCAGTGCCAGGCCGCTGGCGGGCCGGGTCAGGCCCGATCGTAAATTTGCCATGAAGTACTTCCTCCCCCAAAAATTGAGGGGGAAGTCTACGGGCGAAAAAGCTGAAAAAACCGCCGCAGCGAAAATCAGGAAACGTCCTACTTTACGTCTGTAGGACGCAAATCCCTACTATTTCAGCGCTTTCTTCGGATAGATGTCATAACGGCTCGATTTGCCTTCCAGGCTATGGCTGGGCTTGGGCCCGTCGATGCATGGCGCCTTGCGCGGGCGTTTTACCACTACGCGGTGGGTGGCCAGGGCCAGGGCCGCGGCCAGCAAAGCCGGGGCGTCCATATCGTCGCCCACCAGGGGGCGGAACAGGCGCATTTCCTTCTTCACCAAGGCGCTTTTCTCACGGTGGGGGAACATCGGGTCAAGGTAGATGACCTGGGGCGGCTCGCCCTGCCATTGGCTGATCAGCTCGATGGAGTTGCCCTTGAGCAGGTGCATGCGGGCAACGATGGCGCCCACCTCGGCATCGCCCTGGGCGCGGGCCAGGCCGTCCTCCAGCAGGGCGCCAATGATGGGTTGGCGCTCGATCAGGCTCATCTCGCAGCCCAGGCTGGCCAGCACGAAGGCGTCCTTGCCCAGGCCGGCGGTGGCGTCCAGCACACGCGGGCGCACGCCCTGCTGAATGCCCACGGCCTTGGCGATCATCTGCCCGCTGCCGCCACCGAACAGCCGGCGGTGGGCCACCGCACCTTCGACGAAGTCAACGCGTACCGGCCCCGGCGCGTCAGGCCCCAGTTGCTGCAGCTGCAGCCCGGCGTCGGTGGCCTGCAGGGCAAACTCGGCGTCCGGCGCGTCCAACGGCAGCGCCAGGCGCTGGGCCCATGCCTGGGCCTGGGGTTCAAGGGCGCTGGTGTGCGCCTCGACGCGGATACATACCGCCGCTTGCTGCTCTGCCATGAAATCCACTACTCAAAAAATTTAAAGATCGGCCAATTCGGCCGATAAGGAATATGTCAGGTATTTTGCCAGAGCCAGCGCCCTTTAGTGCCATGAGCAACCTTCAAACCACCTCCATTGGCTACATTTCGCCCCACGGCGACTTCAGCCGCCAGAACACCCAGGCATTGGGTGGCATCAGCCACCTGTGGTCGGACTTCTTCGCCCAGGCGATGGCTGACCAGGTGGGTGATGCGGCCGATGGCAGCCTGGTGTTGCCAGAGCAGGCGGTGGACACCGAAGTAGAGCCCGCTGGCGGTGGCGACGTGCTGGCGCAGATCACCTCGCAACGCCTGTGCGACGTGCAGGATACCGAAGTACGCCCCCCCGAACCGCTGTTCCTGCCCAAGGCCGAGTTCGAGACCGAACTGCTGGACAAGCCTGCCCCACCCTACCCGCCCGAAGAAATCGTCGACCAGCAGAAGCAGCTGGACTACGACAACGGCTGGGTGCGCCCCGTCGTGATGAACGCCAACCAGCCGCAGCCCGAGCCGGGGCCTGCACCAGCACCCAAATCCCTGTTCCTGCCGATTGCCGAGTTCGAGTGGGACCTGGCCGACAAGCATGTGCCGTTCGACGCGGCAACGCTGGCCGAGCAGGACAAGCAGTTCGCCTATGACACCAAGTGGGCGCGGCCGTTGATTGTCAATAATTTGCGTTTGGCGGCGTAATCTCGCTTTCCCCCCTGTAACCGCTGCCGAAGGCTGCGCTGGCCCTGCCCCCAACAAAGATCTTCAGTGTTCGCGAGGGCCAGCGCAGCCTGCGGCAGCGGCTACGGTTAGCGGTGTCCGACAGCTTTTGAAACAACCCCACGATTGTCCTACCGCGCCCACAGGGATAGGTTACCCCCGTCACTGCACATCAGTGACCGGGTGTGAGAGCCCGGCTGGCCATTAGGCTGCACACGCACAGAAACTGTTTTGCACGGTTTTGAAAACCTCTGCAAACTGTCTACGGCGGTTGTGTACGGGCAGACTTTGTCTGGCCGGGTTGCCTATTGACCGGTGCTCTCACCCTGTACGCAGCCGCCACCATTCGTGTGAGACCGAATGCTGGCAGCGCCAACTCATCAATAGGAAGTTGATATGTCAGACCTTGTCCCGGCACCCCCCCTCTTCACCCTCCACCCCAACCTTCCCACCGAAGAAATCCTGATGCACGCAGCCCACCTGCTCGACTGCATTGCCAGCACTGCCTACGAAAACGCCGACAGCCTGCAAGGCCACGAGCGCAAACAGGCCATGGCCGTGTTCTACCTGGTAGAAATGGTCAAGACGCTGGTGGACGGAGCAATCGAAAGCATGGACCGCGAGCGAGTGATGGCGTAACCCGCTTACAACAACCCCAACTGCTCCGCCACCGGCTCGCGCGGATGTTCGGGCAGCGCCGGCAGGCCCGGCAACCGTTCCATCAACCGCGCATGGAAACGCCGCGCCAGCAGCGGGGCGCGGTGGTTGTCGGAGGTGTGCAGGAAGATATAGGGCATGCGCCCTTCTTCAATCCACTCGGCGATCTTGCCTACCCAGGGCACCAGGAAGCTGTCGTTGGCCAGCAGATCCGGGTGGCCGATGAAGCGCACCTGCGGGCATTGGCTGAAAGCCGTGGGGCGTGGCGGCACCTTGGGCTTCTTGGCCTGGGCGTCGAGCACCGCGGCGGTCTGGTCGGTGCAGCTGAACAGCGCGCGCGGGTCCAGGCAGATACGCTCCACCTGGCGCCCCATCAGCAGGCGGTTGAGCACCCGCTCTTCGTCACCGCGGGCAAAGAACGCCGGGTGGCGCACTTCCACCGCCACCGGTTGCTGCAATTCGTCGATGAACGCCACAAGTTCCGCCAGCCGGTGTGGACCAAAGGTGGCCGGCAGCTGCAGCCAGAACGGCGCTACCCGCCCACCCAGGGGCTTGAGCAATTGCACGAAGGCTTCGGCCGCCGGCAGCATGTCGCGCAGGTCGGGGCCGTGGCTGATTTCCCGGGGGAATTTGGCGGTGAAACGGAAATGCTCGGGCATGCTGGCCGCCCAACGCGCCACGGTGGCAGGCGCCGGCTGGGCATAGAACGTGGTGTTGCCTTCCACGGCGTTGAACACCTGGCCATACAGCTGCAGGAATTCAGTGGGTTTGGCATCTGCCGGGTACAGGTGTTCGCGCCAGGCCAGCTCGCTCCAGGAAGGACAACCGAGGTAGTACGGCAGCAAGGGCAAGGTCAGATATGTACGTCCAGCCCCAGCACGTCCGCGTCCCACTCAACGAAGGTAGCGGTGGTCAGGTAGCTGCTGAGGGCAGTGGCCACCCGGCGGCTCATGGAGCGGTGGAAGATCATGTCCTGCGGGCGGGCCGGCAGGTTGGCAGTGGCACCGCCGCTGCGCGGGGCGCTGCGTTGTGCAGAAGGCTGAACCTCGAAGTCGCCTTCCAGGTCTTCGGCGTCGTCGGTCTGCGCGAGCGCCTTGCGGGGCTTGCGTTTGACTGGGTAGGAACTCGACGAAAAGCCGTCTACACGCATAACTGCTTACTCTGGACCGATGATGGCAATTTAGCGGCACTTGTACGGGTAAGCAAATGCCCTAGTGATAACTAGAGCACAGTTCAGGGAAAAGGTTTCATCCAGCGCCCGGATACCCGATGAACTGCTCATAAAACCGGCAGTTAGCAGCGCCATTCGTCGGCTAACGGGCTTTTGGCGTGGCCACTTTGTCGCGCAGGTACACCGGCTGTGCCAGGTCGGCGGCCACGGCTTCACCACGGGCCCAGCCGCCTTGTGCCAGGGTCAGCAAGTCCAGTGCATGTGGCAGCAGCGTGGCGTCGCAGGCCGATGGCTTGACGGCCAGGCGCTCGCCATAGCCCCAGCCGGTGCCTGCGCCGTACCAGTCGCCTTGCGCCCCGGCTGGCAACGTGACCAGTTCTGGCGCCAGCACCGCTTCGTCGCCCACCAGTTTCATTTCGCCGCCGTCGGCCTGGTAACAACCCCAGTACACCTCGTCCATGCGCGCGTCGATGGCCGCGGCCACCTGGCGCACGCCGTGTTCGCGCAGTGCGCGCTGGGCCAGCAGGGCCAGGTTGGACACCGGCAGCACCGGGCGGTCGAGGCCGAACGCCAGGCCCTGGACCACGCCGATGGCAATGCGCACGCCGGTGAAGGCGCCCGGGCCGCGGCCGAAGGCGATGGCGTCCACCGCCGACAGGCCAATGCCCGCCTCGCCCAATAGCGTCTGGATCATGGGCAGCAGCTTCTGCGCGTGCAGGCGCGGGATGACCTCGTAGTGGCTCAGCACCTTGCCGTCATGCAGCAGGGCGACAGAGCAAGCTTCGGTTGCGGTATCCAGGGCCAGCAAGGTGGTCATTGCGCGAATCCATCAAAAAAAGTGCAGCATTATAAACGTCAACGGCCCGCAAGCGGGCCGTCGGTGATCGAATGATTCGATCAGCTCAGTGCGGCCAGCACCTTGGCGGTGATGGCATCAACCGAGCCCACGCCTTCGATGTGGCTGTAGACCGGCTTGCCTTGGGCTGCGGACAGCTTCTGGTAGAAGGCAACCAGTGGCTCGGTCTGCGCGTGGTACACGGACAGGCGGTGGCGCACGGTTTCTTCGGTGTCGTCCTTGCGTTGAACCAGTTCTTCACCGGTTTCGTCGTCCTTGCCAGCCACTTTCGGCGGGTTGTAGACAACGTGGTAGACGCGGCCCGAACCTTCGTGGACACGGCGACCGGCGATACGCTGGACGATTTCCTCGTCCTTGACCGCGATTTCAACCACGTGGTCCAGCTCGACGCCGGCGCTCACCAAGGCTTCAGCCTGGGGAATGGTGCGCGGGAAGCCGTCGAAGAGGAAGCCGTTGGCGCAGTCGGCCTGGGCGATACGCTCTTTTACCAGGGCGATGATCAGGTCGTCGGAGACCAGGCCGCCGGCGTCCATCACGCTCTTGGCCTTGATGCCCAGTTCAGTACCGGCCTTGACGGCGGCACGCAGCATGTCGCCGGTGGAGATTTGCGGAATACCGAACTTTTCGGTGATGAACTTTGCCTGAGTACCTTTGCCGGCCCCGGGAGCTCCCAGCAGAATCACGCGCATCGATATGCTCCTCAACTTTTTATATGGAAATCGTCAGACCCGCCCCAGCGCAGCTAACTGCCTGAAGCCAATCCCAAAATCGGTTGGTGGCCACAAAAATGGCCAAAAGGCTGACCAAGATACACAGCGGCTCAAAGCCACACAAGCCGTCCAAAGCAGGAACAACCTGCGTCCCATGCGCACGCCCCTCGCCGGTGGCGCCCGGTGCAACCGTTGCCGGTTGCAAGCCGGGGCGCCGCCTGGCGCGGTCCCCTCACAGATAGTGGACGTGCCACGGCGGCTTCGCCAGCCTCAGCCCGTGTTGCGCAGACCGGCGGCAATACCGGCCACGGTGACCAGCAACGCCTGTTCCAGAGGGCTGTCCTGGCTAGCCTCCTGGCTGCGCGAGCGCGCCAGCAGCTCGGCCTGCAGCAGGTGCAGCGGGTCGAGGTAGGTGTTGCGCAAGCTGATGAATTTCAAGGTCTCGGGGCTATGGGCCAGCAACTGCGACTGGCCGGTGAGGCCAAGCACCACCTTGCACGCCTGCGACAATAGGTCGCGCAGGCTTGCCCCCAGGGGTTTCAGCGAATCCTGCACCAGGCGCTCGTCGTAGAAACGGGCGATATCGGCATCGGCCTTGGCCAGCACCATTTCCAGCATGTCGATGCGGGTACGGAAGAACGGCCACTGTTCGCGCATGCTTGCCAGCAGCGCGCCTTCGCCACGCTCCAGGGCCTTGCTGAGGGCCGCTTCCCAGCCCAGCCAGGCCGGCAGCATGAGGCGGGTCTGGGTCCAGCCGAAGATCCACGGGATGGCCCGCAGACTCTCGATGCCGCCCTGCCGGCGCTTGGCCGGGCGGCTGCCCAGCGGCAGGCGGCCCAGTTCCTGTTCCGGGGTGGATTGGCGGAAGTACTCGACGAATTGCGGGTTCTCGCGCACCACGTCGCGGTAGGCCTTGACGCCATCGGCGGCCAGTTCGTCCATCAAGGCGCGCCAGGCGGGCTCTGGCGGTGGTGGCGGCAGCAGCGTGGCCTCCAGCACTGCGGCCAGGTACAGGTTGAGGTTCTGCTCGGCGATGTCCGGCAGGCCGAACTTGAAGCGGATCATTTCGCCCTGCTCGGTGGTGCGGAAGCGCCCGTTCACCGAACCCGGGGGCTGCGACAGGATGGCCGCATGGGCCGGGCCGCCGCCACGGCCCACGGTGCCACCACGGCCGTGGAACAGCACCAGCTCGACGTTCTGCGCGTGGCAGATGCGCACCAGGTTTTCCTGCGCGCGGTACTGGGCCCAGGCGGCGGCGGTGGTGCCGGCGTCCTTGGCCGAGTCGGAATAGCCGATCATCACTTCCTGCGGGCCATGCAGGCGCGTGCGGTAGCCGGGCAGATGCAGCAGGCGCTCGATCACCGGGCCAGCGTTGTCCAGGTCCGCCAGGGTCTCGAACAGCGGCACCACGCGCATCGGGCGCAGCACCCCGGCTTCCTTGAGCAACAATTGCACCGCCAGCACATCGGAGGCGGCGCCGGCCATGGAGATCACGTAGGAGCCCAGGGAGGCAGCCGGCGCGGCGGCGATTTCGCGGCAGGTGGCCAGCACTTCGGCGGTGTCTGCCGCCGGCTTGAAATGCGCCGGCAGCAACGGCCGGCGGTTGCCCAGTTCGTGCAGCAGGAAGGTGATGCGCGCCTCTTCGTCCCAGTCGGCGTAGCGGCCCAGGCCCAGGTAGTCGGTGATCTCGCTCATGGCCGCGGTGTGGCGCGCCGAGTCCTGGCGCACGTCCAGGCGCACCAGGAACAGGCCGAAGGTGACGGCGCGGCGCAGGCAGTCCAGCAGCGGGCCGTCGGCGATCACGCCCATGCCGCACTCGTGCAGCGACTGGAAGCACAGCTGTAGCGGTTCCAGCAGTTCACGGTTGTTGCTCAGCACCTCGGCGCTGGCCGGTTGCGCCTGGGCCAGCGAGGCCTGGGCCCAATTGCGCGTGGCGCGCAGCCGCTCGCGCAGTCGTTTGAGCAGGGTGCGGTAAGGCTCGGCGGTGTCGCCGACGGCCTCGCGCAGTGCGGCGCTGGCCTGTTGCATGGACAGCTCGCCGGCCAGGTGGTCGACGTCGCGCAGGAACAGGTCGGCGGCCATCCAGCGCGCCAGCAACAGCACTTCGCGGGTGACCGGCGCGGTAACGTTGGGGTTGCCGTCGCGGTCGCCGCCCATCCATGAGGCGAAGCGCACTGGCGCAGCTTCCAGCGGCAGGTGCAGGCCGGTGGCGGCGTGCAGCGCCTGGTCGACCTTGCGCAGGTGGTGCGGGATAGCGTGCCACAGCGAGTGTTCAATGACTGCGAAGCCCCACTTGGCCTCGTCCACGGGGGTGGGCCGGGTGCGGCGGATTTCCTCGGTGTGCCAGGCTTCGGCGATCAGCCGCTGCAGGCGCTCGCGGATCTCTTCACGCTCGGCGGCGGTGAGGTCACGGTGGTCCTGGGCGGCCAGTTGCGCGGCGATGGCGTCGTATTTCTGGATCAGCGTGCGGCGCGCCACTTCGGTGGGGTGCGCGGTCAGCACCAGTTCGATGTCCAGGCGCCCTACCTGGCGTGCCAGCGATTCGCCGCTGTGGCCGGCCTGCTTGAGGCGTTCCAGCAGCTGCGGCAACACCACATTCTCGAAGGGCGGCGGCTGGTCGTCGTCGCGGCGGCGAATCAGCTGGTACTGCTCGGCGATGTTGGCCAGGTTGAGAAACTGGTTGAAGGCCCGTGCCACGGGCAGCAATTCCTGCTCGTCGAGGTCATTGAGGCGGGTGCTGAGCTGTTCGGTGGCGGTCTTGCCGCTGTCGGGGCCGCTGCGGCGGTCGGCCTTGGCGTCGGCGCGGATGCGCTCGATGGTGTCCAGGAACGCCTCGCCGTACTGCTCGCGAATGGTGTTGCCGAGCAACTCGCCCAACAGGTGAACATCTTCACGCAGGCGCGCATCGATCTCGGTCATTGGCACAGTCTCCTTGATTGTTCTTGGCGTGCCGTCCATCGCGGGGTTTATAGCCTTGCGAGTGAACAAGCACAGGAAAAACCGCTCTATCCCCAAGAGTGCACAGCGGGCTCGGTTCTGACAAGCGCATTGACCAGCCATGTTCAAAAGGCCGATCGCGGCTACGCTCAACCTATGGACTGATGAAAGAGGTCGACATGAAAATCCGCGAGCTTGCACAACACTGGGAACAGAACGCCAAGGGCCGCCTGAGCCCCACGGGCTACAACATTCACCTGGACATGGAGTCGGCGGCGCGCCTGGCGGCCATCACCGAGATGTACCCCAAGCACCACCCCGAGGAACTGCTGGGCGAGCTGATTGGCGCGGCGCTGGAAGAGCTGGAAACCAGCTTCCCGTATATCAAGGGGCAGAAGGTGATTGCCACCGATGAGGAAGGCGACCCGCTGTACGAGGACGTCGGCCCTACGCCGCGTTTCCTGGCGCTGTCGCGTCGCTATCTGCATGACCTGGCGGCGAAGGCCGACGAACCGCAACACTGATTTTCTCCCGCGCGCCCGGGGCAGCTTGTAGCCGCTGCCGCCAGGCTGCGCGGGCCCTTCCCTACACTGCACATCTCCTGTGAGGCTTATGGCCAGCGCAGCCTTCGGCAGCGGCTACGGGGTTTGCGCGGGGAGTGAAAGCATCCTGTCTGCTGCGTCAGGAATTTCCTGATCTTCACCAAATTCGAGTGAACCAATTAAAAATCGGTTCGGTCCGAACCAATAAGCCATCACAGAAGACCCTTCGAAAATGTGGCTCAGGCCTAGCCGTTCGGGCCCGCAAGGAAGATCTGTCATGGGTGAAGTTTTTCAGGAGTTTTCCAATGGAGTTGACACCATGAATACCAGCACAGCCAAAACCTTTAACCACCTGCGCGGGCTGAAACTGGCGGCCCTGGCAATCGGCACCAGCTTCATCCTCGCCGGTTGCGCGGGCAAGCCCCCCACCGAGCAATACGCCGTGACGCAATCGGCCGTGAACAGCGCGGTCAGCGCCGGCGGTACCGAGTACGCCGCGGTCGAGATGAAATCTGCCCAGGACAAGTTCAAGCAGGCAGAACTCGCCATGCATGACAAACACTACGACCAGGCCCGCGTACTGGCCGAACAGGCCGAGTGGGACGCCCGCGTGGCCGAACGCAAGGCCCAGGCCGCCAAGGCCGAGAAAGCCGTGCAGGACGCCCGTGCCGGGGTCCAGGACGTGCGCGAAGAAGGCATGCGCAATACGCAGCAGCAGTGAGCCTGGCTCAGCCATCGCCACCCGTATTCGATTAAAGGATGAACACCATGCGTAAACACTTGATGATCCCTGCCCTGCTGGCCGCCAGCGTTGCCCTGGCCGCTTGCGCCACCAAACCCAACCCGAACCTTGAGTCGGCCCGCAGCAACTTCCAGGCCCTGCAAAGCAACCCGCAGGCCAGCCAGGTCGCGGCGCTGGAAACCAAGGACGCCTCGGACTACATGGACAAGGCCGACAAAGCCTTCCTCAACCATGACGACAGCCGCGACGTGGACCAGTTGGCCTACCTGACCAACCAGCGCGTGGAACTGGCCAAGCAGACCATTGCCCTGCGCACCGCCGAAGCGAACCTGAAGAACGCCGCCGCCCAGCGCACCCAGGCGCGCCTGGATGCCCGTGACGCGCAGATCAAGCAGCTGCAGGACAGCCTCAACGCCAAGCAGACCGACCGCGGCACCGTGGTTACCTTCGGCGACGTGCTGTTTGACGTGAACAAGGCCGGGCTGAAATCCGGCGGCCTGGTGAACGTGAACAAACTGGCGCAGTTCCTCCAGGAAAACCCTGACCGCAAGGTGATCGTCGAAGGCTACACCGACAGCACAGGTTCGGCGGCCTACAACCAGAGCCTGTCCGACCGCCGCGCCGGCTCGGTGAGCACCGCCCTGGTGAAAATGGGCGTGGACCCAAGCCGCGTGGTGTCGCAGGGGTATGGCAAGGAATACCCGGTAGCCGACAACAGCAGCGTCTCGGGCCGTGCCATGAACCGTCGCGTGGAAGTGACCATTTCCAACGACAACCAGCCGATTGCCCCGCGCAACTCGGTAAGCTCGGCCAACTGACGCCGGTGTGGCTGGCGGCGCCCAGGGCGCCGGCCAGCCTGCCCGTCAGGGCTTGGGCGTGAACCCCGTGGTCCACGGGAAGCCCGGCTGCTGCAGCTGGGCGCTGGCGATGACGGCGATCATGATCGCCGCCATCACCCACTGCCAGGTATCCCAGTCGAATACCCGCGCCACCGCTTGCCACGGCTTGCGCCAGTCCGGCGCCAATGGCTCGCTCACAGGCTTGAGCCACTGACGCACGCTGAGCGCCAGCCACGCCGTTACACCCAACACCCCCAGGTTCAACCACACCCACCCTGTAACCGCCAGCCACGGCACGCCATGGCGAATCAGCAGCGCTTGCCGGTCCGGGTCCAGGCGCTTGGGCAGCCAGCCGCTCAGCCACAGGTCGGGGGCCAGCAACTCATGGCTGAAGCGCGCCCACAAGCCCATGGCGAAGCGCACGATCCACACCACGATCAGGCTCACGAAAGCGCTGGCCACCACCTGCTCCCACCAGGCCTGCACGCTGGCCTTGCCGGCCAGGTGGCCGAGCGCCAACACCAGCATGGCGCCGCTCCACACCTTGGGCAGCTGCCGGGTTTCGAAAGGGCGCGGCATCAGCCGGCGCCAGAAGAACGGGTCGCCCGAGGGCAGGCGGTCGAGCAATTGCGGGTACTGATAGGCGAACTTCATCGACAGGTCATGGCAGGCCTGCCAGTCGGCCTGTTCGAAGGTGCGTACCCATTGGTATTGCTGCCACAGGCCGAGCGGTGTCAGCAGCAACAGCGCGGCCTTCTGCTCTGCGCTCGAATGGCGGGTGTCGGTGGCCATCGCCTGCAAGCGCTGATACCAGGCCTGCTGCTCGCAACGCTCGACCAGGCGCTGCCAACGCCATTGCGGCTCGGGGATGATGCCTTTGGCCTGGTCCCAGCCGAACAGGCGGCAGACGCGTTCGAACAGCGCGCTGCTGATGTCCTGGTCGTCGTCCAGCAGCTCCAGCACCATGGCTTGCAGGTCCAGGCGCCGGTCGAAGGCGGCCAGCCATGGCTGCTCCGCCAGGCTTTTCAAGGCGTCCATGAACGGCCGCTCGTCCCCGGCCTGCAGGCTGTGGCTCAGGGCCTGGCAATGGCGCACCATCAGCGAGCGTACCAGCGCCTGCTGCTGCGCCGGGGCCAGGCGCACTTGCTGGAAGGGGGTAAGCCACTGGCGCTGGGTGACGCCCCAGTCCAGCAGCGCCGCCTCGGCGTGGGGCGCCTGCAGGCAACGCTCGGCCAGCCGTTGCTCGAAGGCCTGCGCGCAGCCTTGCTGCAATGCCAGTTGCCAGCGTTCGGCGAGATTGTGCGGTGCCAGGCCCTGCAGCAAAGCGTCGGCCTGCACGTCGACGGATGGCGCCGGCTCGACCACCGCCACCGTTGGCATGGCTTCGGGTGGTGGCGGCGGCGCGGGCTGGTGCGGGGGCTGGTCCGGTGCCTGATCCGGTGCTTGGGGCGCTACCCACGCGGCGCCCTGCTCCTCGTAGTCGTCTTCGTCACTGCGCCAGCGCGCCAGCTGCAGCGCGCGCTCGTAGGCTTCACGCAGGCGCTGGAACGCCTCGGCGTCCTCGTCCGGGCGGTGCACCTTGAGCAGCCGCGCGTATTGGCGCTTGATGCTGCGCTCGTCGGCCCGCTCATCGAGTTGCAGCACCTGCCAGCAATCCAGGTAGGTCTCGCTCATTGCCACAGGCCCCGGTCGACTTCGCTCAGGCGCTCGGTGAGGTCATGACGCACCTCGCGTATCTGGCGTTCGTCCTGGGTGTCCAGCACCTGCTGGAACTGGCTGGCCCAATGGTTGATCTGGTTGCGCATGTCACCCAGGCTTTCCTGGTACAGGCGCTCCAGGCGGGCCACCAGCACGGTGTTCACCTGCTGGTCACGCGGGTGCACCTTGAGTTGCGACAGCGCCTGCAGGCGCTGCTGGATTTCCTCGGGGCTGAGTACCCCGGGGTTGTTCTCGATCACCAGCGCATGCTGCTCGCCGGTCAGCGGAATGCTGACCTGGGCTTCGAGAATGCCGTTGTTGTCGTAGGTAAAGCGCACGTCCAGGGTCACTTCCCCGGCCTTGCGCTTGGGCACCGGAATGTCCAGCTCACCCAGCGCCACGTTGTCCTTCACCAGGCGGCTTTCGCCCTGGAAGATCTTCACCAGCACGTGTTCCTGGTTGTCGGTGAGGGTGTTGACGGTTTTCACCCGGCTGACCGGCACCACGCTGTTGCGTTCGATGATGGGCAGGTAATGCCCGGCCTCCTGGCGCTGGCCCATGGCTTGCGACACCTCGATACCCAAGGTGTAGGAACAGACGTCGGTCAGCACCACCTCTTCCAGCGCCGCCGAGCGCGCCTTCAATGCGGCCTGCACGGCCGCGCCGTGGGCCACTACTTCGTCAGGGTTGAGGGTGATGGAAGGAAAACGGCCAAACAGCCCGGCGGCCAGCTTGCGCACCAGTGGCATGCGCGTGGTACCGCCCACCAGCAGCACTTCGTCGAGGTCGCTGACGCGAATACGCGCATCGCGCAGGGCGCGCTCGATGGGCGCGCGCAGGCGCTCCAGCAGTGGCGCATAAAGATCGGCCAACTGCTCCTGAGTGATGGTATGCAGCCATTCACGGCCGCCCAGGCGCAGCACGAAGTCGCTGCTGGCTTGCTGGCCCAGGCTCTTGCGCACCCGTTCGGCTTCGCGGCGCAGGGCCTGGCGCACGTTTTCCAACGGCGGCAGGTCGGCGTGCTGGCGTACAAAGTGCTCCACCAGCAGGCTGTCGAAATCCTCGCCGCCGAGGAAGTTGTCACCGGCGCTGGCACGCACTTCCATGACCCCGTCGAACAGCTCCAGGATCGACACGTCGAAGGTGCCGCCGCCCAGGTCGAAGATCAGGAACGAGGTTTCCTTGTCCTTCTGGTGCAGCCCGTAGGCGAGCGCGGCGGCGGTGGGTTCGTTGATCAGCTTCTCTACCTTGAGCCCCGCCAGCTCGCCGGCGATGCGCGTGGCCTTGCGCTGGGCGTCGCTGAAGTAGGCCGGCACGCTGATCACCGCCTCGGTGACCGGCTCGCCGAAGGCGCGTTCCACGTCTTCCTTGAGGCTCTTGAGTACCAGTGCCGACAGTTCCTCTGGGCGAAACTGGCGCTCGCCCAGGCGCACTTCCTGGGCGCTGCCCATGTGCCGCTTGAACAGCGCCGCCGTTTTGCCCGAATGGGTGTGCAGGCGCTCCCTGGCGGCCTGGCCCACCAGCACCCGGCCTTCGTCATCGAGCCCTACCACGCTTGGGGTGAGCACGCTGCCCAGGGCGTTGGGCACCAGTTGCGTGGTGTCGTCGCGCCAGACGGCGATCAGGCTGTGGGTGGTGCCAAGGTCGATGCCGACGATCATGGGCGCAGAACTCCTTTTCCGGGGGAAGGCGATGATGCCGCCACCGCGGTGGCCATCATGTAGAAATGTGTCTGAATGGTAACGCAATGCGCGAAGCAGCGGGAGCAGCCAGGTTTTGATCTGGTTTTTGATCTGCTTCTGAGCTGCTTTTGATCTGGCTTCTGATCTGCTGTTGATCTGCTTGTGATCTGGCTTGTGATCTTGATTGTATGCCCCGTAAAGCGCCCGGGCCGACTGGAGGCGTCGATCAACGGGCTGCCCGAAGGGCCGAGGCCGCAGGCCGAAGAGACGGTAACCCGCAGGCTTCTATAGCGGGTGCCGTCTGCCCGTTGAGCGGCGCCGGAAGGAGGGGACCCGTAGCGCAGCGGAGGGCCCAAGCAGGGGCAAGCGTTTTTTGCTTACTTTTTTTGGCGTCTGAAAAAAAGTGAGTCGGCGTAAGGCCGAAACGGTCGGTGGTCGCAGCGCGAAAATGGATATGTTCGAAATCGCCGAAGCGGGATCCAGAATCCGCGAACATGTCCATTACTCCAGTCGGCCCTGGCGCTTTATGGGGCACACAATCAAGATCAAAGGCCGCACGGGATCAAGATCAAAAGCAGTCCGCGGCGCGGCAGCGGCTACGGGGCCGTGGGGACTGCCGGCGCGCAGTGCACGGCCTGCTTCTGGTTGTTGACCAACACACCACTCAGGCCCTTCTGCTGGGTATCAAACAACACCAACACCCCATCAATACACTGCGCCACTTCATTGGCCGGCGTAGCCGAGACCTTGTAATCCTCGCCAGGAATGGTCTTGAGCATGGTGAAGTCACTCAGCAGCAAGGCGTCCTCAGGCTTGGCGAAGTGCAGGTAGCCGTAGTACCACAAGCACCCGACGGTGACGAAAATACTGCCGATGCCGGTCAGGATCATCGGGATGGCGTTGCGTTCGTCACTCATGGGGCGGCTCTTGTTGTTCGGGGTAATTGGGCACTTCGCCCAGGCGGCGCAGGCCGTTGAAGTGTTGCGGGTCTTGCAGGAAGCGAATCATCACCGTGCGCCAGGTGGGGTCGGCGAAGGTCTGCACGTGGCCGCCACGGGTCAGTTGCAGCACCCGTGGCGGTGGGGCGTTTTTGTAGAGGTCGAGGCCGTTGGCCAGGGGCACGATGGGGTCGTCCATGCTCTGGTAGAACAGCATCGGCGTACCCTTGAGCGCCGCGATGGAGTAGATGGCGCTGTCACCGTCCGGCACCAGCCACGACAACGGCACCTGCAGCGGCCAGGTCAGCCACGAAGTGCTGAGGGCGAACTGGCCCACGCCGCGGTAGCTGGACGGCACGCCGTCGAACACCAGGGCCTGCAAGCGCTTGAGCTGCTGCGGGTGGCTGGCCAGATAGTGCACGCCCATGGCGCCGCCCAGGCTCTGGCCCAGCAGCACCAGGGGTTTGCCCTGAGTTTCGGGCTGTTGGTCCAGCCACTTGAACGCGGCGTCGATGTCCTGGTAGATGGCCGGCAGGCTCGGCTCGCCCTGGGACAGGCCGTAGCCGCGGTAGTCCAGCAGCAGCACCTGGTAGCCCTGCTCGGGCAGCCACCAGCTGCCACCCAGGTGCCAGGCCATGTTGCCGCCGTTGCCGTGCAGGTGCAGCACCGTGCCTTTCACCGGCACACCGGGTTTGGCTGGCAGCCACCAGCCATGCAAGCGGGTGCCGTCGGCGGCGGTCAGGGTCACGTCGCGGTACGCAAGGCCAGCCTTGTCCGGGGTGAACGGCTGGCCTTTTTCCGGGTAGAACAACAGGCTGCTGCAACCGGCCAGCAGCGCCAGCACCACCAGGCCGCTACAGAATGTTCGAATAGTCCGCTTCAATGCGATCCAGGCTCAGGTGGTTGAGGAAGTTGGAGAAGCACATCCACGCCGACAGCGCGTTGAGGTCGCGGAACTGCTCGGGCAGGTATTTGGGCGGCGTCACCAGGCCTTCGTCCACCAACTGGCGCAGGGTGCGCATGTCTTCCAGGGTGGTCTTGCCGCAGAACAGCAGCGGAATCTGCTCCAGCTTACCCTTGCGCACTGCCAACTGGATGTAGTTGTAGACCATGATGAAGCCCTTCAGGTACGACAGGTCCTTGGTGAAGGGCAGGCCGGTGGGCGTGGAGCCACGGAACACGCGGCTGGCGTTGCCGTAGCTTTCCGGCATGCCGAAGCCCTGCTCGCGGAAGAAGTCGAAGATCTGCAGGAAGTCGGCGCCCTCCTCCACCATGTGGATGGCGCGGGTGCGGTTGGTCAGCTTGCGCAAGCGGCTGGGGTAGGAGGCAAAGGCAATCACCTCCATCAGAATCGCCAGGCCTTCCTGAGTCACGGTCGACGAGGGCGGGCCCTTGGACAGGAAGGTGCAGATCGGCTGGTTCAGCCCGTTGAGGGTGGTGCCCACGTGCACCAGGCCCTCATGCACTTCCAGTGCGCGCACGTCGCGCTCGTTGAACAGGGCGTCGCTGCGGATCTTGATGTAGTCGGCCCCCGCCGCGGCGTCGGCGACGATGCCGTCGGACTCGAACACCCGAATGGTTTCCTCGGCCTCGCCGAAGGTGCGGTTCAGGCGGCTTTGCAGCATGCCCACGGCGTCCTTGGCGGTGAGGGTCTTGGGCTCGTCCTTAAGGTCGCCACGGCCGTCGATGTTGTTGAGGTAGTCCGACAGCATCAGGCCCAGGTCGGCCAGGGTCGGGTCACCGGCGTGGAAGGCATCGGAGGCGGCGCCGTACAGTTCCTGGGAAATCAGGCCAAAATCCTCGGTGCCGCGTGCTTCGAGCATGCGCACCACCATGCGGTATTCCTTGCACATGCGCCGCATGATCTGGCCCACCGGGTTGAACTGGCCCAGTTGGCGGGTGATGTCGCGCTCGATGTTCTGGAATTCCAGCTTCACCGCGCTGGAATCGAACGACAGCGGGCGGTTCTGGTAGTAGGCACGGTCCACGGCAGGCATGGCCTTGCCCTTGGCCTTGAGGAAATCCTGGCGGATGTTGTCATCCCATTTCACCGCGTCCAGCACGCGGATCGGTGCCTGGGCCAACACGATGCGGTCGGAAAGGCCGCGAATCGTCTGCTGATAATCGTCCACCGGCGACTCCTTGCTATTACTGCGGTTTTGACTTGGCCCGGGTATAGCGGGCTATTTCGACGAAAACGTCGGAGTTGGCCGGGTCGTCCAGGTAGGCGAATACCTGGTCCAGCCCGCTGTCCACCCGCACGCCATCGCCTTGCGGCGTATCCAGGTTGGCGCCGCTCAGCGCGTGCTGGGCAATGGCCTGCTGAATGCGCTCGACATCGAGGTTATAGACCACCAGCGCGCCATCGTCGGCAAGCTCGAAGCCCACCAGGGCATACTGACCACCGTAATCGGCCGGCATTCGCGCCGAGGCGTACCAGCGGCTGCCATGGCCGGCCACGGTGAAGCCTACCTCATCGCGCGGCTGCCCGGCGGGCGTGCTGATGGCAAGGTAATGGTTGGCGTCCTGGCGCTTGATGGTCAGGGCCAGGTGCTGGCCCCAGGCGGTCCGGCTCACCCAGCGCCCCACCAGCCCTGCGGGCGCGGCCTGGGTGGGCGGCAACGGGTCCTTGAAGCTGACCAGGCACCCGCTGAGCAACAGCGACCACAGGGCGATGAGCAACAGGCGCCAGGCTTTCATCAAGCACTCCTTGGGCGGTGGGGGCAGGCGCGTTCGTGCGCCTGTGTCAGGCCGAGGCCAGTACCAGATGCATGTAGCGGACAAGAATCGCCAGCATCTCGTCATCGGCCATTGGCGCCTGGCTGTCGAGCAGGCCCTGATATTCCATGCGGCCGATGATGGCCGTCAACACCTTGGCGTCCTGATGCGGCTCGCGCGAGCCCAATACCTGCAGCAACTGGCAGGTGCCCTGCAGCAAAATTTGCTGGTGCGAGGTGACGAGTGCAGCCAGCCGCGGGCTCAGCAGCGCTTCCTGGCGGAAGGCCTGTTCGGCCATCAGGTAGTCACGGCGGGTGAGCAACTGGCGGTGCACGTACTCGGCGGTCATGCGCGCGATTTCGTCGGCCAGCTGGGCGCGGGACGCCGGGCTGCCGTCGTTGCGCGCCATGATGTTGCGCAGCAGTTCCTCGGTGCTGGCCCACAGCTTGGCCATGTAGGCGGCGCTTCGCTCCACGTACTGGGCGAAGGTGTCGGTGAGCAGGTCTTCGATGTCCTTGAAATAGTAAGTGGTGGCCGACAGCGGCACGCCGGCTTCCGCCGCCACCGCCCGGTGCCGGACCCCGCGAACGCCGTCGCGGACGACAATGCGCATGGCCGCGTCGAGAATCTCCTGACGACGCTGCTCACTTCCCTGGCGGCTGGCCTTGCGACCCTGATACTGCACACTTTCCGCCACTGCTGTCGCTACACCGGCAGCACCTTGTTGAGCCATTGCAGGAGTCACTACCTAAACCCTCTTGAAGAAAAACCGATCCATCGGTGAACTGTTCGTAGCAGCTGCCGGAGGCTGCGTCCGGCAGCACCACCAGTGTAAAGCCAGACGCCGCCTTCGGCAGCTGCTACAGGATATTCGCGCAAAAAAAAGCCGCCCCGGGGGGCGGCTCATTCAGCTGACTCAGGCCTGCGGACGCATGTGCGGGAACAGGATCACGTCGCGAATCGACGGCGAGTTGGTCAGCAGCATGACCAGACGGTCGATGCCGATGCCCTCACCGGCCGTTGGCGGCATGCCGTACTCCAGCGCGCGCACGAAGTCGGCGTCGTAGTGCATGGCTTCGTCGTCGCCGGCGTCCTTGTCGGCCACCTGGGCCATGAAGCGCTCGGCCTGGTCTTCCGCGTCGTTCAGCTCGGAGTAGGCGTTGGCGATTTCACGGCCGCCGATGAACAGCTCGAAGCGGTCGGTGACGTTCGGGTTGTCGTCGTTGCGACGGGCCAGCGGCGACACTTCGAACGGGTACTGGGTAATGAAGTGCGGCTGCTCCAACTTGTGCTCGACCAGCTCTTCGAAAATCATTACCTGCAGTTTGCCCAGGCCTTCGAAGCCCAGCACCTTGGCGCCGGCCTTCTTGGCGATTTCACGCGCCTTGTCGACGTCGTTCAGGTCGGCCGCGGTCAGCTCCGGGTTGTACTTCAGGATCGAGTCGAACACCGACAGGCGCACGAACGGCTCGCCGAAGTGGAACACCTTGTCGCCGTACGGCACGTCGGTGCTGCCCAGTACCAGCTGCGCCAGCTCGCGGAACAGCTCTTCGGTCAGGTCCATGTTGTCTTCGTAGTCAGCATGGGCCTGGTAGAACTCGAGCATGGTGAACTCGGGGTTGTGCCGGGTCGAGACGCCTTCGTTACGGAAGTTGCGGTTGATCTCGAAGACCTTCTCGAAACCACCTACCACCAGGCGCTTGAGGTACAGCTCCGGCGCGATGCGCAGGAACATCGGCAGGTCCAGGGCGTTGTGGTGAGTCTCGAACGGCTTGGCCGCTGCACCGCCAGGAATGGTCTGCAGCATCGGCGTTTCCACTTCCAGGAAGTCACGCTTCATCAGGAAGCTGCGGATGTGGGCGATGACTTGCGAACGCACGCGGAAGGTGTCACGCACTTCTTCGTTGACGATCAGGTCGACGTAGCGCTGGCGGTAGCGCTGTTCGGTGTCGGTCAGGCCGTGGTGCTTGTCCGGCAGCGGGCGCAGCGACTTGGTCAGCAGGCGCACGTTGGTCATTTCCACGTACAGGTCGCCCTTGCCCGAACGGGCCAGGGTGCCTTCGGCGGCGATGATGTCGCCCATGTCCCAGGTTTTCACCGAGGCCAGGGTTTCTTCAGGCAGGGTCTTGCGGTTGACGTAGACCTGGATGCGACCGGTCATGTCCTGGATCACCATGAACGAGCCACGGTTGAGCATGATGCGACCGGCAACCTTGACCGGAATGGCCAGGGCTTCCAGCTCTTCCTTGGTCTTGTCGACGTACTGCTTCTGCAGGTCACCTGCGTAGCTGTCACGGCGGAAGTCGTTGGGGAAGGCCTGGCCCTTGGCGCGCTCGGCAGCAAGCTTTTCCTTGCGCAGGGCGATCAGGGAGTTTTCTTCCTGTTGCAGGGCTTGCGGGTCGAGTTGTTGGTCGCTCATGTCTTGAAAAATTCCATCACGGTTTTGTTGCCCCCGCCTTGCGGCGGGGATCGCGGGCGGTCACGCCCCCAAGGGGCGCGCGCCTTACAGGCCTTGCTTGAGGCTGGCCACCAGGTATTCGTCGATATCGCCGTCCAGCACCTTGTCGCAGTCGCTGCGCTCGATGTTGGTGCGCAGGTCCTTGATGCGCGAGGCATCCAGTACGTAGGAGCGGATCTGGTGCCCCCAGCCGATGTCGGACTTGCTGTCTTCCATGGCTTGGGATGCAGCGTTGCGCTTCTGCACTTCCTGCTCGTAAAGGCGCGCCCGCAGCATTTTCATGGCGGTGTCCTTGTTCGCATGCTGGGAACGTTCGTTCTGGCAGCTGACCACGGTGTTGGTCGGCACGTGGGTGATACGCACCGCGGAGTCCGTGGTGTTTACGTGCTGGCCGCCCGCACCCGAGGAGCGGTAGGTGTCGATGCGCAGGTCCGACGGGTTGATGTCGATTTCGATGTTGTCATCGATTTCCGGCGACACGAACACGGCCGAGAACGAGGTGTGGCGACGGTTGCCGGAGTCGAACGGGCTCTTGCGCACCAGGCGGTGCACGCCGATCTCGGTGCGCAGCCAGCCGAAGGCGTACTCGCCCTTGATGTGCAGGGTAGCGCCCTTGATACCGGCCACTTCACCGGCCGACAGCTCCATGATGGTGGTGTCGAAGCCGCGCTTGTCGGCCCAGCGCAGGTACATGCGCAGCAGGATGTTGGCCCAGTCCTGGGCTTCGGTACCGCCGGAGCCGGCCTGGATATCCAGGTAGGCGTTGTTGGCGTCCATCTCGCCGCTGAACATGCGGCGGAATTCCAGCTTCTCCAGCGACTCGCGCAGGCGGTCGACTTCCTCGCTGACGTCGGCGGCAGCAGCTTCGTCTTCTTCCTCGGCGGCCATCAACAGCAGGTCCTTGGCATCGGCCAGGCCGCTGGACATCTCATCCAGGGTTTCAACGATCTGCGCCAGCAGCGCACGCTCGCGGCCCAGGTTCTGGGCGTATTCAGGGTTGTTCCAGACTGCCGGATCTTCAAGCTCGCGGTTGACCTCGGTCAGACGCTCATGCTTTTGATCGTAGTCAAAGATACCCCCGAATGGTTTCGGAGCGCTCGGACAGGTCCTTGATGGTGTTCAGGATCGGGTTGATTTCCATGGCGGGCAGCACTCGTACGTATTGTGTCAAAAGCCGGAGAGTATAACGCACTCGGCGCGCGGGGGCAGCCCGCCGGGCGGTAATGGGGGGATTTTGCTCGCGGGGAGCATGATGGCAGTTTGGCTCCTGTCAGTTCTGTCAGTAGCGAGGGCAAAAGGGGCCGGATTAGTGTGGCTGTGCCAGTCGGCAATCTGCATTTTCCCTTTATGAGGCAGCAAACATGAGCACTAAAGCCGCAATCGCACCGCCAGCGCTGGATTTTCCATCAGCCCTGCAGGTTATCCCCTTCGCCACCGCCCCGGCCAAGATTCCTGTGGAGGTCCTGTCGGAACGCAGTTCCCAACCCTCGGAAGTCACCGTGGTCTATCAGTACGCCAATGGCATCCGGCATGAAACCGCGCCCCAAGTGGTAAATCCAGGCACCCCGACTACTTTCCTGATCGACAAGCCTTCATCGCCAGGCTTGGTCATCGTGTCGGTCCAGGGTGATTTTGACGGGCTGATCGGTAGGCCACATAACCTCAACCTGGTGGCGTAACCGCCCCTGCAGCGGCCGCCAGGCCGCGTCCCAGCTTGCTCCATGGAGGCGGCTGGGACGCGGCCTGGCGGCCGCTGCTACGGGGGGGTGGTCAGTCGCTGATACCGACCTGGTTGCGGCCGTTGTGCTTGGCCTGGTACAGGCCCTTGTCGGCCGCCGAGATCAGCTGGCGGCAGTGGGAGCCGCCTTGGGGGATCTGGGTGGACAGGCCGATGCTGACGGTCAGGTGCGAGCCTTCGCTGGGCGCGATGTGCGGAATTTTCAGCGCGGCGATGGTCTGCCGCAGCTTTTCCGCCACCAGGCGGGCGCCGCCGGGCGAGGTGTTGGGCAGCACCAGGGCGAACTCCTCGCCGCCGTAGCGCGCCGGCAGGTCGGTGGAGCGGCTGCAGCTGTCGCGGATGGCGTCGGCCACGCGGCGCAGGGCTTCGTCGCCATCCAGGTGGCCGAAGCTATCGTTGAACGACTTGAAGTAGTCGACGTCAATCATCAGCAGCGACAGCTGGGTCTGGTCGCGCAGCGCGCGGCGCCATTCCAGTTCCAGGTATTCGTCGAAGTGACGGCGGTTGGACAGGCCGGTGAGGCCATCGGAGTTCATCAGGCGCTGCAGCACCAGGTTGGTGTCCAGCAGCTGCTGCTGGCTGACGCGCAGGGCGCGGTAGGCCTCGTCGCGCTGCAGCAGCGTCTGGTAGGAGCGCGAGTGGTAGCGGATGCGCGCCACCAGCTCGATGTTGTCCGGCAGCTTCACCAGGTAGTCGTTGGCGCCGGCGGCAAACGCCGCGCTCTTCACCAGCGGGTCTTCCTTGGTGGACAGCACGATGATCGGGATGTCCTTGGTGGCCGGGTGGTTGCGGTAGTCGCGTACCAGGGTCAGGCCGTCCAGGCCGGGCATCACCAGGTCCTGGAGAATCACCGTGGGCTTGAGGCGCACGGCCTGCTCGATGGCGTGGTGGGGGTCGGCGCAGAAATGGAAGTCGATGTTGGCTTCATTGGCCAGGCCACGCCGCACCGCTTCGCCGATCATGGCCTGGTCGTCGACGAGCAGCACCATGGCCTTGTTCTCGTCGGTAGCCTTGAACTCTTCGATCTGCAAATCAATCATGCGTTGTCACCTGATCGCTGCCTGTACGCCGGCAGGGCTTAATACTCGGGTTCATGGCTGGATAATTTCCATCAGTCTGGGAGCAATCCGCTCCAGGGGGCGGATTTCCACCGCTGCATCAATGGCCGCTGCCGCCTTGGGCATGCCATACACCGCACTGCTTGCCTGGTCCTGGGCGATGGTCAGGAAATTCTGCTGGCGCAGCAGTTTCAGGCCCTGGGCGCCGTCACGCCCCATGCCGGTCAACAGGACGCCAACCGCGTCGCCACGCCAGAAACGCGCCACGCTTTCAAAGAATACGTCAATGGACGGCCGGTAGATCTCGTTCACCGGCTCCTCCGTGTAGGCCAGTGTTCCGTCGGCAAGCAGACGGAGGTGATGATTGGTGCCCGCCAGCAATACTACGCCAGGTTGCGGCGGTTCGCCTTCGCGGGCAAGGCGCACGTTGAGGCCGCTGGCGCCGGACAGCCAGTCGGCCATGCCGGCGGCAAATACCTGGTCAACGTGCTGCACTAGCACAATGGCTGCGGAAAAGGTTTTCGGCAAGCCCTTGAGCAGCACTTCCAGGGCTGCCGGGCCGCCAGCCGAAGAGCCGATGGCAATCAGCGTCTGCCGCTGCACGCCCGTGCGCAATGGCGTGGGCACGGCCTTCACCGAGGTACCGCGCTGGCCGATCAGCCAGCCGATGTTGAGGATCTTGCGCAGCAGCGGCGCGGCTGCCTCGCGCGGGTTGCCGGCGCCCACGGCCGGGGTGTCGACGACATCCAGCGCGCCATGGCCCATGGCTTCGAACACCCGGTGCACGTTCTGCTGGCGGTCGACAGTGACGATGACGATGGCGCACGGGGTGGCAGCCATGATCTGGCGGGTGGCCTCGACGCCGTCCATGACCGGCATGATCAGGTCCATCAGGATCAGGTCGGGCAACTGTTCGGCGCACTTGGCCACGGCCTCGGCGCCGTTGCCCGCCACCCAGATGATCTGATGCGCCGGCTCGAACGCCACGGCCCGGCGCAGGGCCTCGACGGCCATGGGCATGTCGTTGACGATGGCGATCTTCATCCCTGGGCACTCCCGATCAACTCGACCACGGCGTCCAGCAGGGCGTCGTCATGGAAACTGGCTTTAGCCAGATAGTAGTCGGCCCCGGCGTCCAGGCCACGCCGCCGGTCTTCTTCGCGGTCCTTGTAGGACACCACCATCACCGGCAGTGACTGCAGGCGGCTGTCACGGCGCACCAGGGTCACCAGCTCGATGCCGTCCATGCGCGGCATGTCGATGTCGGTGATCAGCAGGTCGAAGTCCTCGCCGCGCAGGGCGTTCCAGCCGTCCATGCCGTCCACCGCCACGGCCACGTCGTAGCCGCGGTGGCTAAGCAGCTTGCGCTGCAGTTCGCGCACGGTCAGCGAGTCGTCCACCACCAGCACGCGCTTGCGCGCCTGTTCCACGCCGGGGCGGTTGCGCCGGTCGATGCGTTCCAGGCGGCCGGTGGTCAGCAGTTTTTCCACCGAGCGCAGCATGTCTTCCACGTCGATGATCAGCACCACCGAGCCATCGTCCAGCAAGGCCCCGGCGGAAATGTCCTGGACCTTGCCCAGCCGCGCATCCAGCGGCAGCACCACCAGGGTACGCTCGCCGATGAACCGCTCCACCGCCACGCCGTAGATGGCGTCGCGCTCGCGGATCACCACCACCCGCAGCGAGTCTTCGCTGCTCTGCCCAGCCGGGCGCTGCAGCAACTGGCTGGCGGCCACCAGGCCGACGTGCCGGCCTTCGTACCAGAAGTGCTGGCGGCCTTCGAGCTGGACGATGTCTTCGGCCGGCAGGTCAAGGGTGTGTTCGATGTGCGCCAAGGGGAACGCGTAGGCTTCCTCGCCCACCTCCACCACCAGGCTGCGCACCACCGACAGGGTCAGCGGCACTTCGATATGGAAACAGCTGCCCTGGCCGCGCACCTGGGTCAGCTCCACCGAGCCGCGCAGCTGGCGCATCATGTGCTGCACCGCGTCCAGGCCGACGCCGCGGCCGGAGACTTCGGTGACCTTGTCGCGCAGGCTGAAGCCGGGCAGGAACAGGAAGCTCAACAGTTCTTCCTCGCTGAGCTGGGCAGCGGTCTCGGCCGGCGACAACTGGCGGTCGACAATACTGCGGCGTAGGCGCTCAAGGTCAACGCCGCCGCCGTCATCAATCAGTTCCAGCACCAGCAGCCCGGCCTGGTGCGAGGCACGCAGCAGCACCCGGCCCTCGGCCGGCTTGCCCGCCAGCAGGCGCTGCTCGGGCGATTCGATACCGTGGTCGACGGCGTTGCGCAGCAGGTGGGTCAGCGGTGCTTCGAGTTTTTCCAGCACGTCGCGGTCGACCTGGGTCTTCTCGCCTTCGATTTCCAGGCGCACCTGCTTGCCCAGCTCGCGGCCCAGGTCACGCACCATGCGCCCCTGCCCGCCCAGCACGTCGGCGAACGGCCGCATGCGGCAGGCCAGGGCGGTGTCGTAGAGCAACTGCGCGCGCTGGCTGGCCTGCCAGCCGAACTCGTCCAGCTCGGCGGTCTGGTGCACCAGCATCTGCTGGGTCTCGCCCAGCAGCCCTTGCACCAGCGCCAGGGCCTCAAGCACTTCCTCGGATTGGTGAGTGGCCTGCAGGTGTTCCTTCAAACCGTCCAGGGCGCGCTGGCTCTGGCCCTGCATGCGCTTGAGGCGCTGCATGGTCGCCAGGTACGGCTTCAACCGCTGGGTTTCCACCAGCGACTTGCTGGACAGGTCGAGCAGGCTGTTGAGGCGCTCGGCGGTCACCCGCAGTACGCGCTCGCCACCTTCCACCGGCGCGCCCTTGGCCTTGCGTGGCTCGGGGCTGGTGGGGGCTTCCGGGGCGGCCTCCGGCTCGGCCGCCGGCGCCTCGATGACGGCCGCTGGCGCCGGGGCTGGCGCGGCGGCACGCGGCGGTGGCGGCACGGCCGAGGGGTCGAGCAGCACCGTCATGCGCACCGAGTAGGCGGCGATGTCTTCGGTGGTGGGCGCCGTCTCGGGCGTGGCGATGCGCATCAGCAGGTCGGTGCCGTGCAGCAGCGCGTCGATATGTTCGGGGGTCAGCAGCAGGCGGCCTTCCTGGGCGCTCACCAGGCAGTCTTCCATCACGTGGGCGACGCTGACGCCGGCATCCACGCCGACAATACGCGCGGCGCCCTTCAGCGAGTGGGCCGCGCGCATGCAGGCTTCCAGCTGGTCGGCCTGGGTGGGGTTGCGTTCCAGCTCCAGCAGGCCGGTGCTCAGCACCTGGGTCTGCGCTTCGGCTTCCAGCGCGAAGAGTTCCAGCAGCGAGGCGTCGCGCATCTGGTCCGGGGTCATGTGAGGCTCCGGGCAACGGCTTCCAGCAACTGGGTTTCGTCCAGGACACGCACGCTGCGGCCCTTGAACGGCAATACCGACTCTGTGAAGCGCTTGCCGGCCTGGCCGGCGGCGGGCGAGGCCTGTTCCAGGTCGGCAAGGTCGATGCGGTGGATGCCGTCGACTTCATCCACAGGTACCACCACCGAGCCGCCGGCAGCGGCGAGGATGAGCATGCGCGGCATGACACGCGCCGACGCCTGCGGGCTGACGCTGACGTCCACCCCCAGCAATTCGGCCAGCGACAGGCACGCCACCAGCGCGCCGCGCACGTTAGCCACACCCTGCAACGCCCGCGAGCGCTGGTGCGGCAGCGAATGCACCGGCTGCACCGGGGCTATCTCCACCAGGCAACGGGTAGCCAGGGCCAGCCATTCCTCGGCCAGGCGGAACACCACCAGCGAGCGCGAGGCCACCTGGCCCAGCGCTTCCACGCTTTCGCCGCGCACCGCTTCCCGGGCCAGCGAGTAACGGTCCAGCAGGCGCACGGCGGCGCCGGCGTATACCTGGCAGTTACGGCAATGAATATGGTCGGCCAGCAACGGGCACGACTTGTCGCCGTGTATACCAATCCGGTTCCAGCAATCGTCGATCGCTTCGCCATCCCCCTGGATGACATTCAGCGAAGCCAGGCCAATCATCGTTTACGCTCACTGTCAGCAGTTCGGTCACTGCGCGCGGCGCGTTCCTGCAGGCGCTTGGCCCCCACGCTGTCGCCCTGGGCGGCCAGCAGCATGGCCAGGTGGGCCAGCGCTTCGGGGTGCTGCGGCTGCAGGTACAGCGCCTTGCGGTAAAAATCCTGGGCCTTGCGCGCATCGCCACCGACGTCGTTGAGCAAACCGAGCCAGTAATACGCCTGCGCATGCGGCCCCTGGTGCTTGAGGTACAGCTCGCACGCCTGCATGGCCGCCTGGCTCTTGCCTTCGTTGGCCAGGCTGGCGATCTGTTCGAGTGTCACCTGTACCTGTTTTTCGGCCGCCGGGGCCGCCACTTGAGGCAGCGGTGGGGCAATTGGCGCAGCCCGTGGCCGCAACGGCGCGGTGGCTGGCACCGGCCGCGGCGGCGGCGCCACCCAGGGCGTCACGGGCAGCGGCTCGGGCACCGGGTTTTCATCGCGCACGAAGGCGAACGACTGCGCAATGCCGATGGGGCGCATGCCCAGGCGCGCCAACAGGCTGCCCTCGGCGGGGCCGATGAACAGGGCGCCGCCCTTGTCGGTCAGGCCCTTGAGTACCTCGAATACCCGTTGCTGGGTTTCCACGTCGAAATAGATCAGCAGGTTGCGGCAGAAGACGAAATCGTAGGGCGGTTCGCCCTTGAGCAGCGCCGGGTCGAGCACGTTGCCAGGTTGCAACCGCACCTGCTGGCGCACCCGTTCGCTCAGGCGGTAGCCCTCGCCCAGGGCCTCGAAATGGCGGTCACGAAAGGCCAGGTCTGCGCCCCGGAAGGAGTTGCGCCCGTATACCCCCTGCTGGGCCTTGGCCACCGACAGCGGGCTAATGTCGACGCCGTCGACGCGGAACTGGCTGGCCAGCACGCCGGCGTCAAACAGCGCCATGGCGATGGAGTAAGGCTCTTCGCCGGTGGAGCAAGGCAGGCTGAGCAGGCGCACCGGCCGCGTGCCCTTCAACTCCAGCAACCGCGCCTTGACCAGGCGGGCCAGGGCGGCGAATGACTCGGGGTAACGCAGGAACCAGGTTTCAGGAACGATCACCGCTTCAATCAAGGCCTGCTGCTCTGGCCCACTGCCCTGCAACAGCAGCCAGTAGGCATCGGCATCGGCGCAACCGCTGGCGCTGCAGCGCTGGCGCACCGCGCGCTCGATCAGCGCCGGGCCCACCGAGGCCACGTCCAGGCCAATGCGGTCACGCAGGTATTTGAAGAAGCGTGGATCGTCGCCCATCAGTCATCCCCATCCTTGAGGCTATCGGCCAGCTGCGGCGCAAACAACAGTTGGCGCACCCGGTCATCGAGCAGGTCCTGCACGCCTACCCACTGCAGCAGGCCTTCCTCGTCTTCACGCACCGGCCCCAGGTACGGTGTGTTGGCGTTGGACACCTCATAGGGGCGAAAGTCCTTGGGGTCGCAGCGCAAGGTGTTGGTGGCGTGCTCGAGAATAAGCCCCAGGCGCAGGTCGGGCCGCGCCGGGTCGGCGCGGTAGTGCACCAGCACCAGGCGCGTGCTGGTACGTTGCGGCGCCGGGCTGCCGAACATCAGCTGGCCGACGTCGATGACCGGCACCACCCGGCCGCGGTGGGCAAAGATGCCGGCCACCCAGGCCGGTGCCTGGGCCACGGGCTTGAGCGGCACGCACGGCAGCACTTCGCCGATGTCGGTGGCCGCCAGGGCGAAGCGCTCGGCACCCACCTTGAAAATCAGGAACAGTTTGCCCTGGCAGGTGATGGCCGCCCTGGACGGGCGCAGCGCCTCGCTCATCAGACTTTGAAGCGCGACACGCCGCCACGCAGGCCGGTGGCCACCTGGCTGAGCTCGTCGATGGCAAAGCTGGCCTGGCGCAACGACTCCACGGTCTGGCTGCTGGCGTCGCTGAGCTGCGACAACGCGTGGTTGATCTGCTCGGCACCGGTGGCCTGGGCCTGCATGCCCTCGTTGACCATCAGCACGCGCGGCGCCAGCGCCTGCACCTGCTGGATGATCTGCGACAGCTGGTCACCCACCTGCTGCACCTCGAACATGCCGCGGCGCACCTCCTCCGAGAACTTGTCCATGCCCATGACCCCGGCCGACACCGCGGACTGGATCTCGCGCACCATCTGCTCGATGTCGTAGGTGGCGACGGCGGTCTGGTCGGCCAGGCGCCGCACTTCGGTGGCCACCACGGCAAAACCACGGCCATACTCGCCGGCCTTTTCCGCCTCGATGGCGGCGTTCAGTGACAGCAGGTTGGTCTGGTCGGCAACCTTGACGATGGTCACCACCACCTGGTTGATGTTGCTGGCCTTCTCGTTGAGGATCGCCAGCTTGGCGTTCACCAGGTCAGCGGCGCCCATCACCTGGTGCATGGTGTCTTCCATGCGCGACAGGCCCTGCTGGCCTGAACCTGCCAGCATCGAGGCGGCGTCGGCGGCCGAGGTGACCTCGGTCATGGTGCGCACCAGGTCGCGGGAGGTGGCGGCGATTTCCCGCGAGGTGGCGCCGATCTCGGTGGTGGTGGCCGCAGTTTCCGTGGCGGTGGCCTGCTGCTGCTTGGAGGTGGCGGCGATCTCGGTCACCGAGGTGGTCACCTGCACCGACGAGCGCTGGGCCTGGGACACCAGGGCGGTGAGCTCGGTCATCATGTCGTTGAAGCCGGTCTCGACCATGCCGAACTCGTCGCGGCGCGACAGGTTCAGGCGCGAGCTGAGGTCACCGGTACGCATGGTTTCCAGGATGGTCACGATCTTCTGCATCGGCTGCATGATGGCGCGCATCAGCAGCAGGCCACACACGCCGGCGGCAATGATGGCCAGCAGCAGGGCGATGCCCATGGTCAGCTTGGCGTCGCTGACCGCCTGGGAGCTGGCCTGGGCGGCGTGCTCGGCGGAGTCGCGGTTGCGCTCGATCATGTTGTTCAGTTGCTTGCGGCCGGCGATCCAGGCAGGGGTTACCTGATCGTTCAGCAGGTCCTGAGCCAGGGAGAAGTGCTTCTGATGGTAGGCGTCCAGCACCTTGGCCAGGGCCTGGTCGTAGGCCACGCGGGTTTTCCCGAACTCGTCGAAGCTGGCCTTGTCGTCCTGGTCGAACACGGTCTTCTGGTAATTGCCCATCTGCTCGGTCAGACGGTCGGCGAAGGCCTTGTACTGGTCCTCGTCGGCCGTGACGAATTCACGCTGGTAGCTCAACCCCACCAGTTGCTGGGTATAGACGAAGCTTTCGACCCACGCGCTGCGGATCATCGAGCTGTAGTAGACGCCTGGCACGCTGTCAGCGCGCACGTTTTCCTGCGCATCGTCGATAGCCTTCAGGCGCGTGTAGGAGGCCACTACCATCAATAGCATGATGGCGATAATCACGGCGAAGCTCGCCAGGATCCGTTGGCGCAATGTCCAGTTCTTCACAGTCATCCCTCGAAAGTGCTACGTCTTACCGGCAAATTGGCCGAGTATAGCCCACAGATAACCCTGCTGACTGTGTCGTTTTTGCCTACCTTTCCATATCTTTTCGACATGATAGCGGTGGGCCATAAGTTAGGTAGCGGGGAGGCGCGCTGTGGGAGCTGGCTTGCCAGCGAGCTGTTGAAGTCCTGGAAACTCGCTGGCAAGCCAGCTCCCACAATAGACAGTGCGCTACGGGATGATCGCCAGACGTTGGTCGATGGCGCTGATGACCGGGGCGAACACGGCCGCAGGCAGGGCTGCCACGGCTTCGCGGATCTTGGCCAGGAAGGCCGGCGTGGCCGTGCGCGTTGCGCGCATGACCCAGTGGGCAGCCTCGTCGAGGTTGCCGTGGCGCACCAGCATGGCGGCGTAGCTGCACTGGCCGCGAAAATCCCCGGCCAGGGCCGAGCGCTGGAACCAGTCGAACGCCAGCGCGGCGTTTACCGGTATGCCCCAGCCTTCCTCGTGGAACCGCCCCACCAGGTTCATGGCCTTGGCGTGGCCGCTGTCGGCGGCGCGCTGGTACCAGGCCAGCGCGGCCGCCATGTTGCGCGGCACGCCGCGGCCCTGGCTGAGCAGGTTGGCGTAGTTGTACTGGCCCCAATCCAGCCCGCGCCGGGCGGCGGCGTGGTAATGCGCCGCCGCCCCAGGCAGGTCCGGGGCACAGCCCCAGCCCAGTTCCAGGCAACGGCCCACCATGTTCAGTGCCACCAGGTGGCCGCGCCCCGCGGCGATGCGGAACCAGCTCAAGGCCAGCGCCGCGTCGCGTTCTATGCCGTGGCCGTCGAGCAACGCCTGGCCCAGGTGCGCCTGGGCCTCCGGGTTGCCCGTGGCGGCCTGGTCCAGCAGCAGGCGCGCCACTGCGGTGCGGTCCTGCACGCCCAGGCGCAGCACGGGATCGGCCAGCATCAGAAGCGGTACTCGGCGGTCAGCGTGGCGCCGCGGCCATCACCCGGAATACCGTAGCCACGGCCGTTGTATTCAGTGAAGTAACGCTTGTCGAAGATGTTGGTGACGTTCAGGCGCAGGTCGATGTTCTTGTTGACGGCGTGGGTGAACGCCACGTCATGCACCACGTAGTCCGGCAGGGTAGTCTTGGTCGCCGAGCTGGTGACCGAGTCGGCGCCGGTGCCGGTGCCCTGGTAGATGTCCACGGTGTCTTCGTAGCGCACGCCGTAGCTGAAAGTGTTGTCGCCCGGCAGTTTCCAGGTGTTCCACAGGCTGATGGTGTGCTTGGGCGTGTTGGCGATGCCGACCGTGCCATCTTCTGAAGTAGCGTTGGCGGCCTTCAGGGTCACGGCGTTCTGGTAGGCGTAGCCGCCGTAGATCGACCAGTAGCGGTTGATGTTGCCCGCCAGGCCGATTTCCAGGCCGCGCACGCGCTGCTCGCCGCCCACGTTGAGGGTGGCGCCGGTGTCGTCGTCGGTGTAGGTCAAGCTGCGCTTGGTTTCATACACCGCGGCGGTCAGGCTGAGGTTTTCATTGAACAGGTCCCACTTGGTGCCCAGTTCGGTGGTCTTGCCACGCTGGGTGCTGTCGCCGGTGCTGGCGCCGGTCTGGGCGATGGCGGTCAGGCTGCTGGGCTGGCGGGCGTTGGCGTAGCTGAGGTAGATGCTGCCCTCTTCCACCGGCTTGTAGACCAGGGCGGTGTGCACGCTGGTGACTTTTTCCGAGGCCGACGAATTGCCGCCGTCCACCCACGCTGCGGTCTGGCTGCTGCGCGACCAGTTGCTGGTGATGCGCGAGTCGTAGTGGTCCTGGCGGCCAGCCAGGTGCAGTTGCCAGTGGTCGTTGAAGGTCAGGGTGTCGAGCACATAGAAGGCCTTGTCGACCTGCTCGGCGGAGACCTCGGCGCTGGTGTAGGTGTCAGCCGAATACGGGTACTTGGACCAGTTGTTGCTGTCGGCCGTGAGGTTGCTCATGGTCGTGGCATCGGCGGCGGTCAGCTTGCCGGTGTCTTCCTGCAGGGTCTGCTTGCTGTACTCGACGCCGGTGACCAGGGTGTGGCCAATGCCGAAGGTGTCGAAGCGGAACGTCAGGTTGCTCTGGTCGCTCCAGGTGGCGTTGGTCTGATCGCGGGACGGGGTGTTGAGGTAGCGACGGTACACGCCCTTGTTGGCCATCACGCCCGGTGCCGGGCTGTTAGCCTTGTAGTAGGTGCCGCCCGGGGTGGTGACGAAGTAGTCGTGGTCCAGGTGGAAATAGGTCAGCTGGTTGTCGAAGGTGACGTTGTCGTTGAAGTCATGGGCGAACTTCAGGTTCAGGCGGTGCGACTCGTTGTTTTCCTTGTCCAGGTTGCGCCAGCCCCAGTAGCTGCTCCAGCTGCCCAGGCGGTGCGGGCTGCTGCCGTTGCTGCCATCCACAGTGGGAATGCCGTAGTCGGTGTTGCCGTTGTCGTGGATGTATTCGTAGGCGATGGTGAAGCGGGTGTCGGTGCCCAGGCCCAAGGACAGCGACGGCGCGAAGCCGTTGCGCTCACGCTGGATCCAGTCACGGCCGTTCTCGCCGCCCTTGTAGCCCACCACGTTGAGGCGGAAGGCTGCGCCCTCGCCCAGGCCGTCGATGGTGTGGTTGATGTCCAGGGTGCTGCGCTTGTAGTTGGCCGTACCCACGCCCACGTCCAGGGTGTCGAAGTCCTTGAGCTCGGGGCTCTTGGTGACCATGTTGATGGCGCCGCCAATGGCGCCCACGCCCCAGCCCGAGCTGCTGGAGCCCTTGAGCACTTCCACCTGTTCGGTGTTGAACAGCTCGGAACGGGTGTACTTGGCCGGGTCGCGCACGCCGTCACGGTAGATGTTGCCGTCGGCGCTGAAACCACGAATGTTGATGCTGTCGCCTACGCCACCGCCGCCCTCGCCCGAGTTGAAGGTAATGCCGGGCACGTTGCGCAGCACGTCCTTGAGGTCCTGGGCATTCTGTTCTTCCAGCACACGCTTGGGCACCACGCTGATGCTCTGCGGGGTGTCACGCAGGGCCTCGGTGAATTTGCTGCCCGAGAGTTTCTCGGTCTGGTACGGTGCCGCGTTGTCCTGCGTGGCATCGATGACCGTCTGGTCCAGCTGCAGGGTGTTGGGCACCTGGTCGGCAGCATAGGTCAGGCTGCTGAGCGTGGCGACGGCCATGCCCAGGGAAACTTCAAGGCGCGGTGGAAGGGTGGATTGACGGCTCATGGGGTTCTCGTAGGAGGGGCCAGCAGGTTAAAGTAAACAACAACGATTCTCTTTCGCGCATTGTGCGATAACGCTTCTCAAGTTCTTGTTAAGAAGTTTTCACATCCGACACATTTCATGAAACTGGCCCGCCCATGCGCATTCTGGTCATCGAAGACGACCTGGTTATCCTCGACAACATCACCCGTTACCTCAGCCGCCGCGGCTACATCGTCGATTGCGCGGAGAACGGCGCCCAGGGCCTGGAGATGGCCCGCAGTGGCGATTTCGACCTGATCGTGCTCGACCTCATGCTGCCGCGGCTGGACGGCTACACCCTGTGCCGGCGCCTGCGCGAAGAAGGCGGCCGGCGCATTCCGGTGATCATGGTGACCGCACGCGACACCCTGGATAACCGCCTGGAAGGCTTCGAGGCTGGCGCCGACGACTACCTGGTGAAGCCCTTTGCCCTGGCCGAACTGGCGGCGCGGGTCAACGCCGTGCTGCTGCGTGCCGCGCCCCAGCACAAGACCGTGTTGCAGGTCGCCGACCTGTGCCTGGACACCACTACCCTGGCGCTGAGCCGCGCAGGCCAGGCGCTGAAGTTGCCGCCCGCGCCCCTGCGCCTGTTGATGGCGCTGATGCAGGCCAGCCCCGCCGTGGTGGCGCGGCGCAAACTGGAAGAGCTGCTATGGAGCGATTCGCCACCCGACAGCGACAGCCTGCGCACGCACATTCACCAGCTGCGCCATGTAGTCGACAAACCCTTCGCACAGCCGCTGCTGCGCACCGTGCACGGCATCGGCTACCGGCTGGCCGATGACTGAACGCCGCCACAGCCTGGGCCGCCGGCTGATTTTGATCTACGGGCTGGTGAGCCTGCTCACTGGCGCGCTGGTGCTGGCGCTTTCCAACCTGAGCCTGAACCGCCTGGAGATGCGCCTGCAGGAAATCGACATGGGCATCGCCATCACGCGGGTGCGCGAGGAAATCGCCAGCGGCGGGCCGGGCCGGCCTGGGCGGTTTTTCGTCGGCCAGCCTGGCTCCGAGCAGTTTCCCGCCGACCTGCGGCAATTGTCCCCAGGCTTCTACAAACTGATGCGTGGCCAGCGCCTGTGGCACGTGCGTGTGCTGGACGACGGCGCCCAGCGCTACCTGTTGATGCGCGACTACACCGACTACGAACATGGCCAGTCGACCATGCTGATTGTCGGCGTCACCAGCCTCGGCGGCCTGGTGCTGCTGGCGGTGCTGCTGGGGGTGATCACCACGCGGCGCCTGGTACGCCCCATCGAACGCCTGGCCGCGAGCATGAGTGCGCGCACTGCCCTGCCCCCCTCAAGCCGCCTGGCACCGGACTTCCCGGCCAATGAAATCGGCACCGCCGCCCAGGCGTTCGACAACACCTACAACCACCTGGAGCTGGCCCTGCAACGCGAACGCCTGTTCACCGCCGACGTCGGCCACGAGCTGCGCACGCCGATGATGGCAGCGCTCAGCGCCTGCGAGGTGCTGCGCGACGAAGAACCCCTGAGCCCCGCGGCCGATACCCAGTTGGCGCAAGTAGAGGCTTCGATCAAGGACATGCGCCAGCGCCTGGACACCTACCTGATGCTGGCCCGTGGCGAGGCCGACTGCCTGGGGTTCGCCCACGCCAGCCTGGCCCAGGCGGTGGACGAACAGGTGCGGCAGGCCTGCCCCCAGGCCCGGCGCCTGCAGCTGGCACTGCTGGTGGAACCGCACGCCACGCTGGCCACGCCGCCTGCCTACCCCCTGCCCCTGCTGCGCACAGTGCTGGGCAACCTGCTGCGCAACGCCCTGCAATACGCCGGCACCGGCAGCGAGATTCGCCTGCGCGTGGGCGACACCTGGGTGGAGGTGCAGGACAACGGCCCCGGCGTTGCCGCCGACCAGCACGAAGCCATCTTCCTGCCGTTTACCCGGGGGCCGCAGCCCAGTGTCGACAACCTCGGCCTGGGCCTGTCACTGGTCAAGCGCATCTGCGTCAACCAGGGCTGGGCCATCAGCGTCGATTCCCCCGCAGGCGGGCCAACGTGCTTCCGCCTGGACTGCGCACCGTCCCCAAAATAGAAACAATAAGTTCACCATATGGATAATTGTTCCTGAAACGGTTTCGCGGCCACAATGGCCGCGCCTCCCAACCTCAAGGAACGACCATGCGCCCCGTACCCACATCACTCGCCCCCGCCCTGAGCTTCAACGGCGGCTTCGTCGACACCGTGGGCTTCCTCGCCCTGCAGGGGCTGTTCACCGCCCACGTCACCGGCAACTTCGTCACCCTGGGGGTGAGCATCGTGCATGGCACCTCGGGCGCCTTGGCGAAGTTGCTGGCGCTGCCGGTGTTCGCCATGGTGGTGGGCTTCACCCACTTGGCGGCGAGCGCGCTGCACCGGCACAACCTGGCGTCGCTGCACCTGCTGATGCTGGCGCACACGCTGTTGCTGGCGCTGTTCATGGCCTGCGCGGTGTGGCTGGGGCCGTTCACCGACGGCGATTCAATGGTGGCGCTGGTGACCGGCATGGTTGGCGTGGCAGCCATGGCCATTCAGAACGCGCTGTCGCGTCAGCACCTGAAGGCGGCGCCACCGACCACGCTGATGACCGGCAACGTCACCCAGCTGGCGATTGATCTGTTTTCGCTGATTGGCCTGCGCGACCGCGCCGAACGCGAAGTGATTCTGGCACGCATGGGGCCGATTGGCCGCAACCTGCTGGGCTTCACCGTGGGCTGCATCGGCTCGGCGCTGCTGTACCTGGCAGTGGGGCTGTGGTGCCTGGTAATTCCGGTGGCAGTAGCGGCCTGGGGTTGCGTGATGGTGTACGAAGGCAAGACCGACCTCGCCTGACCCGTCAAGCGCAGCGCAGGCAGTCGCGCCCGGCGCCCTTGGCGGCGTACAGCGCCTGGTCTGCCGCGGCAATCAGGGCATCGGCACCCGTGTGCGGGGCCATGCTTGCGGCCACGCCCAGGCTCACAGTCACCTGCGCACCTGCGCCCAGCACCGGGTGCGGGATGGCCAGGGCGGCGACTGCGCTGCGCAATGCCTCGCCCAGGGCACGCGCCTGATTGGCGTCGGCGCCCACCTGCAGAATCAGCAGTTCTTCACCACCGAAACGAAACACCAGGGCGTCCCGCGCCTGCGCCGCCTGCTGGATAGCCTGGCTGACCTGTGCCAGGCACGTGTCGCCCTGCAGGTGGCCGTAGTTGTCGTTGTAAGCCTTGAAGTGGTCGATATCCAGCAGGATAACCACCACGCTCACAGGCTTTGCCGCAGCCGCCGCCCACACCTGCTCCATGACCTCGCCCTGGTAGCGGCGGTTGAACAACTGGGTCAGGGCGTCGGTACGGGCGATGTGCAGCAATTGCTCGCGCAGCAACCGCCCACGCAAGGCGAACAGGTAGCTCAGGCGGCTGCCGCGTTCCTGGAAATACGAGGCCATCAACAGCAGCGCCGCCGTGGACACGAACAGCAGCGCGTTGGCCTGCCAGATACGGAAATCGGCGAAGTCGGCCAGGTAGGTGGTCACCAGCTGGATCACCAGCATGCACAGCATGGCCACCGAGGCGAAGCGCATCGGCAACTGCTGGATCATGGTGCAATAGACCATGATCAGCAGCATCCCCAGCTGATAGTGCAGGCGGTACGGGCTATGGCTGTAGATCATCGCCACCAGGGGTATCAGTGATGACACCACGGTGCCCGCCGCTGCCGCCGTTTCCACTGCCCAGCGCTGGGTGAGGCGCTGGCCCAGCACCAGCAAGGCGATGAACATTGGCGTGACCAACAGCAGGCGGCCGGATGCCACGTAGGCAAACATGTCCCGCAGGGTAAGCCAGTCGCTGAGCAGAAACAGGTTATAGACCAGCGCACCGCCAATGCCCACGGCAGTGATGAACTGCAGGCGCTGCTTGACCGTGTCGGCCTGGTAGCGGCGTTCCAGCAGGTCACTGAACCGCAGGACGCGCACCCCGGTCGCAATCGTGCGCTCGACTTCGGCCAGGGTGTGCGCGTCGTCGGTCGTGCGGCGTTCAAGGTCGGAAGCAGGCATTCGGCACCGGGGGGAAGTGGCTACGACGGGGTATCGGCAGCGCCAGGCAGAAACTGCAACCGCTGGTCGAATGCCCCACCGCCACTGTTATACAGGTTGGTGCGCCTGCCGTTCCAGTTCGGCCTTGAGGGTTGAGTCGAGGCTCAGCTGCCGCGCCAGTTCATCCAGGTAGGTGCGCTCCATGAACTGCGCGTCGTCGACCATCATCACGCTGGCCAGGTACATCTCGGCGGCCATTTCCGGCGTGCCGGCGGCGCGCGCCACATCCACCGGGTCCAGGGGCTTGTTCAATTCGGCGTGCAGCCAGCCCTGCAATTGCGGGTCGGCAGTCAGTTGCGCGAACTGCCCTTCGATCAATTCACGCTCACGCGCGTCCACATGCCCATCGGCCTTGGCCGCGGCGATCAACGCCTTGAGCACGGCCTGGCTGTGCTGTTCCGCCTGGGCGGCGGGCAGGCGGTCGAGGGTTTGCGCGGGTTCACGCGGCGCCGTGTGCTGCTGGGCCTGCCAGTTGCTCCAGGCCTTGTACGCCAGCACGCCGACAGCGGCGATACCGCCATAGGTCAGCGCCTGCCCACCCAACTTGCGCGCCTTCTTGCTGCCCATCAGCAAGCCCATCGCCCCGGCCGCCAACGCGCCACCACCCGCCCCCGACAACAGGCTGCCGAGGGCGCCATTGGCGGGGGATGAAGCAGTGGCGCCTTTGCCCTGCAGCAGGTCGGTACCGGATTTGAGCAGTTGATCAAGCAGGCCACGGGTGTTCATGGGGAAACCTCCAGAAAGGCGACGCGAATGCCTTGAGCTTAAAACGAAGCCCGGCGGCTCGCCCCTGGGGATTTGCTTCGGGATGTTGCACAACCGCGCGGACCGAAGCCTTCGAAAAAAAAGATATACACTCGCCCCATCAGCTTTATAGATCCCGTTGCGAGTGCCCCGTTGATGATGACCCTGCGCCAGATCCGCCATTTCATCGCCGTGGCCGAGACCGGTTCGATCTCGGCCGCCGCCCAGGCGGTGTTCATTTCCCAGTCGACCCTGACCCTGGCCATCCAGCAGCTGGAGCAGGAGATTGGCGTCAGCCTGTTCAACCGCCACGCCAAGGGCATGACCCTGACACACCAGGGCCACCAGTTCCTGCGCCAGGCGCACCTGATCCTGGCCACTGTCGACAACGCCAAGCGCAGCCTGCAGCAAAGCACCGACCAGGTGGCCGGTCAACTGGTGATCGGCGTCACCAGCCTGGTGGCCGGTTATTACCTGGCCGACCTGCTGACGCGCTTCCAGCGCGCCTACCCCAACGTGGAATTGCGCGTGATGGAGGACGAGCGCCCGTACATCGAGCACCTGCTGGTGAGCGGCGAGATCGACGTGGGTGTGCTGATCGTCTCCAACCTGGAAGACCGCCACGCGCTGCAGACCGAGGTGCTGACCCACTCGCCCCACCGCCTGTGGCTGCCGGCCCAGCACCCGCTGCTGGACCACGACAGCATCACCCTGGCCGACGTGGCGCGCGAGCCGCTGATCCAGCTCAACGTCGACGAGATGGACCGCAACGCCCAGCGCCTGTGGACCAGCGCCAGCCTGACCCCGCGCATCAGCCTGCGCACCGCCTCCACCGAGGCCGTGCGCAGCCTGGTGGCGGCAGGGCTGGGTGTGTCGATACAACCGGACATGACCTACCGGCCGTGGTCGCTGGAGGGCGACATCATCGAGGCACGGCCGCTCGCCGACCTCACCCAGACCCTGGACGTGGGCCTGGCCTGGCGTCGCGGCACCGCGCGGCCAGCGCTGGTGGACCCGTTCCTGACCGTGGCCCGCGAGCAGCCCAACGCTGGGCGCAGGCTATCGATTTAATCGAATGCTGCATTCAGTATTTAGAATTTGTAGCCCACCCGCCCGCGCACTAGTCTCTACCCACCGAGACAATCCGTGCCCGGGCTGCCTTCCAGGAGCCTGCCCGTGAGCCCAAAAGAAAAGAGACCTCGCAAGATGGCCGGCACTTCCACCCCCACCCTGTGCACCGCACTGCTGATCGACGGCGAGCTCGTTGCAGGGCAAGGGCTGGTGGAACCGATCATCAACCCGGCCACTGCCGAGGTGCTTACCCACATTGCCGAGGCCAGCAGCGAACAGGTGGAACACGCCATCATGGCCGCCCACCGCGCCTTCGCCGGTTGGTCGCGAACTACCCCGCAGCAACGCGCCAACCTGCTGCTGCAGATCGCCGACGCCGTGGCCCGCCAGGCCGACAGCCTGGCGCAGCTGGAAGCACTGAACTGCGGCAAGCCGCTGCACCTGGCGCGGCAGGACGACCTGGCCGCCACCGTCGATGTGTTCCGGTTCTTCGCCGGCGCCGTGCGCTGCCAGACTGGCCAGCTGGCGGGCGAATACGTGCCTGGCTACACCAGCATGGTGCGCCGCGACCCGATTGGCGTGGTGGCGTCCATCGCGCCGTGGAATTACCCGATCATGATGGCGGCATGGAAAATCGCCCCCGCGCTGGCGGCCGGCAATACCCTGGTGTTCAAGCCTTCCGAGCACACGCCGCTGTCGATTCTGGCGCTGGCCCCGGCGCTGGCGCAGATCCTGCCGCGTGGCGTGCTGAACATCGTCTGTGGCGGCGGCGAGGGCGTGGGCGGCCACCTGGTCAGCCACGCCAAGGTACGCATGGTGTCGCTGACCGGCGATATCGTCACCGGGCAGAAAATTCTCCAGGCTGCCTCGAAAACGCTGAAGCGCACCCACCTGGAACTGGGAGGCAAGGCGCCGGTAATCGTCTGCAACGACGCCGACCTGCGCGCGGTGGTCGATGGCGTGCGCAACTACGGCTACTACAACGCCGGGCAGGACTGCACGGCGGCGTGCCGGGTGTACGCCCAGGCCGGCATTCACGACCAACTGGTGAGCGAACTGGGCGCTGCCGTAGGCAAGCTGCGCTTCGCCGGCAAGCGCGACGCCGACAACGAACTGGGCCCGCTGATCAGTTCGCGCCAGCGCGACCGCGTGGCCAGCTTCGTCGAACGCGCGCTGAGCCAGCCACACATCGAACGCATCACCGGCGCCGCCGTGCATTCGGGGCCGGGTTTCTACTACCAGCCGACGCTGCTGGCCGGCTGCCGCCAGAACGACGAAATCGTCCAGCGCGAGGTGTTCGGCCCGGTGGTCACCGTCACCCGGTTCGACGAGCTGAGCCAGGCCATGGACTGGGCCAACGAATCGGAATACGGCCTGGCCTCCTCGGTGTGGACCCAGAACCTGGACAAGGCCATGCAAGTGGCCGCGCGCCTGCAGTACGGCTGCACCTGGATCAACAGCCATTTCATGCTGGCCAGCGAAATGCCCCACGGCGGCCTCAAGCGCTCCGGCTACGGCAAGGACCTGTCCAGTGATTCGCTGCAGGACTACAGCGTGGTGCGGCACATCATGGCGCGCCATGGGGAGCACCTCTGACCCGCCAACCGTTATCACCACTATTCTAATAATCAGCCTCGACGAAGGCCCGCTGCACCGTTCGAACACTGCCCCGACCATAATTTGAAGAAGAGGGATACCATGCACGCGCACAAGACCGCACTGCTCAGCGCCTTGACCACCGCCCTGCTGGCCAGCGCCAGCCTGCAGGCCGCCGAACCGCTGAAGGCGGTGGGTGCCGGTGAAGGGCAACTGGATATCGTTGCCTGGCCGGGCTATATCGAACGGGGCGAAAGCGACAAGAATTACGACTGGGTGACCGGCTTCGAGAAGGAGACCGGTTGCAAGGTCAACGTCAAGACCGCCGCCACCTCGGACGAGATGGTCAGCCTGATGGCCAAGGGCGGCTACGACCTGGTGACCGCCTCGGGCGACGCCTCCCTGCGGCTGATCGCCGGCAAGCGCGTGCAGCCCATCAACACCGCGTTGATCCCCAACTGGAAGAACATCGACCCGCGCCTGCAGGACGGCCCCTGGTATGTGGTCAACAAGCAGACCTACGGCACCCCCTACCAGTGGGGCCCGAACGTGCTGCTGTACAACACCAACGTCTTCAAGACCCCGCCCACCAGCTGGGACGTGGTGTTCAAGGCCCAGGACCTGCCCGACGGCAAACCCAACAAGGGCCGCGTGCAGGCCTACGACGGCCCGATCTACATCGCCGACGCGGCGCTGTACCTCAAGAGCACCAAGCCCGAACTGGGCATCAAGAACCCCTACGAGCTGAACGAAACCCAGTACAAGGCCGTGCTCGACCTGCTGCGTGCCCAGCACGCGCTGGTGCACCGCTACTGGCATGACGCAACCGTGCAGATGAGCGACGTGAAGAACGAAGGCGTGGTGGCCTCCAGCTCCTGGGGCTACATGGTCAACGGCCTGAAGGCCGACAACCAGCCCGTGGCCTCGACCATTCCGAAGGAAGGCGCCACCGGCTGGGCCGACACCACCATGCTGCACGCCGAGGCCGCGCACCCCAACTGCGCCTACAAGTGGATGGACTGGTCGCTGCAACCCAAGGTGCAGGGTGACGTGGCCGCCTGGTTCGGCTCGCTACCGGCGGTACCGGCGGCATGCACCAGCAGCGAATTGCTGGGCGCCGAGGGCTGCAAGACCAATGGCGTCGACCAGTTCGACAAGATCGCCTTCTGGAAAACCCCGCAGGCCGAGGGCGGCAAGTTCGTGCCGTACAGCCGCTGGACCCAGGACTACATCGCGATCATGGGCGGCCGCTGAGCCCACGCCCTTGTGGGAGCTGACTTGCCAGCGAGCTTTGAAGGCCCTCAAAAGCTCGCTGGCAAGCCAGCTCCCACATCCTCCACGCCACACTCTCCATGCCCACCGGAGTAGCGCATCATGACGCTTGCAGTCCAGTTCACCCAGGTTTCCCGCGTGTTCGGCGAAGTGAAGGCCGTCGACCGGGTATCCATCGATATCCAGGACGGCGAGTTCTTTTCCATGCTCGGCCCATCAGGCTCGGGCAAGACCACCTGCCTGCGCCTGATCGCAGGGTTCGAGCAGCCCAGCAGTGGCTCCATCCGCATTCATGGCGCCGAAGCCGCCGGCCTGCCGCCCTACCAGCGTGACGTCAACACGGTGTTCCAGGACTACGCCCTGTTCCCGCACATGAACGTGCTGGACAACGTAGCCTACGGCCTCAAGGTCAAGGGCGTGGGCAAGCAGGAGCGCCTGCAGCGCGCCGAGGAGGCCCTGGCCATGGTGGCCCTGGGCGGCTACGGCCAGCGCAAGCCGGTGCAACTGTCCGGCGGCCAGCGCCAGCGCGTGGCCCTGGCCCGCGCCCTGGTCAACCGCCCGCGGGTGTTGTTGCTGGACGAACCCTTGGGCGCGCTGGACCTGAAGCTGCGTGAGCAGATGCAGGGCGAGCTGAAAAAACTGCAGCGGCAGCTGGGCATCACCTTCATTTTCGTCACCCACGACCAGACCGAAGCGCTGTCCATGTCCGACCGCGTGGCGGTGTTCAACAAGGGCCGCATCGAGCAGGTCGACAGCCCACGCAACCTGTACATGAAACCCGCCACGCCGTTCGTCGCCGAGTTCGTCGGCACCTCCAACGTGTTGCGCGGCGAGGCAGCGCGCCTGGTGTGCGGCAGCGACCTGCCCTTCTCCATCCGCCCGGAGCACATCCGCTTCGGCGAGGCCTCCACCAGCCATGAAGTGCAGGTGGATGGCGTACTGCACGACATCCAGTACCAGGGCAGCTCCACCCGTTACGAGCTGAAGCTTGAGAGCGGCCAGGTGATCGCCATCAGCCAGGCCAACAACCAATGGCAGGAGCCGAGCATTGTGCTGCAGCCCGGCCAGCGCCTGAGCGCGCGTTGGGCACGCGAGGCGATGACAGCCCTGCGCGACAGCGAGGGCCTGTGACATGAGCCTGGCCCTGGAAAAACCGGCGCCGCTGGCGGACTACTCGCCCCTGCGGCGGCTGTGGAACCTGCTGTACCGCAAGCCCAACCTGTACCTGTCGTTGCTGCTGGTGCCGCCGCTGCTGTGGTTCGGCGCCATCTACCTGGGCTCGCTGCTGAACCTGTTGTGGCAAGGTTTCTACACCTTCGACGACTTCAGCATGACGGTCACCCCGGAGCTGACCCTGGCCAACTTCGCTGCGCTGTTCAACCCGGCGAATTTCGACATCATCCAGCGCACCCTGGTAATGGCCGTGGTGGTGTCGCTGGCCAGCGCCCTGGTGGCCTTCCCCATCGCCTACTACATGGCGCGCTACACCACGGGCAAGACCAAGGCGTTTTTCTATATCGCAGTGATGATGCCCATGTGGGCCAGCTACATCGTCAAGGCCTACGCCTGGACCCTGCTGCTGGCCAAGGGCGGCGTGGCCCAGTGGTTCGTCCAGCACCTGGGGCTGGCGCCCGTGCTGCAAGTGATCCTGAGCATTCCAGGCGTCGGTGGCAGCACCCTGTCCACCTCGCACCTGGGGCGTTTCCTGGTGTTCGTGTACATCTGGCTACCGTTCATGATCTTGCCCATTCAGGCCTCGCTGGAACGCCTGCCGCCGTCGCTGCTGCAGGCCTCTGCAGACCTGGGCGCCAAGCCACGGCAAACCTTCATGCAGGTGATTCTGCCGCTGTCGGTGCCCGGTATCGCTGCCGGTTCCATCTTCACCTTCTCGCTGACCCTGGGTGACTTCATCGTGCCGCAGCTGATCGGCCCGCCCGGCTACTTCATCGGCAGCATGGTCTACGCCCAGCAGGGCGCCATCGGCAACATGCCGATGGCCGCGGCGTTCACCCTGGTGCCCATCGTGCTGATCGCGGTGTACCTGTCCATCGTCAAACGCCTGGGGGCCTTCGATGCGCTCTGACAAACCTTCCATCGGGCTGCGCCTCGCCGCCTGGGGCGGGCTGGTGTTCCTGCACTTCCCGATCCTGATCATCTTCCTCTACGCCTTCAACACCGAAGACGCAGCCTTCAGCTTTCCGCCCCAGGGCTTCACCCTGAAGTGGTTCAGCGTGGCCTTCGCGCGCACCGATGTGGTGGAGTCGATCAAGCTGTCGCTGCAGGTGGCCTGCGTGGCCACGCTGATCGCCATCGTGCTGGGCACCCTGGCCTCGGCGGCGCTGTACCGGCGCAACTTCTTCGGCAAGGAAGGCATCTCGCTGATGCTGATACTGCCCATCGCCCTGCCCGGCATCATCACCGGTCTCGCCCTGCTGTCGGCGTTCAAGAGCCTGGGCATCGAGCCGGGGCTGATGACCATCGTCATCGGCCACGCCACCTTCTGCGTGGTGATCGTCTACAACAACGTCATCGCCCGCCTGCGCCGCACCTCCCACAGCCTGATCGAGGCGTCCATGGACCTGGGCGCCGACGGCTGGCAGACCTTCCGCTACATCATTCTGCCCAACCTGGGCTCGGCGTTGCTGGCCGGGGGCATGCTGGCATTCGCGCTGTCGTTCGACGAAATCATCGTCACCACCTTCACCGCCGGCCACGAGCGCACGCTGCCGATCTGGTTGCTCAACCAGCTCAGCCGCCCGCGCGACGTGCCGGTCACCAACGTGGTCGCCATGCTGGTGATGCTGGTGACCATGCTGCCGATCCTGGGCGCCTATTACCTGACACGCGGCGGCGAAAGCGTGGCCGGCAGTGGCGGCAAATAACACCTTCAAGGGGACAAGAACCATGCAAACCCAACTGCTGATCAACGGCCACTTCGTGCAGGGCGAAGGCCCGCTGCAAGCGGTGTTCAACCCGGCCCTGGGCCGCGTGCTGGTGGAGATTCACGAAGCCAGCGAAGCCCAGGTCGACGCTGCCGTGCGCGCCGCCGATGCCGCCTTCGACAGCTGGTCGCAGACCACACCGAAAGACCGTTCGCTGCTGCTGCTGAAACTGGCCGACGCCATCGAGGCCCACGGCGAAGAGCTGGCCAAGCTTGAGTCCGACAACTGCGGCAAGCCCTACAGCGCCGCGCTGAACGACGAGATCCCGGCCATCGCCGACGTGTTCCGCTTCTTCGCCGGGGCCACGCGCTGCATGAGCGGCTCGGCAGCGGGCGAGTACCTGCCGGGCCACACCTCGATGATTCGCCGCGACCCGGTGGGCGTCATCGCCTCCATCGCGCCGTGGAACTACCCGCTGATGATGGTGGCCTGGAAGATCGCCCCGGCGCTGGCGGCGGGCAACACCGTGGTGCTGAAACCTTCGGAGCAGACACCGCTGACCGCCCTGCGCCTGGCGCAGCTGGCCAACGAGATTTTCCCCGCCGGCGTGCTCAACCTGGTGTTCGGCCGCGGCCCTACCGTGGGCAGCCCGTTGGTCACGCACCCCAAGGTGCGCATGGTCTCGCTGACCGGCTCCATCGCCACCGGCGCCAACATCATTTCCAGCACCAGCGACAGCGTCAAACGCATGCACATGGAACTGGGCGGCAAGGCCCCGGTGATCATCTTCGACGACGCCGACATCGACGCCGCCGTGGAAGGCATCCGCACCTTCGGCTTCTACAACGCCGGGCAAGACTGCACCGCCGCCTGCCGCATCTACGCGCAGGCAGGTATTTACGAGCAGTTCGTGGAAAAACTGGGCGCTGCGGTCAGCAGCATCAAATATGGCCTGCAGGACGACCCCGACACCGAGCTGGGCCCGCTGATCACCGCCCAGCACCGCGACCGCGTGGCCGGTTTCGTCGAACGCGCGCTGGCGCAACCGCATATTCGCCTGGTCACCGGTGGCAAGGCGGTGGATGGCAACGGCTTCTTCTTCCAGCCCACGGTGCTGGCCGACGCCCAGCAGGATGACGAGATAGTGCGCCGTGAAGTCTTCGGCCCGGTGGTGTCGGTGACCCGTTTCGACGACGAAGCCCAGGTGCTGGGCTGGGCCAACGATTCCGACTACGGCCTGGCCTCGTCGGTGTGGACCCAGGACGTCGGCCGCGCCCACCGTTTGAGTGCGCGCCTGCAATACGGCTGCACCTGGGTAAACACGCACTTCATGCTGGTGAGCGAGATGCCCCATGGCGGGCAGAAGCTGTCGGGCTACGGCAAGGACATGTCGATGTATGGGCTAGAGGACTACACCACCGTGCGCCACGTCATGTTCAAACACTGAGCAAGCCTGGACGCGGCCTGGCGGCCGCTGCTACAGGTATTTCACACGTTACTACAACAACGACCTGGGGTGTGCCTGTGGGCACCACCCCCGGGCACCTGCAACCTGAATCTGCCGATTCCTTCGGAGCACACACATGAGCGTCACCCCTGACATGGCAAGCGTGGACCACGATGCCGAGCAGCTCAGGCAACTGGGCTACACCTCCAACTTCAACCGCAGCATGAGCCTGTGGGAAAACTTCGCCCTGGGCTTCACCTACCTGTCGCCCGTGGTGGGCGTGTACACCTTGTTCGGCCTGTGCCTGGCCGCCGGCGGCCCGCCGATGTTCTGGGCCTACCTGCTGGTGGGCTTCGGGCAAATGCTGGTGTGCCTGATATTCGGCGAAGTGGTGTCGCAGTTCCCGATTTCCGGTGGTGTCTACCCCTGGGCGCGCCGCCTGGTGGGCAAGCGCTGGGCGTGGATGGTGGGCTGGATCTACTCTATCGCCCTGTGCGTGACCATCGCCGCCGTGGCGGTGGGCGCCGGTCCCTACCTGGCGGTGATGCTGGGCTTCGAGCCGAGCAACAACACCAACATCGTCATCGCCTTGGTGCTGACCCTGTTCGCCACCCTGGTGAACCTCAGCGGCACCAAGATGCTCGCGCGCATCGCCATGTTCGGCTTCATCTGCGAGCTGGTCGGCGCGCTGATCGTCGGTATCTACCTGCTGATTTTCGAGCGCCACCAGCCGTTCAGCGTGCTGTGGAATACCTTCGACATCAGCGTCGACGGCTCTTACCTGCCGGCCTTCCTGACTGCCTCGCTGGCGGGGATGTTCCTGTACTACGGCTTCGAAGCCTGTGGCGACGTGGCCGAGGAAACCCCCAACCCCAGCAAGCGCATTCCGATTGCCATGCGCATGACCATTTACATTGGCGGCATCTCGGCGATGTTCGCCTGCCTGGCGCTGATCCTCGCGGTGCCAGACATGCAAGCCGTGATCAACGGCACCGACAAGGACCCGGTGACCACCGTGCTCAACAACGCCTTCGGCAGCGTCGGCTCACGGGTGATCATGGCGGTGGTAATGGTCTCGTTCATCTCCTGCGTGATCAGCCTGCAGGCTGCCGCCAGCCGCCTGCTGTACTCCTACGCCCGCGATGAGATGGTCATAGGCAGCGGCCTGCTCAAGCGCCTGTCGGCCACCACCCAGGTGCCGGTCAACGCGCTGTTCGTGGCCGGCGTGCTGCCGGCGCTGATCATCATTCTCGGCTTCTTCCTGCAGGATGCCGTGGCCACCATCGTCAGCTTTGCCGCCATCGGCATCTACCTGGCCTTCCAGATGATCGTGCTGGCTGCGCTCTATGCGCGCCTGCGCGGCTGGAAACCCAGTGGCCAGTTCAACCTGGGCCGTTGGGGCCTGCTGGTGAACGTCGGCGCGCTGGTGTACGGCATTGGCGCCATCATCAACATGGCCTGGCCACGCACGCCGGACGCCGCCTGGTACGTGAACTACGCCATGGTGGTGACCACCGCAGTGGTGATCGGCCTGGGCCTGCTGTACATGTGGCTGGCCAAGCCTTACGACCGCGGCAACGCACCGGCGGGCGATGCCTGGAAAATCGGCCGCTGAGCCCGTCCGGGTTCAGCTCAACTCGCGGGCCAGCAGGCGAAAGCAGCGTGATTCATCGTAGTAGTTGGCCAGGTCGCCGCGCCACTCGTGAATCACCTGCTGCAGCGCCTGCGCCACCCGCGGGCGCTGCACCGGGCGGTTGTAGGCCCGGGCGGCGTAAGGCAACAGGCGGCTGAGCTGCAACTTGCGCCAGTCGCTGCCATCGAAAATGCTGGCACTGAAATAGCCCGGTTGCCCCTGCCGCGCCGGCTTGCCAGCTTCCTGCTCGGACGCGCCTACATCACACCAATACAAGTAAATATCCCCACAGCCCCCGAAATGATGGTCGAACACCACGTGGCCGGTCACGGTAATTCGCGTTGGTCTTACCCTGGGCATCAAGCGTTTCCTCGCTGGTCTGGGTGAGTTGAGGGGGGATTATTGCGGGTGTGTCTGGGGGAATAACGAGGACGGATCTGGCGTTTTTGTAGGATTTTTCCGAAGCACGATTTCTCTACCCCAAAACCGCATTTCGCAAGGCAGAATTGCCAGTCATCAGTCATTTACGGGAAGGCAGACATGGACGATCAAAAGGTGATAGAGACCGAGTATTCCGTTTGGTCTCGGGATTTTTTTGACATTCTCGGACAGCTTCCTGCCGATTTTTTAGAAGACGGTCGAGATGACCCGCTTCCCCAAGATCGCGAGAATCTGATATTCGAGGAAGCAGTCCAATGAGCCCTGTAGGAGCTGGCTTGCCAACGAGCTTTTCGGGCCGCCAAAAACTCGCTGGCAAGCCAGCTCCCACAGGGCTTCCACAGTTGCCTGCCCAAGTTTTCTTGAACGCCATTTTGGTAGCCTTGCCCGCTCACTTTGCAGTGGGCGGCCACGAATCATCGATTTTTTACAGGTTTTTTTCCCTCTCCTTGCGAACCCCCCGCCCACTTTGTTATCTGTTATGAGTTGATTGCGTTTGGCCGAGGGCATGTCCAGACCTTTATCTCGATCCAGCCTGGCAGCCAGGAGGCGGCCCGGATTATTTGCAGACAGGTTTATTTATGCACCGTAGGCACCTTCTCAAGGCCTCGATGGCGCTCGCCGCCTATACCGGGCTGTCCGGCACCGGCCTGCTGGCCGCGCAGGCCATGGCGGCCACTGCCGATGGCGATGCCGAGCCGTTCAGTTTCGATCTGCTGCAGGCCCAGGCCCGGCAGCTGGCTACCCAGGGCTATACCGACCGCAAGCAAGTGTTGCCGCCGACCCTGGCAAACATGACGCCCCTGCAGTTCAACGCCATCCAGTACGACCCCAAGCACTCGCTGTGGTACGACAACAAGGGCCAGTTGGATGTGCAATTCTTCCACGTGGGCATGGGCTTCAAGCTGCCCGTGCGCATGTACAGCGTCGACACCGGCAAGCAGCAGGCGCGCGAGGTGCACTTCCACCCGCCGCTGTTCCGCTATGACAAAACCGGCGTGGACACCAAGCAGCTCAAGGGCGACCTGGGCTTCGCCGGTTTCCGCCTGTTCAAGGCGCCGGAGCTGGACAAGCACGACATCCTGTCCTTCCTGGGCGCCAGCTACTTCCGTGCGGTGGACTCCACCGGCCAGTACGGCCTGTCGGCCCGTGGCCTGGCGATCGACACCTACGCGAAGAAGCGCGAGGAGTTCCCTGACTTCACCAAGTTCTGGTTTGAAACCCCGGACAAGGAAAGCACGCGCTTCACCGTCTACGCCCTGCTGGAATCGCCCAGTGCCACCGGTGCCTACAAGTTCGACATCGATTGCCAGGCGCAGCAGGTGGTAATGGCCATCGACGCCCATGTGTTCGCCCGCACCGACATCGAACAGCTGGGCATCTCGGCCATGACCAGCATGTTCAGCTGCGGCACCCAGGAACGTCGCATGTGCGACACCATCCACCCGCAAATCCACGACTCCGACCGCCTGGCAATGTGGCGCGGCAACGGCGAGTGGATCTGCCGCCCGCTGAACAACCCGGCCACCCTGCAGTTCAACGCCTTCGCCGACAACAACCCCAAGGGCTTCGGCCTGGTGCAGACCGACCACGAGTTCAGCAGCTACGAAGATACCGTCGACGGTTACGACAAGCGCCCGAGCCTGTGGGTGGAACCGACCACCAATTGGGGCGAGGGCTCGGTGAGCCTGATGGAGATCCCGACCACGGGCGAGACCCTGGACAACATCGTCGCGTTCTGGACGCCCAAGCAGCCGGTCAAGGCCGGTGACGCGCTGAACTTCGGCTACAAGCTGTACTGGAGCGCCCTGCCGCCAGTGGGCACGCCGCTGGCGCGGGTGCATGCCACACGTTCCGGCATGGGTGGCTTCACCGAGGGCTGGGCCCCCGGCGAGCACTACCCGGAAGTGTGGGCGCGGCGTTTTGCCGTGGACTTCAAGGGCGGCGGCCTGGACCGGCTGCCCGAAGGCACCGGCATCGAGCCGGTGGTGACGGTGTCCAGCGGCAAGGTGCAGGACTTCAACATCCTTGCCCTGCCGGACAAGGGCTACCGCGTGACGTTCGACTGGTACCCCACCAGCGACAGCGTCGACCCGGTGGAGATGCGCCTGTTCATCCGCACCCAGGACCGTACGTTGAGCGAAACCTGGCTGTACCAGTACTTCCCGCCGGCGCCGGACAAACGCAAGTACACGTAATGCGGTGCCTGTGACGCGGCCTGCGGCCGCTGCTACAGGCCGCGCGAAAAAGGGCTCCGCGTCGTATCAGATACTACGCGGTGGTCCTTTCGCCGCTCCCGCAGGGAGCAATGTAGCAGCGGCCACAGGCCGCGTCCCGGGCCACTCAGTCGCGCAGGTCGGACTCGTGTATCGGCTGGTCGCGGTGGGTGGCGCGCTGGTACTGCGCCGGCCACGTCGCCTGGCGGCCGCCCAGGTCGTCATCGGCGTGCAACGGCCAGTACGGATCACGCAGCAGCTCACGCGCCAGCAGGATGATGTCCGCCTGGCAGGTGCGCAGGATGTGCTCGGCCTGCGCCGGTTCGGTAATCATGCCCACGGTGCCGGTGGCAATCCCCGACTCCTTGCGCACCCGCTCGGCAAACCGCGTCTGATAACCCGGGCCGGTAGGAATCTCGGCGTTCGCCGCAGTACCGCCCGATGACACATCGATCAAGTCCGCGCCCAACGCCTTCAAGCGCTTGGCCAACTCCACGGTCTCGTCGGGGTTCCAGCCATCTTCCACCCAGTCGGTCGCCGACACCCGCACGAACACTGGCAATTCGTCCGGCCACACCGTGCGGATCGCCTCGGTGACCTGCAAGGTCAGGCGGATGCGGTTCTCGAACGACCCGCCGTAGCTGTCCTGGCGCTGGTTGCTGATGGGTGACAGGAACTGGTGCAGCAGGTAACCGTGCGCCGCATGCACCTCAACCACCTTGAAGTTGGCTTTCAGCGCGCGCCGGGCGGCGTCGACGAAGGCCAGGATCACTTCCTGGATCTGCCCTTCGTCGAGGGCCGTGGGCGCGGTATGGCGCGGGTCGAAGGCTATTTTCGACGGCCCCACCGGCACCCAGCCGCCCTCGCTCACAGGAATGCTGCCGGCCTTGCCCAGCCACGGCCGCCAGGTGCTGGCCTTGCGCCCGGCGTGGGCCAGCTGGATGCCCGGCACGGCGCCCTGAGAGGTAATGAAACGAGTGATGCGTTGCAGCGGCTCGATCTGTTCGTCGTTCCACAGGCCCAGGTCTTCGGGGGTGATGCGCCCGTCGGCCGTCACGGCAGTGGCTTCGGTGAACACCAGGCCGGCACCGCCCACGGCGCGGCTGCCCAGGTGCACCAGGTGCCAGTCGTTCGCCAGGCCATCGACACTGGAGTACTGGCACATGGGCGACACGGCGATGCGGTTGGGCAGGGTCAGTTGACGCAGAGTATAAGGTTCGAGCAGCAGGCTCATGGGGCACCTCTCAAGGCAGGGGGTCGGGCGCAGACAATGTCTAGAGCCTAGTCGACAACGCCGCCTTGAGCAGGGTTCAGCTGTTTCTCAGCGTGGCTCCATGTGTGCGATCAGCAATTGCACGGTTTCCTGGCCACGGAATTCGTTGACGTCGAGCTTGTACGCCAGCTCCACCCAACGCACGGTGGGGTTGGGCCACACCTCGCGGTCGATGCCGAACGCAATGCCGTCCAGGCGCACCGAACCGCATTCACTCTTGAGCACCACTTTCAGGTGGCGCTCGCCTACCACCCGCTGCTCGGCCAGCTGGAACACGCCATGGAACAGCGGCTCGGGGAAGTGCTGGCCCCAGGGGCCGGCGTTGCGCAGGGCGCGGGCCAGCTCCAGGTGGAACTCTTCCACGGCCAGACTGCCGTCGGTGAGCAGGCGGCCAGTGAGGTCGTCTTCCTGCAGTTGGCGTCGCACTTCTTCGTCGAAGGCCTGGGCAAAGGCCGGGAAGTTGGCTTCCGGCAGCGACAGGCCGGCGGCCATGGCGTGGCCGCCGAACTTGCTGATCAGTTGCGGGTGGCGCGCAGCCACCGCGTCCAGGGCATCACGAATGTGGAAGCCCGGCACCGAGCGCGCCGAGCCCTTGAGCATGCCCTCGCCGGCGTCGGCAAAGGCAATGGTGGGCCGGTGGTAACGCTCTTTCAGGCGCGAGGCGAGGATGCCGATCACGCCCTGGTGCCAGTCGGCGTCGAACAGGCACAAGCCGAACGGCATGGATTCAACCGGCAGGTCCTTGAGCTGCGCCAGCGCTTCACGCTGCATGCCCTGCTCGATGGACTTGCGGTCCTGGTTCAGCTCGTCCAGCTGCGCCGCCATGGCCTGGGCCAGGGCGGTGTCGTCGCTGAGCAGGCATTCAATACCCAGGCTCATGTCGTCCAGGCGGCCAGCGGCGTTCAGGCGCGGGCCTAGGATAAAGCCAAGGTCGGTGGAGGTGATACGCCGATGATCACGCTTGGCCACTTCCAGAATCGCCTTCAACCCTGGGCGCGCACGGCCGGCGCGGATGCGCTCCAGGCCCTGGTGCACCAGGATGCGGTTGTTGGCGTCCAGCGGCACCACGTCGGCGACACTGCCCAGCGCCACCAAATCCAGCAGCTCGCCGATGTTGGGCTGCGGCTTGCTGTCGTAGTGGCCCAGGGTGCGCAGGCGCGCACGCAGGGCCATCAGCACGTAGAAAATCACCCCGACCCCCGCCAGCGATTTGCTGGGGAACTCGCAACCCGGCTGGTTGGGGTTGACGATGGCGTCGGCGGCCGGCAGCTCGTGGCCGGGCAAGTGGTGGTCGGTGACCAGCACCTTCAGGCCCGCGGCCTTGGCAGCAGCCACGCCTTCGACGCTGGAGATGCCGTTGTCCACGGTCACCAGCAGGTCGGGTTGGCGTTGCAGGGCCACGGCGACGATTTCCGGCGTCAGACCGTAGCCATATTCAAAACGGTTGGGCACCAGGTAATCGACATGGGCCGCGCCCAACAGGCGCAGGCCCAGCACGCCGACGCTGCTGGCGGTGGCGCCGTCGGCGTCGAAATCGCCGACGATGAGGATGCGCTGGCGGCTGGCCAGCGCTTCTACCAACAGGTCTACCGCCGCGTCGATGCCCTTTAGCTGCTGGAACGGAATCAACCGCGCCAGGCTCTTGTCCAGTTCAGCCGCCGACAACACGCCCCGCGCCGCGTACAGCCGGGTCAGCAGGGGCGGCAAGTCGCCGAGGAAGGGCAGGATGGCAGGCAGTTGACGCGGTTCGATACGCATGGGGCTTCTTTATCAGTGGGGCATGGTCAGGAAAAAGGCGTGGCGGCTCAGCCGCGTTCGCCCAGCAGCCACTCCAGTTGCACTTCGTGCTGGCCGCGGTCGTCGGTGACGAAGATGGTGCCTTCGCTGATCATCACGTCCCACTTGATGACGCGGGGCATGTCCTTGGCCAGGGTTTCCAGCACTTCCTGTGGCACCGCGGCGATGTTGACGTTTTTCAGGTTCTTCACCGCGTCCACCACCTTGGTCTGCCACACGCGCAGGCTGCCGTAGGCCAGCAGGCTGGTGCGCTCGGTGCGGCGTGAGCACCAGGTAAGGCGGTCGGCGTCGGGCTGGCCCACTTCAATCCAATGCAGCACGCGGTCATCCAGGCTCTTTTCCCACAGCGCCGGTTCGTCGACATCCGACAGCCCACGGCCAAAGCCCAAGTGTTCGTTGTACCAGAAGGCGTAGGCCAGCAGGCGCACGGTCATGCGCTCTTCGGTTTCCGAAGGGTGACGGGCGATGGTCTGCTTGACGCTTTCGTAGACCCCACGGTCAAGGTCGGTCAGATTGAGTTCGAATTTGTAGGTCGTGGAGGGCTGGGCCATGAAGGGGGCTTCTTGCTACGAGGAAAAGTCGCACAGTCTAACCGATCATGGCCTAATCAACTAAGACCGATGGCCGACAACCTTGCCAAGCAGGCGCAGACCTGTGTTATCTACACATTCAGCTGTTTCGGAGCCCGCATCATGGAAGGTCGCCGCCGATTGACGTTGCTGTTGCTGTACCTGGGAGTGCCGCTGGTCGCCCAGGCTGGGGAGCCATTGACCTGGCTGGTGCGCGATTTGCCGCCCCTGACCATCGAAAGCGGCCCCCGCGAAGGCCAAGGGGCCGTGGACCGCATGTTGCCGCTACTGATGCAGGCATTGCCGCAGTACGAGCACAGCGTGGTGCGGGTCAACCGCGCCCGCGCCTCGCAAATGCTTCAGGAACCGGCGCTGAGCTGCGACCCCACGCTGCTGTGGACCGCCGAGCGCAGCCAGTCGGTGGCGTACTCCATCCCCGTGCTGGCCAGCCAGACCAACGGCCTGATCATCCGCCGCCAGGACCGCCATGGTTTCACCACCTTCGTCCACCACGGCGAGTTGGACCTGCCGGCCGTGCTGGCCAGCCCCAACATCAAGATCGGCCGCGTGGCCGAGCGCAGCTATGGCATGGCCATCGACACCATGCTGGCGGCTGCCCCCCTGGGCGCAGTCAACGCCCACCACGGCAACGATGCGGTGGCCAGCCTGTTGCAGATGCAGCAGCACGGGCGCCTGGACGGCGTGCTGGGCTACTGGCCTGAAGCGTTGTACATGGCCGCCCAGGAGCAGATCGGTAATGATGACCTGGTGTTCCTGCCGGTGCGCGGCGTGCCACGCTACCAACCGGTGTACGTGGGCTGCACGAACACACCGGCGGGCAAGGCGGTGGTGGAGCGCTTGAACCGGGTGCTGGTGGGGTTGCGCACCACGACGTTGCCGGGGTTCTACGCCGATTGGCTGGATACCGCTAGCCGCGCGGATTACCTGCGCGACTCCCGGCGGTTCTTCGATGAGTCGGCGCGCGCCAGCCCCTGAATCGCGGGCAAAAAGAAACCCCGGGCAGTGGGGAAGCTACCCGGGGTCAAACATGGCCTACGTGGGCCAATACGACAGGTGACTGACACCGGAGCACAATGTCAGCCCCCCTGCCCTTACAGGATCGGAACGCACCTGCGCGGGAAGGTTCCCTAACCCATCGAAGCACTTGCACCGGGAACCACTGCCGCCTGCGCCAAGGCTGCCAGCATGCACGGCTGCAATCGCCCTTCGGCCACCATCAGGTCGCGGTGCAAACCATCGACCACGTCGGTGAGCGCATGCTTGTCGGCGAACTGCCGGCGGTTGAAGCGTCGATCCAGCACCAGAGCGCCGGTCGAATCGCGCAATATCACCCGGCATTCAAGCGGGCCGCCCACATCAACCACGTCCACGTGGTAGGGCGTCAGTGCTTCAGTCAGCAACTCGTTGATATTTTCCATTCGATCACCACTCAGTTGTTCGAAATCAAGGTGTCTATCAATGACCCGTCGACAGTGCAAAAAGTTCTAAAAACGGCTCCGACGGGGAGTTAACCTGCCGTTTCAGCTTGCCCGTCGAATATGACAGTTGGAATGTGCAAAAAGCCAGCCCCCACGTGAATGTGCCAGACTCCACGCCTGGAACCTCGAACGCGCCCGGAGCCCTACCGTGAACCGCCCTTCTCACTCACCGCTGCGCATCCTGGTGGCCGATGACCACCCGATTTTCCGCATCGGCCTGCGCGCCGCGCTGCAACAGGACCCGGACCTTGTGGTGGTGGGCGAGGCCAGCAGCCCGTCGGAGCTTACCCAGTGGCTGGAAGAGGGCCAGTGCGACCTGCTGATCACTGACTTCATGATGCCCGCCGAGCACCAGAACGATGGCCTGCGCCTGCTGGAGACCATTCGTCGGCATTGGCCGGACCTGCCCATTCTGGTGGTGACCATGCTCAACAACGCAGGCTTGTTCCGCTCCATGCTGGGCCTGGGGGTAAAAGGCCTGCTGGGCAAGGCCAGCCTGGTCAGCGAACTGCCCATCGCCATCGCCCAGGTGCGGCGCAACAAGGTGTTCATTGCCGATTCGGTCAGCCAGGCGTTGTTGCAGGAGGGCGAAGTGCGCCCGGACCGCATGTTCGAGCGCGAAGCCCTGTCACCGCGCGAGATCGAGGTAACCAGGCTGTTGGCGGGCGGCCTGTCGGTGGGCGAGATCGCCGCGCAGCTCAACCGCAGCAAGCAGACGGTCAGCGCCCAGAAGGTCAGTGCCATGCGCAAGCTGGGGGTGGCCAACGATGCCGCCCTGTTCATTTACCTGCAGGAACACGGCCTGACCTGAGCCGCGTTCAGGCTTGGCAGGGCTGGCCGTGCTGTGCGGGCCAATGGCTGAGGTCGCGCGTGGCCATCCAGTCGCCCAGCGCCTCCTGCGGCATGGCCCGGGCCACGTACGCACCTTGCAGCGCCGGTTGCCCCAAGGCCTGCAGGGCATGGAAATCGTCGGCGTTTTCCACGCCTTCCACCACCACCCCCAGGCCCATGCGCCGGGCCATGATCAAAGCGCCAGCCACCACCGCCGCCTTGCGACCGTCCTCGGCCATGCCACGCACGAACTGGCTGGGAATTTTCAGCTCCGAGAACGGCAGGTCCAACAGCCGCTGGATGTTCGACTCACCGGTGCCGAAGTCATCGATGGCCAGCTGGCAACCCAGCATGCGCAGGCGCAACAGGGCCTCCACCTCCAGGCCGTTGGCTGGCCCCTGGCGGCTTTCGCGCATTTCCAGGGTCAGCACCGTGGCCGGCAGTTGCACCTTCTGGAGCAGCACCTGGAGCTGGGCGGTGAAACCAGCTGCCTCGATAATGCCCGGAGCGATGTTGACGGCTACCGGCAGCGCTTCACCGCTGCTGTCGCGCACCGAAGCGCTGAGCTGCAACGCCGCCTCCAGCACGTGCCAGGTAAGCTGCGGCAACAGGCCCGCGTAGCTGACCAGCGGCAGGAAGCTTGCCGGCGACAGCAGCCCCAGCGCCGGATGCTGCCAGCGCACCAGCGCCTCGACACCCAGCAGACGGCCGTCGATGGCGACTTTGGGCTGGAACCACACCTGCCACTGCTGGCGCAGCTGCGGCAGGCGTTCCAGCGTCAGCTCGTCCAGGCCCACCAGCTCGTTGACCTCCACCAGCGGTATGGCGGATGGCCCTGCGCCTTCGCGGCGCTCATAACGCTGCAGCAAGTCGTGCAGCACGGCGGGTGCAGCCGGTTTTTCCAGCACGCCGAGCACGTGCAACCCCAGGTGCCGGGCCAGTTGGCCGACGCTGTCGAGCACGCCGCGTTCCAGGCTCGACAGGATGATCAGCGCCTGTGCCTGGCGGTGGCGCGCCAGGTGGCGGATCAGTTGCAGGCCGTCGCCTTCCTCCAGCTGCAGGTCGCAGATGGCGATGTCGACAGGGCCGCGGTTTTCCAGTGATTGAAGCGCGGCATCGACACTTTCGGCCGTCAGGACATCGAAGACCCCGCTGGCGTTGAGCATTTGATGCACCGCCATGAGTTGGAAGGGGCTGTCTTCGAGAACCAGAACTTTCAGTGCGTGCATGTGCATACCTCCGAATCACGCCCGCGTAGTCAGGGGCGCTTGATGCACACTCTAGAGAGCGGGCCGGGGTCGACACATAGGACAAGTCCTAAACTTTGTAGGATATTTCCGAAAGTTGTTTCTCGATGTCCAGGCTCAGCGCTTGCAGGCGCTCGCGCAGGGTTGCCCATTGCTGCGCCAGCCCACTGCCCTCACGGGCCTTGGCGCTGCTGTCGAGCTCGGCGCAGGCCATGGCCATCGGTGCTGCGTCGATCAGGCAGGCCACGCCCTTGAGCCGATGCAGGGCGGCGCGCATCGGCGCCCAGTCCGCCGTGGCCACCGCGGCCTCCAGCACCTGGGTTTCCTGGGCGATATTGCTGCGCAGCTCGTCCAGCATCTTTTTCATCACGGCATTATCGGCCAGGGTCATGCGCCGCAGCGTGGCCATGTCGAAGGCCGGGGGCGCTGCCAGGCCGGCCAGCAGCTGGCCCAACTGCTCAAGGCCGATGGGCTTGACCAGCAATTGGTCCATGCCCGCCAGCCGGCAACGTTCGGCCTCGCCATCGGAGGCGTTGGCGCTGCTGCCGATAATGGGCGTGCGCGGCCGCGACCCTTGCGCCTCGGCCGCGCGGATGGCACGGGCCAGGTCATAGCCGCTCATGCCCGGCATATTGCAGTCGCTGATGATGACGTCGGGGGCTTGGGCCTGCCATACCGCCAGCGCCTGTTCGGCGCTGCTGACGGCCTGTACCTGATGGCCGAAGAAACTCACCTGCTGGGTCAGCACCAGGCGGTTGGCGGCCATGTCATCCACCACCAATACCTGCAGCGCTCTGCCGGCCTGCAGTTGGCTGGAAGAGGCCGGGCTGTCGGCCACTGCAGCAATGCGCGGCAGGTCCAGGTTCAAGGTTACCCGCGTCCCCTGCCCCGGTACGCTGGCCAGGCGAATATCACCGCCCATCAGGCCCACCAGTTGCTTGCAGATGCTCAGCCCCAGGCCGGTGCCGCGCACTTCCTGCCCGGAAGTTGCGCCCACCTGCACGAACGGCTTGAACAAACGGGCCTGCTGCGCGGCGTCCATGCCGACACCGGTGTCGGTAACCTCGATGCACAAGCCGCCCTGCTCGCCTGGCCGTACGTCGAGGGCCACGTGGCCCTGATGGGTGAACTTCAGGGCGTTGCCGAGCAGGTTGTGAACCACCTGGCGCAGGCGCAGCGGGTCAAACCAGTAAGTGCCGTCCAGCCCGGCGGCCAACGTCAGTTCCAGGCGCAGGCCTTTCTGCTGCGCCTGGGCGCTGAACAGCTGCACGATGGTGGCGAAAAACGGCCGCAGCTCGGTGGCCTCGGGCGCCAGTTGCAGGCTGCCCGCCTCGATTTTCGCCAGGTCCAGGCTGTCACCGATCAGCGCAATCAGGTCGCGGGCCGACTGGTAGGCCACGTCCAGCGCCTGTGAAGGCTGGGCACCACGCAGGCGGGTGGTCTCGCGCTCCAGTTCCAGCAGGCCGATGATCGCCGCCATGGGGGTGCGGATCTCGTGGCTCATGGTGGCCAGGAACGCGCTCTTGGCCTGGCTGGCCTGTTCGGCCACCTGGCGTGCGTGCACCAGTTCGGCTTCCAGGCGCTTGCGCTCGCTGATGTCTATCCAGCCGCCGAGCATGCCCTGCAACTGACCGTCGGCGCGGTAGAACGGCACCATCCATTGCCAGGCATCCACCGGGTGGCCCTTGAGTTCGATCTGGCGGTCGGCGAAGCGCGGCTGCTGGTCCTGCAGCAGCGCCAGGTAGTCGGCGTGCAGTTGCTCGGCCTTGTCGGCGGCAATCAGCGACACTTCGGGCAGCAGCGTGCCGCGCACCAGCTCCAGTCGGGTGGAGAACACGTCCTCGTAGCTTTTGTTGCAGGACACCATGCGCCCCTGCAAGTCGCGGACGTAGATGGGGTTGGGGATGCCGTCGAGCAGCGCGCGCTGGAACGCCAGCTGGTCGTTCAAGGCCTCCTCGGCCTGCTCACGCTGCTGGATCTGCGCCTTCAGGCGGCTGTTCCACATCAGCGACACCAGGCCGAACAGCACTGCGGCCGCCAGCGCCCACCACACCCACGGGGCGATGCGTTGCCAGGCCGGCGCCGGGCCGTCCACGGCGCCCAGCCACTTGATGCGCACCGCACGCAACTCCGGCACCGGGTAGGCTTCCAGGGATTTGTTGAGGATGCTCAGCAGCAACGGCTCGTCCAGGCGCACTGCGAAACGGTCGGCGGCCCACAGGCCGTCGACGCTGCGGCCTACCTTCAATTCGCCCGGCGGGTAGCGCCCCACCGAGCGCCAGGCGCTGACTTCGCTGTCCAGGGTGGCGTCGGCCTCCCCCCGGCGCACCAGGTCACGGGCCTGGTCAAAGGTGTCCACCAGGCGCAGGCGGATGTTGGGGTATTCGTCACGCAGGCTGCTTTCCAGCGCATGCTGGCGTGGCAGGGCAAGCACCCGGCCGGCGAGGTCGTCCAGCGACGCCACCGATGGCCCATTGCCGCGCACCACGAATACCCAGCCCTGCCCGCCGAAGGAATGGGAAAAACCGAGGAAGGCCTTGCGCTCGGCGTTCTCCGACAACGTGGTGTTCATGTCGGCGCGGCCGTTTTTCAATGCCTGCAGGCTCTCGGAGATCGAAGCCGAGGGCACGAAGTCGAACTGCAGGCCGCTCATGGAGGAGATGGTCGCCAGCACGTCGCGGTTGAGCCCCACCCAGTTGCCTTGGCGGTCGCGGTACAGGTAGGGCGGGTAGTCACTGGCCGCCACCCGCACCCTGGGGTGGGCTTGCAGCCAGGCGTGCTCTTCGGCGCTGAGCGCCACCCTCGGCTGGCCGATGTCGGAGCCCAGGCCGGCGGTCCAGCGCCCGAGGATTTCCCGGCGCAGCGACTCGTCGATACTGGCCAGGGCACGGTCCAGCAAGCCCAGCAGCACCGGGTCGCTATTGCGTACGGCAAAGGCAAAGCCGGCGTCGGGCAGGCTGACCTCGCCGGCTATGTGCAGGCCCATGAACGGCCGCAACGCACTGTAGGCACGCACCACGACCTCGTTGCCGATGAAGGCCTGCACGTCGCCTTGGGCCACCGCCTCCAGGCCGCTGGCCAGGCTGGGGGCGACCACTATCTCGCTGTGCGGGTAGGCCGCATGCAGCGCGTCGAGGTCGAGGTAGCCGTCGAGCACGGCAATCCTCGAACCCGCCACGGCAAAGGGCCCGGCCAGGTTCTCGCGCTGCACCAGCACCGCATCGTCGGGCATGTAGGCGCGGGTGAACGCCAGTGCCGGGCGCTTGCGCTCGTAGCCGTTGGCGCTGGTGAGAATGTCTATTTCGCCGGCCTCCAGGGCCTCCACGGCTTCCTCACGGCGGGCAAAGCCGTGGATCTGCAGCGGCTGGTCGAGACGGCTGGCGATGAGGTTGAGGTAGTCGGCGCTGATGCCGCGGTAGCGGTTGCGGTCGACGGTGATGTCCACCGGCTCGTGGTCGGTGATGGAGACGCCCACACGCAGCACCGCGTGGCGGGCCAGCCACTGCTGGTCACGCGCCGGCAGGGGCAGCGGCTCAAGCCGGGTGAACGCCGGCATCAGCGTGAACGGCAGGCTCTGCGCGCCCTGCACCTGGCCGCAGGTGGCCAGGCACAGCAACACCAACCAGGCCGCCAGCCAGCGTTTCAGCGCGTGGAGTTTGTGCTTCATGCCGTGTCATGGCCCCTTGGGGAATCGAAACCCAAGTGTGACACGCGCAAAGAATAAAGCCCGTCGAGCGACGGGCTTTATGTGTTGCAGGGCTATTCAGCGTAGCACTGGCTTACAGCGGTTTGCCGCGGTTGCCGTGCTGGCTGACGAAGGCCTGGACGGCTTTCAGGTCGTTTGGCAGCACCGTGCACTTCTCTTCACGGCTGAACAGGTCGGTAAGGTGTGCTGGCAATTCCAACGCCTTGCCGACACCGGCCTTGACCACCGCGTCCGGGAATTTGACCGGGTGCGCGGTGCCCAGCACCACCATCGGGATGTCCAGGCTGCGGCGGCATTCGCGCGCGGCCTTGACGCCGATGGCGGTGTGGGGGTCCAGCACCTCGCCGGTCTGGGCGAAGACTTCGGCGATGGTCTCGCAGGTGGCTTCGTCGCTGACCGCCAGCGAGTCGAACAGCTTGCGGGCTTCGGTCCAGCGCTCTTGCTCGACGCTGAAGCCGCCACCCTGCTTGAAGGTGTCCATCAATTCGGCGACGGCGGCGCCGTTGCGACCGTGCAGGTCGAACAGCAGGCGTTCGAAGTTCGACGACACCATGATGTCCATGGACGGTGACAGGGTCGCGTGCAGGGTCTCCTTGGCGTACTGGTTGCCGCTCATGAAGCGGTGCAGGATGTCGTTGCGGTTGGTGGCGACGATCAGCTGGTTGACCGGCAGGCCCATGTTGCGGGCCAGGTAGCCGGCGAAGATGTCGCCGAAGTTGCCGGTAGGCACCGAGAACGACACCGAACGCGCCGGGCCGCCCAGCTGCAGGGCTGCGTGGAAGTAGTAGACGATCTGGGCCATGATGCGCGCCCAGTTGATCGAGTTCACGGCCACCAGGCGCGTGCCTTTCAGGAAGCCCTGGTCAGCGAAGCTGTTCTTGACCATTTCCTGGCAGTCGTCGAAGTTGCCTTCGATGGCGATGTTGTGGATGTTGTCGCCAAACAGCGTGGTCATCTGCCGGCGCTGCACTTCCGACACGCGCTGGTGCGGGTGCAGGATGAAGATGTCGACGTTTTCGCAGTGCTTGCAGCCTTCGATGGCGGCCGAGCCGGTGTCACCGCTGGTGGCGCCGATGATCACCACGCGCTCGCCACGCTTGGCCAGGGTGTAGTCCAGCAGGCGGCCCAGCAGTTGCAGGGCGAAGTCCTTGAAGGCCAGGGTGGGGCCGTGGAACAGCTCCAGCACCCACTCGTTGCCGTTCAGCTGGCGCAGCGGCGCCACGGCGTTGTGGGCGAAGGCCCCGTAGGTTTCCTCGAGGATTTTCTTGAAGTCGGCGTCCGGAATGCTGCCGGTGACGAACGGGCGCATGATGCGGAAGGCCAGTTCGTGATACGGCAGGCCGGCCCACGAGGCGATTTCTTCAACGGTGAAGCGTGGCAGGTTTTCCGGCACGTACAGGCCGCCGTCACTGGCCAGGCCAGCCAGCAGCACGTCTTCGAAGTTCAGGGCCGGGGCTTTGCCGCGAGTACTGATATAACGCATGGTTGCAAACCTTTGGTTCTGACCGCCAGCCCCCGCAGGGCTGGCGGCTACTGATTAGTTGAGGTGCTCGACGCGGATGCGCACAACCGGGCTGACCACGCCTTCCAGGCCTTCGAGGGCCTTGATGGCGTCGTTCATGCGCTGTTCCTGCACGCGGTGGGTCAGGAGGATCATCGGCACGCGGCCGTCCTGCTCCTCGACTTCCTTCTGCATGATCGATTCGATGTTGATGCCGCGCTCCGACAGGATGCTGGCAACCTGGGCCAGCACGCCCGGGTGGTCCTTGGCGTGGATGCGCAGGTAGTAGGCGGTCTCGCACTGCTCGATCGGCAGGATCGGGTGGGCCGACAGCGAATCGGGCTGGAAGGCCAGGTGCGGCACGCGGTTTTCCGGGTCGGAAGTCATGGCACGCACCACGTCCACCAGGTCTGCCACCACGGACGAAGCGGTAGGCTCCATGCCGGCGCCAGCGCCGTAGAACAGGGTGGAACCGGCGGCATCACCGTTGACCATCACGGCGTTCATCACGCCATTGACGTTGGCGATCAGGCGGTCGGCCGGGATCAGCGTCGGGTGCACGCGCAGCTCGATGCCGGCGGCAGTGCTGCGCGCCACGCCCAGGTGCTTGATGCGGTAGCCCAGCGCTTCGGCGTAGTTGACGTCGGCGGTGGTCAGCTGGGTGATGCCTTCGGTGTAGGCCTTGTCGAACTGCAGCGGAATACCAAAGGCAATGGACGCCAGGATGGTCAGCTTGTGCGCCGCGTCGATGCCTTCCACGTCGAAGGTCGGGTCGGCTTCGGCGTAACCCAGGGCCTGCGCCTCGGCCAGCACGTCTTCGAAGGTACGGCCCTTCTCGCGCATTTCGGTGAGGATGAAGTTGCCCGTGCCGTTGATGATGCCGGCCACCCAGTTGATGCGGTTGGCGGACAGGCCTTCACGAATGGCCTTGATCACCGGGATACCACCGGCCACGGCAGCTTCGAAGGCGACGATGACGCCCTTCTCGCGCGCCTTGGCGAAGATCTCGTTGCCGTGCACGGCGATCAGCGCCTTGTTGGCGGTGACCACGTGCTTGCCGTTCTCAATGGCCTTGAGCACCAGCTCGCGGGCCACGGTGTAACCGCCGATCAGCTCGATGACGATGTCGATGTCGGGGTTGGTGGCCACGGCAAAGACATCGTTGGTAATGGGGGTACCGGTAATCTGGCAATTCGGGTTCTGCGAACGCATGGCAATCTGGGCCACTTCGATTCCACGCCCGGCACGGCGGGCAATCTCCTCGGCGTTGCGCTGAAGTACGTTGAAGGTGCCGCCACCGACGGTACCTAACCCACAGATGCCTACTTTGACCGGTTTCACTCTGAACTCCCCATAAAACGGCCGACACAGGGTCGGCCGTGACAAACCGCCGCACACCCGTGCGGCTTGGTAAATTACGGCCTGGCGGGCATTCCCGTCAGGCCTTGATCTTGGATGACACGAAGGCGGCGCCCATCAGCCCTTGGCGCCCAGGGCCAGCTTGGCCACTTGCGGGGCCGGCTGGTAGCCAGGAATCATCTGGCCATCTTCAAGAATGATGGCCGGCGTGCCGTTGACACCGATCGACTGGCCCATGGCGAACTGCTTGCTCACCGGGTTGGCGCACTTGGCCGGGGTGTCGACGTTCTTGCCGTTGATCAGCTTGGTCAGCGAGTCCTGGCGGTCCTTGGAGCACCACACGGCCTGCAGCTGCTCGTCACCTGGCGAACCCAGGCCCTGGCGCGGGAAGGCCAGGTAGCGCACTTCGATGCCCATCTTGTTCAACGCCGGCACCTCTTCGTGCAGCTTGTGGCAGTACGGGCAGGTGGTGTCGGTGAACACGGTGATGTGCGACTTGGTCTCGCCCACGGCCGGGAACACTACCATTTCGTTGGCAGGGATGGCGTTGATGGTCTTGGCCACGCCCTGGCGCTCGGTGATTTCGGTGAGGTTGACCGGCTTGCCGTCCTGCACCTGGAACAGGTAGCCCTGCATCACGAACTTGCCGTCGGCGCTGGCGTACAGCACGCGGCTGCCCTGCAGCTTCACTTCGTACAGGCCGTTGAGCGGGCTGGCGGCGATGCTTTCCACCGGGGTGTCGAGCTGCAGCGTGGCGAGGGTCTTGCGGATGGCCTGTTCGGCCTTGTCGTCGGCCAGGGCCACGGTGCTGAGCAGCGCAAGGGCGGCGGCAGCGAGAATTCGGGTCACGCGCATGGGAACTCCTGAGGCAGCGGACGAAGGGGCCAATCGTGCTGGGTCGGCTGTCCGGAAACAGCCGGCATTCGATGCCCGCTTTGGTAACCGCCCAAGCCTACCACATTCACGGACTCTGTCCGAATGACACGGCAACAAGAGATGTGCGGTGATCGCCTCAGCCGCGCGGGTGATGACGGGCGTGCAGGTCCTGCAGGCGGGCGCGGGCGACATGGGTGTAGATCTGCGTGGTGGACAGGTCGCTGTGGCCCAGCAGCATCTGCACCACGCGCAGGTCGGCGCCGTGGTTGAGCAGGTGCGTGGCGAAGGCGTGGCGCAGGGTGTGCGGCGACAGCGACTTGCCGATGCCGGCCACGCTGGCCTGGTGCTTGATGCGGTGCCAGAAGGTCTGGCGGGTCATCTGCTCGCCGCGCTGGCTGGGGAACAGCACATCGCTGGGGCGCCCGCCCAGCAGGTCGTTGCGGCCGTCGCGCAGGTAGCGCTCCACCCACACCACGGCCTCTTCACCCATGGGCACCAGGCGCTCCTTGCTGCCCTTGCCCATCACCCGCAGCACGCCCTGGCGCAGGTTGACCTGGCCCAGGGTCAGGCTCACCAGTTCAGTCACGCGCAGGCCGCACGCGTACAGCACTTCGAGCATGGCGCGGTCGCGCTGGCCGATGGGCTCGCTGAGGTCCGGGGCCTTGAGCAAGGCCTCCACGTCGGCTTCCGACAAGGATTTAGGCAACGGCTTGCCCAGCTGGGGCATCTCGACCTGCAGGGTCGGGTCCACGGCAATCAGCTTTTCACGCAGCAGGTAGCGATAAAAGCCACGCACGCCAGAGAGGAATCGCGCTGTGGAACGCGGCTTGTAGGCCTGGTCCACGCGCCAGGCCAGGTGGTCGAGGATCAGCTCGCGGCCCGCCTGGGGCAACTGCACGCCTTTTTCCTGCAACCAGCCGTTGAACAGGGTGAGGTCGCTGCGGTAGGAGTCGCGGCTGTTGTCCGACAGGCCTTTTTCCAGCCACAGGGCGTCGAGGTACTGGTCAATGAGGGGGTGATCTACAGCGGGCATCTGCGCAAACCGGGCGATTGAAAGCCGCAGTCTACCTCACAGGCCCGGCAATACCGGCACCGGACGCTTGTCATCGTCGATGGCGACGAAGCTGAACACGCCTTCGATGGCTTTTTCGCGGCCATCACAGCTCATGCTTTCGACGAACACTTCCACCAGCACCTTGAGGCTCGTATTGCCGACCTTCACCACGGTGCCTACCAGTTCGACGATGCTGCCGGCAGGAATGGGATGGTTGAAGTCGATACGGTCGGTGGACACGGTCACCAGCGGCAGGCGGCAGAAGCGCGTGGCGGTGATGAACGACACCTCGTCCATCCAGGCCAGGGCGGTGCCACCGAACAGGGTGTTGTGGTGGTTGGTGGTGGGCGGGAACACCGCCTTGGTGACGCGGCTGACCGAGAGGTCGGTGCGGCGCTGGATTTCGAGGTCGCGTGGGGTCATGAAGGTCTATCGCCAGGGTGTCGTAAATGTGGGAGCTGGCTTGCCAGCGAGCTTTTCAGCCTTAAAAAGCTCGCTGGCAAGCCAGCTCCCACAAGGGCGGGCATAAATCGCGAGCACAAAAAAGCAGCCCGGAGGCTCCGGGGTGGGTTACTGGGGGGGCGGTGGGCCCCCGCCCCCTGCACCCCAAAAAACCCCCCCCCCCCCCCCCCCGCTCCCACAAGGGCGGGCATAAATCGCGAGCACAAAAAAGCAGCCCGGAGGCTGCTTTCTTCTTGCATCGGTAAAACGGCTATTAAGCCAGTTTTTCCTTGATGCGAGCTGCTTTACCCGACAGGTCGCGCAGGTAGTACAGCTTGGCTTTACGCACGTCACCACGACGTTTCACGGCCATGCTGTCGATCTGCGGGCTGTAGGTCTGGAAAGTACGCTCTACGCCAACGCCGTTGGAGATTTTACGAACAGTGAAAGCACTGTTCACACCACGGTTACGCTTGGCGATAACAACGCCTTCGAACGCCTGCAGACGAGCGCGATCGCCTTCCTTCACTTTCACCTGAACGACGATGGTGTCGCCCGGGGCAAAGGCCGGGATTTCTTTGGTCATCTGCTCGGCTTCGAGTTGCAGAATGATTTTGTTGGTCATGCTGTGCTCCTAAGGTAAATCTTTGTGATCTACCATCGATACGTTAACTATCGTCCCGCTCACGGAGATACTCCGTCAGCAGCTTCTTCTCTTCTCCAGAAAGCGAGCGTCTTTCCAGAAGATCGGCACGTCGTTCGTAGGTCCGCCCAAGGGACTGCTGCAAACGCCAGCGCCGGATGTGTGCATGATTGCCACTAAGCAATACGTCGGGAACACGCTGATCCGCATACACCTCCGGTCGGGTGTAGTGCGGGCAATCCAGCAGACCATCCGTGAAGGAATCTTCCTCCGCGGAGTCCGCATGCCCTAAAGCTCCGGGCAGCAGTCGCGTAACCGCATCGATCAGGACCATCGCCGGCAGCTCACCGCCAGACAGTACATAGTCACCAATCGACCACTCTTCATCGACATGAGCCTGAATAAACCGCTCGTCAATGCCTTCATAGCGCCCTGCGATCAGAATCAGCGATTCCGATTCAGCCAGTTCGCGTACCCCCTGCTGAGTCAGCTGGCGGCCTTGCGGCGACAGGTAAATGACCTTCGCCGACTCCCCCGCTGCGTTCCTGGCCTCGGCCAGCGCATCTTCCAGGGGCTTGATCTTCATTACCATCCCCGGACCACCGCCAAACGGCCGATCATCCACCGTATGGTGACGATCTGTGGTGTAGTCCCGCGGATTCCAACAGGTAAGTTGCAACAACCCCTGTTTCACCGCGCGGCTGGTAATGCCGTACTCGCTGATGGCCGAAAACATCTCGGGGAACAGACTGATCACTTCTACGCGCAGGCTGGCCATTGCCTAGAAGTCCGCATCCCAATCAACCTTCATTTCGCCTGCGGCCAGGTCGACAGCCAACACACACTGCTCCGTATAGGGCAGCAAGCGTTCACGATCATCCAGGCTGCCAGCGCAAGGCTTGACCACCATCACATCATTCGAACCGGTCTCCAGCAGGTGATCGATCTTCCCGAGCAGTTGCCCGAGTTGGTCGATGACATTCAGACCTTCCAGCTGGTACCAGTAGTACTCGCCGTCGTCCAAATCCGGAAACAGATCACGTGGCACGCAGATCTCGTAACCGGACAGAAGCTGGGCTTCGTCGCGATCATCAAGACCCTTGAGCTTCGTGACCAGGAACTTGCTCTGCAAGCGCCCGCTGACCAGCTCTACCTGCTTGTCCACGCTGCCTGCGCGCTTGAGCGTCCAGGTTTTGTAGTCCAACAGGTTGTCAATCGGATCAGTAAAGGAGTAAACCTTCACTTCGCCACGAACGCCGTGAACCGAGAAAATCTTGCCGATAACGATCAAATCATCAGCAGTAGCTGGCGTCGTGTTCATATTGCTCAGGCCGCAGCCTTGGCAGCTTCCTTCAGCAACTGAGCAACGCGCTCAGAAGGCTGTGCACCAACGCTCAACCAGTGGTTGACGCGCTCTTGGTTCACGGACAGGCGGATTTCCTGGCCACGAGCCACTGGGTTGAAGAAGCCAACGTGCTCTTTGTGCGAGCCGTCACGCGGGTTGCGCGAGTCGGTCACGGTCAGTTGGTAGAATGGGCGCTTTTTAGAGCCGCCACGGGCAAGACGGATGGTTAGCATTGAACATCGTTCCTGTAGTCGGTGCTGCAAATCATAATGCACAGCGGGCACACGGGTGCCCGAAAGGCCGCATATTCTCAAGGAATATCCGGACTTTTGCAAATGCCTTTTTCCGGCGCCAACTGCACGCCTGATTGATTTGCCTTATATGGCCACCCTCATGGGTGGCCGATGGACCTGCCGGGGCAGGTTTACCGCGGTGCCCGCACTGCTGCGGGCGGTGCCAGCCCGGGGGCTGGCACGGGTAATCACATCTTCGGCATGCCACCGCCGCCGGGCAGCATGCCGCCCATGCCGCGCATCATCTTGGCCATGCCGCCCTTGGTGGAAAACTTCTTCATCATCTTCTGCATCTGCTTGTGCTGCTTGATCAAGCGGCCGATGTCCTGCACCTGGGTGCCGGAACCCAGGGCGATCCGGCGCTTGCGCGAACCGCTGATCAGGTCAGGGTCGCGGCGCTCGGCCGGGGTCATGGAGTTGATGATGGCTTCCATCTGCTTGAATTGCTTTTCAGCGGCGTTCTGGGCGTTGCCCATTTGCGACAGGTTCATGCCGCCGATGCTCGGCAGCTTGTCCATCAGGCCGCCCAGGCCACCCATGTTCTTCATTTGCTGAAGCTGGTCACGGAAGTCTTCGAGGTCGAAGCCCTTGCCCTTCTTCAGCTTCTTGGCCAGTTTGTCGGCCTTCTCTTTATCCAGGGTCTGCTCGGCCTGCTCGATCAGGCTGAGCACGTCGCCCATGCCCAGGATCCGCGAGGCGATACGATCCGGGTGGAAAGGCTCGAGCGCTTCGCTCTTCTCGCCCATGCCGATGAACTTGATCGGCTTGCCGGTAATGGCGCGCACCGACAGCGCGGCACCACCACGGGCATCACCGTCGACCTTGGTCAGAATGACACCGGTCAGCGGCAGCGCGTCGCCAAAGGCCTTGGCCGTGTTGGCGGCGTCCTGGCCGGTCATGGCGTCAACCACGAACAGGGTTTCCACCGGTTTGATGGCGGCGTGCAGGGCCTGGATCTCGCCCATCATCTCGGCGTCGATGTGCAGGCGGCCGGCGGTGTCGACGATGACCACGTCGATGAACTTCAGCTTCGCCTCGCGGATGGCCGCTTCGGCAATGGCCACCGGCTTCTGGCTGATGTCGGACGGGAAGAACGTCACGCCGATGTCGTTGGCCAAGGTTTCGAGCTGCTTGATGGCCGCCGGACGGTACACGTCGGCCGACACCACCATCACGCTCTTCTTCTTGCGCTCTTTGAGGAAGCGCGCCAGCTTGCCGGCGGTGGTGGTCTTGCCCGCACCTTGCAGACCAGCCATCAGCACCACGGCAGGCGGTGCGGCGTTCAGCGCCAGGTCTTCGTTGGCCGCGCCCATCAAGCCTTCCAGCTCGACCTGGACGATCTTCACGAACGCCTGGCCTGGGGTCAGGCTGCGCGACACTTCGGTGCCGACCGCACGCTCCTTGACCTTGTTGACGAAGTCCTTCACCACTGGCAAGGCGACGTCAGCCTCCAGCAACGCCATGCGCACTTCACGCAGGGTGTCTTTGATGTTGTCTTCCGTCAGCTTGGCCTTGCCAGTGACATGGCGCAGCGTCTGCGAAAGACGTTCGGTAAGGTTTTCAAACATGCGCGATCCTTTACAGGCTCAATTGAACCGAGGTTAAGCAGCCTGGCCCGTGAAAAAATAGAGGCGCGGCGTGGGCAGGTCGGCGATTATAGCGAGAAGTCCGCGCCACGGACACCAGTGCGGCGCCAGTCTTTCGTCCGGCGGCCGTTCTATGCCACACTCAGCCACTTTCGGGCTTGCTCCACAGGACTTATGCTCCCCTTGTCACCCAGTTTGCTCCCCAGCCTCGCCGCCGCCTTCCTTTATGCCGCTGCGACCGTCTACCACGGCACCCGCGTGAAACAACGCGCTGCGGTCGACAAACGCCTGCTCTACGTCATCGGCGCCCTGGCGGTGGTGGCCCAGGGCCTGGCGCTGAACTACCAGCTGATCACGCCCCAGGGCCTGAGCCTGGACTTCTTCGGCGCCGCCAGCCTGATCTCGGCCGCGGTCATCGCCCTGACGCTGATCGCCTGCACGCGCATTCCGGTGGAGAACCTGCTGCTTTTATTGTTCCCGCTGGGCGCCACCACCACGTTGATCGCGCAGTTCATTCCCAAGGGTACCGTACCGCTGATCGACGAGGAGCCGGGCATCCTGGCGCATATCCTGTTGTCGATCCTGGCCTACGGCATGTTCACCATCGCGGTGTTCCAGGCCTTGCTGCTGCTGATCCAGAACCATCAGCTCAAGCACAAGCACCCTTCCGGGCTGATCAAGAACTTCCCGCCCCTGCAAACCATGGAAAGCCTGCTGTTCGGCTTCCTGTGGGCCGGCTGGGGGCTGCTGTCGCTGTCGTTGATTTCCGGCTGGCTGTTCCTGGAAAACCTGTTCGCCCAGCACCTAGTGCACAAGACCCTGCTGGCCTGCCTGGCATGGATTGTGTTCAGCGTGCTGCTGTGGGGCCGCAACCGCCTGGGCTGGCGCGGGCACAAGGCGATCCGCTGGACCCTGGCCGGCTTCTGCCTGTTGATGCTGGCCTACTTCGGCAGCAAGCTGGTCCGCGAATACATTCTGCACATCTGACGGGCGAGTAAATGGACAATCTGCCGTTGGGCGCGATGCTGGGTTTCGTGCTGCTGTCGATCCTCTGGTCGGCGCTGTTCACGGGCGTGGAAACCGCCCGCAACCACCTGGCCGCCCTGCGCACCCGGCGCAAGGTGGGCGAGCGCCCCAGCCTGGCCTTCCCGCTGGAAAGCCTGGTGCTGTGCAACACCCTGTGCCGGGTGCTGGCGGTGGTGCTGGGGGTGTTCGTGGCGGTGTACCACTGGCACGTCAATGGCCTGTGGGCCGGCGGCCTGATCATGGCCTCGGTATTGCTGACCTTCAGTGAATACCTGCCACGCCTGCTGGCGCGCCGCCATCCCGAAACCTTCATCGGCCTGGGCAACTCATTGCTGCGCCTGCCGCTGACCCTGCTGTACCCGGTGGTGTGGCCGTTCAGCGGCATCGCCCGCCTGCTGCTCAAGCCGTTCGCGCCCATCGCCCGGCCTATCGCGCGCCCCCACGATGAGCCAGGGCCGGATGAACCGGAAGACGAACTGGACGAAGACCAGGAAACCAGCGCCCCGCACCTGCTGGGCGGCCTGCAGTCGCTGAACCGCATCACGGTCAATGACATCCTGGTGCCGCGCAGCGAAGTCGACGGCCTGAACCTGGACGACCCCATCGAGAAAATCGCCGAACAGCTGATGATCAGCCGGCACACCCGCCTGCCGGTGTACCACAACGACATCAACCAGGTGGAAAAGGTGCTCAACACCCGCCAGGTCAGCCACCTGCTGCCAAGAGGCGAGCTGACCATGGAAGCCCTGCTGGCGGCCTGCTACGACGCCTACTTCGTGCCCGAAAGCACCCCATTGCACCTGCAGTTGCTGAACTTCCACAAGCAGCAGCGCCGCCTGGGCGTGGTGGTGGACGAATACGGCGAAGTGCTGGGCCTGGTGACGCTGGAAGACATCCTCGAAGAAATTGTCGGCGAGTTCGAAGACGAACACACCATGGACAACCCCCATGTGCACCCGCAGGCCGATGGCCGCTTCGTGGTGGATGGCGCGGCGTCCATTCGCGAACTGAACAAGACCCTGGGCTGGCACCTGCCCAGCGACGGCCCCAAGACCCTCAATGGCCTGGTGACCGAGGCGCTGGAAAGCATTCCCGACTGCGCGGTGTGCCTGAAGATCGGCCGTTACCGGCTGGAAATCCTGCAGGCCGAGGAAAACCGCGTGACGCGGGTGCTGATCTGGCATACCTCAAGCTTACCCAAACTGGCCTGAAACCAACGTAGCCGCTGCCGCCAGGCTGCGGCTACAGGTTGCACCACCGGCCGCAATTCATATAATCAAACCAGCTTACCCAGCCCCCTGCCGCCGCGCCCTGCTACCCGCACGGACGTGAACCGGCCACCTGCCTGCGGCCCACCCTGCCCCGCACCTATAATAATTTCGCCAGGGAACCTGCAATGAGCACCAGCACCTACGCTGCCAGCGGCACCGAACAGCCGCGCAACTCCACTGCCCGGGTGGCCACCGCCAGCTTCATCGGCACCGCCATCGAGTTCTACGATTTCTACGTGTACGCCACGGCTGCCGCCCTGGTGATCGGCCCGGTGTTCTTCCCGCAGACCTCCGGTACTGCGCAGATGCTCTCGGCCTTCCTCACCTTCGGCATCGCCTTCCTTGCCCGCCCGTTGGGCTCGGCGCTGTTTGGCCATTTCGGCGACCGCATCGGGCGCAAATCCACCCTGGTAGCCTCGCTGCTGCTGATGGGCGTGTGCACCACCCTGATCGGCGTGCTGCCCGGCTACGACCAGATAGGCGCCTGGGCGCCGATCCTGCTGTGTGTGCTGCGCTTCGGCCAAGGCCTGGGGCTGGGCGGCGAATGGGGCGGAGCTGCGCTACTGGCCACCGAAAACGCGCCAAAGGGCAAGCGCGCCTGGTTCGGCATGTTCCCGCAACTGGGGCCATCCATCGGTTTCCTGGCAGCCAACGGCCTGTTCCTGAGCCTGGCGGTGCTGCTCAGCGACGAACAATTTCGCGCCTGGGGCTGGCGCCTGCCATTCCTGCTCAGCGCCCTGCTGGTAATGGTGGGCCTGTACGTGCGGCTGAAGCTGGAAGAAACCCCGGTGTTCGCCAAGGCCATGGCCAACCACGAAAAACTGAAAGTACCGCTGGTGGAACTGTTCGCCCAATACTGGCGGCCCATGCTGCTGGGCGCAGCGTCCATGGTGGTGTGCTACGCGCTGTTCTACATCTCCACAGTGTTTTCCCTGAGCTACGGCGTGGCCACCCTGGGCTACAGCCGTGAAAGCTTCCTGGGCATGCTGTGCTTCGCGGTGCTGTTCATGGCCCTGGCCACGCCGATTTCGGCAGCGTTGAGCGACCGTTTCGGGCGCAAGCCAGTGCTGGTGTTCGGCGGCGTGCTGGCGATTGCCTCGGGCTTTGCCATGGAGCCACTGCTGACCCAGGGTTCGACCACCAGCGTGGCGCTGTTCCTGAGCATCGAGCTGTTCCTGATGGGCTTCACCTTCGCCCCCATGGGCGCGTTGCTGCCCGAACTGTTCCCCACGCGCGTGCGCTACACCGGGGCATCGGCAGCGTACAACCTGGGCGGTATCGTCGGGGCATCGGCGGCGCCGTTCGCGGCGCAGAAGCTGGTGGCCATGGGCGGCCTGGGCTGGGTGGGCGGGTATGTGTCGGCGGCGGCGCTGCTCAGCGTGCTGGCGGTGCTGTGCCTGAAGGAAACGCGGGATGAGGATTTGAGCAAGGTGGCGTGACGCGGCCTGTGGCCGCTGCTACAGGGTTTGTAGCAGCTGCCGCAGTCGGCGTCCGGGCGATTACAGCTCTACGTTCACAGCCTGGGCCGCGCGAGTGGCCTTGGCACGGGCTGCGTCAATCGACTCGTCACGCGCCAGGGCCACGCCCATGCGGCGCTGGCCGGCCACTTCCGGCTTGCCGAACAGGCGCAGCGCGGTGTCTGGCTCGGCCAGTGCGGCGCCCAGGTTGGCGAAGGCGGTCTGGGTGGAGTTGCCTTCCACCAGGATAACTGCCGAGGCCGACGGGCCGAACTGGCGCACGGCCGGAATCGGCAGGCCGAGGATGGCGCGGGCGTGCAGCGCGAACTGCGACAGGTCCTGGGAGATCAGGGTCACCAAGCCGGTGTCATGCGGGCGCGGTGAAACTTCGCTGAACCACACCTGGTCGCCCTTGACGAACAGTTCCACGCCGAACAGACCACGGCCACCCAGGGCCTCGGTCACGGCCTTGGCCACGCGCTCGGATTCGGCCAGGGCCACCGGGCTCATGGCTTGCGGCTGCCACGATTCCTGGTAGTCGCCTTTCTCCTGACGGTGGCCTACCGGGGCCAGGAAGGTGGTGCCGCCCACGTGGCGCACGGTCAGCAGGGTGATTTCGTAGTCGAAGTCGATGAAGCCTTCGATGATGACCCGGCCCTTGCCGGCACGGCCGCCTTCCTGGGCATAGTCCCAGGCCTTCTGAATGTCGTCGGCGCTCTTGAGCAGGCTCTGGCCCTTGCCCGACGAGCTCATCACCGGCTTGACCACGCACGGGAAGCCCAGGTCCTGGACGGCGTCGCGGTACTCTTCGAAGGTGTCGGCGAAGTGGTACGGCGAGGTCGGCAGGTCCAGCTCTTCGGCGGCCAGGCGGCGGATGCCTTCACGGTTCATGGTCAGCTGGGCGGCACGCGCGGTGGGCACCACGGTGAAACCTTCGGACTCCAGCTCCACCAGGGTAGCGGTGGCGATGGCCTCGATTTCCGGCACGATGTAGTGCGGCTTCTCGGCCTCGATCACCGCACGCAGCGCGGCGCCATCGAGCATGTTGATCACATGGCTGCGGTGGGCGACCTGCATGGCAGGGGCATTGGCATAGCGGTCGACGGCGATCACTTCAACGCCCAGGCGTTGCAGCTCGATCACCACTTCCTTGCCCAGCTCGCCGCAGCCACACAGCAGTACGCGCGTCGCGGTCGGCGACAGTGGAGTTCCGATACGGGTCATTTCAGGTCCTTAAGGGGAACGGGTTATCGCGGGCCGCCCGGGTGCGGCCCACCGAGGCGGGCATTTTACATCAATCGGCGCGAGGCGGCGCTGCGACACGACCGCCTGTGGGGCTGGCTCAGGCGCCAGCGACAAACATCATGCCGCCGGCCACGGCGCGTTCATGGCACTTGACCAGCACCTCGCGGCGCTCGTCGTTGCTCATGCGCCCCCAGCGGGTGATTTCGGCGGCCGTGCGCTGGCAGCCGGTGCAGATGTCGTCGTCATCCAGGGCGCAGACCTGCACGCAAGGCGAGGCGACGGGGCGTTCTTGGTTCATCAGTCTTCCTGGGGTGCAAGGTCCCGCGCGTAGCGACGGGCATTGTGTACATAGTGGGCGGCACTGGCTTCGAGCATCTTCATCTGCGCCTCGGTCAGCTCGCGCACGACCTTGCCGGGAGAACCCATCACCAGCGAACCGTCGGGTATTTCCTTGCCCTCGGCGATCAGCGCGTTGGCGCCGATGATGCAATGCTTGCCGATGCGGGCGCCGTTGAGGATCACCGCATTGATGCCGATCAGGCTGTAGTCGCCCACGGTGCAGCCATGCAGCATGGCGTTATGGCCAATTGTAACACCGCGGCCGATGGTCAGTGGCGACCCCATGTCGGTGTGCATCACCGTGCCGTCCTGCACATTGCTGTCGGCGCCGATGTCGATCAATTCGTTGTCGCCGCGCAGCACGGCGCCAAACCACACGCTGGCGTTTTCCTGCAGCCGCACCTTGCCGATCAGGGTGGCGGTAGGCGCGGCCCAGCTGGTGGGGTGAGTGTCGACGCGGGCGTCGCCCAGGCGGTATTTCATCGGTAGCTTCCTCAGGCAGGCAAAGGCGGCTCGCAGGTCCGCTCAAATTGACGTGAAATGCTCGGGGGGGCGGTGCAGGCTGATGTCGGCGTCATACACCAGGTTGACCAGTTCGACAATCATGATCGCCGACAGCCCCCAGATCTTGTATTCGCCAAAGCGGTAGCTGGGCACGTACCAGCTGCGGCCCTGGTAGTCGATGCGGTGGGTGTGTTCGCGCGGGTCTTCGCGGAAGAACGCCAGCGGCACGCTGAACACCGCGGCAATTTCGGCATCGTTGGGGCGGTATTCGACAAAGTCCGGGATCACCCCGACGAAGGGCGTCACCTTCAGGCCATGCTTGGAAATCAGCGGGCTCAGCGGCCCGAGCACTTCCACCAGGCCGGGCGGCAGGCCGATTTCCTCTTCGGCCTCGCGCAGGGCGGTAAACGTGAGGTCGGGGTCTTCGGGGTCGCGGCGGCCACCAGGGAACGCAACTTCGCCGCCGTGGGTAGAGAGGCCCTTGGCGCGCAGGGTGAGCACCAGTTCAGGTTCGGCACTGCGGGTAATGGGCAGCAGCACGGCCGCCTCGGGGAAACGCTTGTCGGTCTCCAGGGTCCGCGGCCTGTGGCTGCTCATCCGACGCAGTAGCTCGTCCAGCATGGTCTCTCTCAATTCGATGCCTAAGGGCAATCATGCACCAAAGCCGCGCCTCTGCCCAACCCCCTTGTGCGCAAAACCGCCCTTGCGGTGCGGGGACCACTGGCGCCAAGATAGGCACAGCGATCAGGAAGCCCGACATGAAATTCTGCAGCCAGTGCGGCAACCCGGTAACCCAGCGCATTCCCCAGGGCGACAACCGCCTGCGGTACGTGTGCGGGCACTGTGAATTCATTCACTACCAAAACCCCAATATAGTCGCCGGTTGCCTGCCCGTGTGGGGCGATCGCGTATTGTTGTGCCGCCGGGCCATCGAGCCGCGCCGCGGTTTCTGGACCCTGCCCGCAGGCTTCATGGAAAACGGCGAGACGCTAAAGCAGGCCGCCAGCCGCGAGACCGAGGAGGAAGCCTGCGCGCGCGTCCGCCAGCTGGCGCTGTACACGCTGTTCGACTTGCCGCACATTAGCCAGGTGCACGTGTTTTTCCGCGCAGAGCTTGCCGACCTTGACTATGCCGTGGGCGAGGAAAGCCTGGAAGTGCGGCTGTTCGAACAAAGCGAAATACCCTGGGGCGAGCTGGCTTTCCCCACGGTCAACCGTACCTTAGAATGCTACTTTGCCGACCGCCTGGGGCAACATTACCCGGTGCGCAACGAATTTCTGCCGCCGCTGCACGGGCTGGGGCAGACCTGAACCCGACCGTGTCACGCGGCACCGGCGCAAGCGGGGTGCGATTCACCTGCAGGATTGATCGTTAAATGCGCTGGTTGGTTGCCCTCTTCTGTCTTTCATACGCCGCCCTGTCCTCGGCCGCCTTCACTGTCACCATCGTCAAGCAGCCGCCGGCAGGCAGCGCGCCGCCTGTGGTGGTGGACACCGTCACGCCGCGGGTACCGCCCGACCTTGCCAACGCCGTGATCGACAAGGTGCTGGTGACCAAGTCCACGCACCAGTTGCAGTTGCTCAGCCGTGGCCAGGCGCTGAAGACCTACCGTGTGTCCCTGGGCAAGAGCCCGCGCGGGCCCAAGCAGTACGAGGGCGACATGCGTACCCCCGAAGGCTTCTACTGGCTGGACTGGCGCAAGGTCAGCGACCGCTTCAACCTGGCCATCCACGTCTCTTACCCCAACGTCAGTGACGCCGCCAAGGCACGCAATGCCGGCCTGCCCGCCGGCGGCATGATCATGATCCACGGCACCCCGGACAGCGAGGAATACCCCGAGTGGTATTTCAACACGCTGGACTGGACCGACGGCTGCATCGCCATGAAGAACCAGGACATGCGCGAGCTGTGGAGCATGGTCAAGGACGGCACCATGATCGAAATCCGCCCGTAACACCGCCCCCGTAGCAGCGGCCGCAGGCCGCGTCCTCCCCCTGACACTCACGCGCCTTCCCTCTGACGCAGCCTTCGGCAGCTGCTACGGGGAGGTGCGCTTGTGGATAATGTAAAACCACTGGTGTTGACGTGGTATTCAAGTGGTATTACCTTGAAACCCACTACCGAGCGCCATAACTCTCACAATCGCATCGGAACCCCACATGAACGACCTGCTCGCGCTGCGCCCCGACGACACCCAGGCCACGCCGCTGTACCTGCAACTGGCGCGCAACCTGGAAGCCGCCATCCATGCCGGTGTATGGAAGGCCGAACAGGCATTGCCGTCCGAACGCACCCTCAGCGAACAACTCGGCTTGTCCCGCGTCACCGCCCGCAAGGCGCTGGAGATCCTGCTGGAACAGGGCCTGATCCGTCGCAACCAGGGCTCGGGCACCTTCATCACCCCGCGCTTGGAACAACCACTGTCGCGGCTTTCAAGCTTCAGCGAGATGCTCCGGCTCAAGGGTTTCGTGCCCGGTTCGCAGTGGCTGGAACGCGGCATTGCCGTGCCCACCCATGAAGAAGTGATTCGCCTGGGGCTGTCGCCCACCGACCAGGTGGCGCGCCTGAAGCGCCTGCGCAAGGCCGACGACACCGTCATGGCCATCGAGATGAGCGCCCTGCCCGCCGCCCTGCTGCCGCACCCCGAGGCCATCGGCGATTCCTTGTACCAATACCTGGAAAGCATCGGCCGGCCGGTGGTGCGCGCGCTGCAGCACATCCGCGCCATCAATGCCTCGGCCGAGTTCGCCGCCCTGGTGGGCATAGAACCGGGCACCGCCATGCTGCTGATGACCCGTATCGGCTACCTGGACGACAACACCGCCATCGAGCTGACCGACACCTACTGCCGCAACGACTATTACGATTTCGTCGCTGAATTGCGGCGCTGAACCACGAGCCTTCCTGCCATGTCCGACGACAACATCCTTACCCCCAACGGCTGGTTCCGCGGCCGCCTGCTGCACGAAAACGGCAAGGTCACCGGCATCGACGGCGCACCCTGCGACCCGGCCGACAACGACCGCCCGTACCTGCTGCCCGGCTTCATCGACCTGCACGTGCACGGGGGTGGCGGCAAGGACATCATGCAGGGCGGCGACGCCTTCGCCACCATCGCCCGCACCCATGTGCGCTTCGGCACCACGGCGCTGCTGGCCACCACCATGACCGCCCCGGCCGAGGAAATCGCCAGCGTGCTCAAGGGCCTCGACCGCTACTGCCAGGCCCGCGAACCCGGCAGCGCGCGGGTGCTGGGCGTGCACCTGGAAGGCCCGTACATCAACCCCGGCAAGCTGGGCGCGCAGCCCAACTTCGCCCACACCGCGCTGCTGGCCGAGGTGGAGCACTACCTGAGCCTGGCGCCTATCAAGGTCATCACCATTGCCCCGGAAATCGCCGGCCACAACGACCTGATCCGCGAACTCAGCGGCCGTGGCGTGCGCCTGCAGATCGGCCACACCCTGGGCACCTACGAGGACGGCGTGGCCGCGCTTGAGGCCGGCGCCAGCAGCTTCACCCACCTGTACAACGCCATGAGCCCGCTGCACCACCGCGAGCCGGGCATGGTCGGCGCGGCCCTGGCACACGCCCGCTATGCCGAGCTGATCCCCGACCTTCTGCACGTGCACCCCGGCGCCATTCGCGCGGCGCTGCGGGCCATCCCGTGCCTGTACTGCGTCACCGATTCCACCGCGGCCACCGGCATGCCCGACGGCAATTACATGCTGGGCAGCAACCAGGTGACCAAGTGCCTGGGCGGCGTGCGCCTGGCCGATGGCACGCTGGCCGGCAGTACGCTGACCATGGACCTGGCGCTACGCAACCTGGTGAAGATTGGCGTGCCGCTGGACGATGCGTCCCGGCGCCTGTCGCAATTCGCCGCCGACTACCTGGGCGTCAGCGACCGCGGCCGCCTGCAACCGGGGGCCTGGGCCGACTGCGTGCGCCTGGACCGCCACTTGATGCTGACCGACGTGATGGTCGAAGGAGAAGCCATTGACTTGCAAGATGCTTGAAGAGGCGCGCAGCGCCCATGCGGCCGTGAGCCGCCAGCTGCAGACCCTGGACCCGGTGCTGCAAACCCTGGCCGAGCGCCTGCGCCGGCAGCCGCCGCACGTGGCCATGACCGTGGCGCGCGGCAGCTCCGACCATGCTGCCAGCTACCTGGCCTACCTGGCCATGCAGCACCTGGGCGTGCCGGTGGCCTCGTTGCCGATGTCGGTGGTCAGCCTGCGCCACTCGCCGCTCAAGGTCAGCGGCCAGGTGGTGTTCGCCCTGTCGCAGTCGGGCCAGAGCCCTGACCTGGTGGACAGCCAGCGCCTGCTGCGTGAGCGCGGCGCCCTGAGCGTGGCGCTGGTCAATGCCGAAGATTCGCCGCTGCAGGCCGCCAGCGAATACACCGTACCGCTGTGCGCCGGCGCCGAGCTGAGCGTGGCCGCCACCAAGAGCTTTATCGCCACCCTCAGCGCCAGCGCCCGGCTGGTCGGCCACTGGGCCCAGGACGCCGAGCTGCTGGCCGCCGGCACCGCCCTGCCCGAAGGCCTGCGCCAGGCGGCGAGCCTGGATTGGCAGGCCGCCGTGGGCACCTTCAAAGGCTGCGACCGGCTGATGGTGATCGGCCGTGGCGCCGGTTTCGCCATCGCCCAGGAGGCAGCGCTCAAGCTCAAGGAAACTGCCGGCATCCAAGCCGAGGCATTCAGCAGTGCCGAAGTGCGCCACGGCCCCATGGCCCTGATTGATGCCGGCTACCCCTTGTTGGTATTCGCCCCACGCGGCGCCGAGCAGGCCGGCCTGCTTGCACTTGCCGCCGACATGCGCGAGCGCGGCGCCAGGGTGCTGCTGGCCGCCCCCGATGACATTGCCGAGCGCGACCTGGACCTGTGCCGCGCCCAGCACCCGGCGCTGGACCCGATTCTGGCCATCCAGAGCTTCTACGTGATGGCGGCCCACCTGGCCCTGGCCCGTGGCCTGGACCCCGACCAGCCGCGCTACCTGAGCAAAGTCACCCGTACCCACTAGCCGCCCGAACGAGTACCGCGCCCATGAATAACAATAATGAAGTGACCCTAAGCGCCCCCTTGAGCGGCCCCGTACTCACCCTGGCCCAGGTCCCCGACCCGGTGTTCGCCAGCGGCACCATGGGCGATGGCATCGCCATCGACCCTACCGACAATTGCCTGGTGGCGCCCTGCGCCGGCGAGATCCTGCACGTGGCCCGCACCCTGCATGCCATCACCCTGCGCGCCGACAACGGCACCGAGTTGCTGATGCACCTGGGGCTGGACACCGTGCAGTTGAACGGCGAAGGTTTTCACCTGCTGGTGCAGCCTGGCATGCACGTAACCCCCGGGCAGCCCTTGCTGCGTTTCGAGATGGACCGGGTGGCGCGCCACAGCACCAGCCTCATCAGCCTGATCATCGTCACCAACGGCACGCACTTTCGCGCCGAACGCATGGCCGGTAGCCAGGTGCGCGCGGGCGAACCGCTGCTGCGCATCGTCGCCATCCAGGCCACCGGCGCAGTGGCCCAGGCCGCTGGTGAAACCGTGGAAGGCAGCGCCACCGTCGCCCACGTCGGCGGCCTGCATGCTCGCCCCGCCGCGCGATTGCGCGAAGTGGCGCAAGGCTTCGATTGCAGCGCGCAACTTCGCCACGAAGGGCAACTGGCCGACATCACCAGCCTGGTGGCCGTGATGGGCCTGGGCGTGGACGAACACGCCCAAGTGCAGGTGATCTGCCGCGGCCCGCAGCGTGAAGCGGCGCTGGCCGCATTGCTCAAGGCCTTGGGTACGGCCATCGCCGGCGACCACCCGGCCCCACCGCCCAAGCCCTTGCAAGCGCCAGCGGCGCAACAGCCCGGCATGCTCGCCGGGGTGTGCGCTGCCCCCGGCCTGGCCACCGGCCCACTGGTGCTGCTGGGCGGCATAACCCTGGCAGCCGACCCGGGTGGCCACGTCGCAGGCGAGCAGCAGCGGCTGCTGGACGCTGCGGTGGCCTGCGTCGCCCGCGCCCTGAAGCAAGCCCAGGCCCAGGCACAGCTACGCCAGGACGCTACCGAGCAGGCCATTTTCGCCGCCCACCTGGCGCTGCTCGAAGACTCGGCCCTGGCCCAGGCGGCCCAGGCTGCCATCAGCACCGGCAGCGCCGCCAGCCATGCCTGGAGTGACGCCATCGACGGCCAATGCCGCGTGCTGCAAGCCACCGGCAAGCCGCTGCTGGCCGAACGCGCCAATGACCTGCGCGACCTGCGCCAGCAGGTATTGCGCGAGTTGCTGGGCGACAGCGGCCGCGCGGCCCTGCCGCCTGGCGCCATCGTCAGCGCCCATGAACTGACCCCCTCCGACCTGCTGTACCTGCACGAACAGGGCGCGGCCGGCCTGTGCATGGCGGCGGGCGGCGCCACGGCCCACGTCGCCATCCTGGCGCGCGGCAAGGGCTTGCCCTGCCTGGTCGCCATGGGTGACGCGTTGCTGGCCCAGGCCATCGGCACCCAGGTGGTGCTGGACGCCGACAACGGCCGCCTGGAACTGACGCCCAGCGCGCAGCGCCTCGACCAGGTCGCCACCCAGCTTGCCGCCCGGCGGGCACGCCAGCAGTTGCAGCAAGCCCACGCCCATGAACCAGCGCGTACGCGCGATGGCAGCGTCATTGAGGTAGCCGCCAACATCGCCTCCCGCCAGGACGCCGAGCAGGCTCACCAGGCCGGCGCCGACGGCGTGGGCCTGCTGCGCACCGAATTCCTCTTCGTCACCAGCCACGCCGCGCCAGACGAAACCCGGCAACTGGCCGCCTACCAGGCCGTGCTGGAGGCCATGGGCGACAAGCCGGTGATCATCCGCACCATCGATGTGGGCGGTGACAAGCAACTCGACTACCTGCCCCTGCCAGTTGAAGCCAACCCGGTGCTGGGCCTGCGCGGCATCCGCCTGGCCAGCGTCAACCCGCAGCTGCTCGACCAGCAACTGCGCGCCCTGCTGCGCACCGGCCAGCCCGAGCGCTGCCGGATCATGCTGCCCATGGTCACCGAAGTGAACGAGCTGCTGCAGGTGCGCCAGCGCCTCGCCCAACTGGCGGCCGAACTGGGCATAACGCGACTGCCGCAGCTGGGGGTGATGATCGAGGTGCCCGCCGCCGCGTTGCTGGCCGCGCAACTCGCCGAGCATGCCGACTTCCTCTCCATCGGCACCAACGACCTGTCCCAGTACACCCTGGCCATGGACCGCGACCACGCAGGCCTTGCTGCCCGCGTCGACGCCCTGCACCCGGCGGTGCTGGCGCTGGTGGCCCAGACGTGCGCGGGCGCCCGCTTGCATGGCCGTTGGGTGGGCGTGTGCGGCGCGTTGGCTAGCGACCCGCTGGCCACCCCGGTGTTGATTGGCCTGGGCGTGCAGGAACTGTCGGTCAGCCCGCCCTTGGTGGCCGAGATCAAGGCACGGGTGCGCGACCTCGACCTCGCGGCCTGCCAGGCGCGAGCCCCGCAGTTGCTTGCCCTGCCCAGTGCCGCCGCAGTGCGCCAGGCCTGCCACCAGCACTGGCCCCTGAACGGCTAAGCCAATAACAACAACAGATCGGGAGACACGCCATGTACCAACACTTCATCGAAGGCCTGCAACGCCTGGGCCGCGCGCTGATGCTGCCCATCGCCATCCTGCCCATCGCGGGCCTGCTGCTGCGCCTGGGCGACACCGACCTGCTGAACATCGCCATCATCCACGATGCCGGCAACACCATCTTCGCCAACCTGGCGCTGATCTTCGCCATCGGCATCGCCGTGGGCTTTGCCCGCGACAACAATGGCACCGCCGGCGTGGCCGGCGCCATCGGCTACCTGGTGATGGTCTCGACGCTGAAGGTGCTGGACCCCAGCATCAACATGGGCATGCTCGCCGGCATCATCAGCGGCCTGCTGGCGGGCGGCCTGTACAACCGCTTCAAGGACATCCAGCTACCGGCCTACCTGGCATTCTTCGGCGGCCGACGCTTCGTACCCATCGCCACCGGGTTCGCCTCGGTGGGCCTGGGGGTGCTGTTCGGGCTGATCTGGCCGCCCATCCAGAACGGCATCAATAGCCTGGGGCAACTGCTGCTGGCCAGCGGCAGCCTGGGCGCGTTCATCTTCGGCGTGCTCAACCGCCTGCTGATCATCACCGGGCTGCACCACATCCTCAACAACATGGTGTGGTTCGTGTTCGGCAGCTTCACCAACCCGGTCACCGGCCAGGTGGTGAGCGGCGACCTGGCGCGCTACTTCGCCGGTGACCCCAACGGCGGCCAGTTCATGACCGGCATGTTCCCGATGATGATGTTCGGCCTGCCTGCCGCCTGCCTGGCCATGTACCGCAACGCCCTGCCCGAGCGGCGCAAGCTGATGGGCGGGATACTGCTGTCCATGGCGTTGACCTCGTTCCTGACCGGGGTCACCGAGCCCATCGAGTTCGCCTTCATCTTCCTGGCGCCGCTGCTGTATGGCTTGCATGCGTTGCTGACCGGCCTGTCCATGGCCATCACCAACCTGCTGGACATCCACCTGGGCTTCACCTTCTCCGGCGGCGCCATCGACATGGCCCTGGGCTGGGGCAAGTCCACCAACGGCTGGCTGATCTTCCCCGTGGGGCTGGTGTACGGGCTGCTGTACTACCTGGTGTTCGACTACTGCATCCGCCGCTTCAACCTCAAGACCCCGGGGCGCGAAGCCGTGGCCAGCAGCGAAAGCCCTGCGGTGGCTGACAGCGACCGCGCCGGTGCCTATATCCAGGCCCTGGGAGGCGCAGCCAACCTGCTCAGCGTCGGCGCCTGCACCACCCGCCTGCGCCTGCAACTGGCCGACCGCGACCAGGCCGACGACGCGCGGCTAAAGGCACTGGGCGCCATGGGCGTGGTGCGCCCCGGCCACGGTGGCAGCCTGCAGGTGATTGTCGGGCCGCTGGCCGACAGCCTGGCGGACGAGATTCGCCTGGCGTTGCCGGCGGCGGCCAAGCCCACACAACCGCTGCAATCCTGGCTGCAGGCACTGGGCGGGGCGGCCAACATCGACACACTGGAGTGCCTGGCCGTGACCCGCCTGCGCGTACAGCTCAATGGTGCGCCGCTGGACCTGCAAGCGCTGAAAGTGTTGGGCTGCCAAGGCAGCACCGACCTCGGCGATGGCGCCTGGCACCTGCTGGTAGGCGAACAGGCGCAGGGCCTGAGCCAGGCCCTGCAGCCACTACTGGCCCGCCGCGAAGCACTGGCCTGAACCACGCTCGCAACCGCTAACGTCTATGTGGGAGCTGGCGTGCCAGCGAGTTTTTGGGGGCCCCAACAGCTCGCTGGCAAGCCAGCTCCCACAGGACGCAGCCTACGGCGGCTGCTACGTCATCGGGGCTTCAGGCAAACGTTCAGGTCAACATGGCCCTCTGTAGGAGCGGCCCGTGGCCGCGAAGGCCTCACCGCGCAGGGCCTGAAAGCCTGCGGCGTCTGCTTCGCGGGCACAGCCCGCTCCTACAGGTGCCAGGCTGAACCCAACAGACAGTTGCTGCTACGGAGCCGAAACACCAGAGCCGTCCTACAGAAACCCTGGAAGCGTCTGAACTCATTTGAGTGGATATCTCGGTAGATTCCGTACCAACGGATAGCCACTCAAAAGAATAACAAGATGCCCAAGGTGACCGGCCTGCTGGCCTGCTGTGCCCTTTTTCTCGCCCCCCTGGCGCTGGCCGACGACACGTTGCGTTGGCTGGACCAGCAGCGCCGCGAACGCGAAACCCAGGAGCGCGACCAGCGCTTGCGCCAGCTGCAACAACCCCGGCCGGCGCCACAACCCGCCGAATCGACGGTGGCCGCCGAGGCCCGCTGCTGGCGCCTGGGCGGGCTGCGCCTGGCCGGCAACCGGCTGGTCGACGAGCGCACGCTACAAGGTGTGATCAGCCAGCGCCTGCGGCCGTGCATGGGCGTCAATGCCCTGCGCCAGGTACTCACCGACATCACCCAGGCTTATGTGCAGCGCGGTTACATCGCCGCCCGCGCCTACCCGGCGCAGACGCCAGTGGACGGCCAAGCGCTGGATATCGTCATTGAGGAAGGCTTTGTGGAGGCCATCGAACTGGCGGATGACAGCCTGCCAGTGTCCCTGGCAAGCGCCTTCCCTAACCTGGTCGGCCGCCCCCTGCACCTGCCCACCCTGGAGCAAGGCCTGGACCAGCTCAACCGCCTGCGCAGTGTCGACCTGCAGGCCCAGGTGCAGCCGGGCGAACTGCAGGGTGGCTCGGTCATCCGCCTGGTATCGCGCAGCCACCGCTCGCCATGGGGCCTGCGCGTGGGCTACGGCAACGCCGGCGACATCACCAACGGCCGCCACGGCCTGAGTCTGGTGGCCAGCCGCGACAACCCATTGCAGCTCAACGACAGCCTGCAACTGAGCGTGTTCGGCACCTTCGGCAACGCCCCCAACTACACCCGCGGCCTGGGCCTGTACTACAGCGTGCCCTACGGCCCCTGGACCCTGGGCGCCAGCCTGGGCCACAGCGAGCAACGGGCGTTCAGCGGCCAGCGCACACGCCACGACTACACCAGCGAAAGCCGCGGCCTGAGCGTGAGCCGCAGCCTGTGGCGCAACCAGCACACGCTGCTCGGGGCCAGCCTGCGGCTGAACCGCAAGACCCGCGAATACCAGCTCAACCACAAACCCATCACCCAGCAGGACGCCAGCCTGACCAGCGCCGGCCTCGACCTCAACCTGCTGTGGCTGGGCCGCGCCACCTGGAGCGCGCAACTGGGCTATGCCCACAGCCTGCCGTGGCTGGGCGCCGACACCCGCGCCTTCGAGCAATGGCGCCTGGGCGTACTACGCAGCCAGACCTGGCTCGGCAACCGCCATCAGTGGCGCTGGGACAGCAGCCTGGAAGCCCAGTACAGCCCCACCCTGCTGCCGGCCAGCGAACAGTGGCTGCTGAGCAGCCCCGGCAGCGTGCGCGGCCTGCGTGACAGCAATATCGCCGCCAGCAGTGCACTGGTAGTGCGCAATAGCCTGGGGCTGGCGCTGCCACTGGCGCCGGCGCTGGTACTGACCCCGGCCGTGGCCGTGGACTACGGCCGTGGCCGCGGTACCTGGAATGGCCGTGGCCGCCAGCATCCCGCCCTTGCCGGGGTCAGCGCGGGCGCCAGCCTGGGTTGGCGCGGCGGCGAAGTGAAACTCGATTATCGCCACGCGATGGTGATCAAGGATGGCCCTCCCTCAGAGCCCGGCTTCTGGAACATGGAGCTGAAACTGGACTTCTGATTCAACAATAAGAGAAATAAAAAACATGACTCAGCGACCCCCACGTTTTACTGCCAACCGCCTGCACTGGGCGATTTCCGTCGCCCTGCTGGGCACCAGCCTGCCCGCGCTGGGCGACGGCCTGGTGCCTGCGCCCGGCCCCAACGGCTATGCCGTGCTCAGTGAGCACAACGGCGTGCCCGCGCTGGACATCGTGCGCCCGGACGGCAACGGCCTGTCGGATAACCACATGAACCAATTCAACGTCGGCAACCAGGGCCTGGTGCTGAACAATTCGCTGGCCGCAGGCCAGGCGCAACTCGGCCCGCAGCTGGACGCCAACCCGCACCTGCAGGGCCAGGCGGCCAGCACCATCCTCATGCGCGTCGTCGGCCAGGGCGATTCGCGCATCGACGGCCCGCAGGAAATCTTCGGCCAACGCGCCGACTACCTGCTGTCCAACCCCAACGGCATCAGCCTCAACGGCGCCAGCTTCATCAATGCCAACCGCGCCACTTTCCTGGTGGGCATTCCCGAGCTTGAAGACGGCCGCATCGTGCGCCTGGACGCCAGCCTTGAGCGCGGCGTGCTGCAGGTGGGCGAACAGGGTGCCAGCAATACCGAGGGCGCCCTGGACGTGATCACCCCACGGCTGGACACCGAAGGGCGGCTGGATGCCCGCGATGACCTCAACGTGCTGATCGGCCGCAACACCGTGGCCTACGCCGACCGCAGCGTGCTCAGCACCGCACAGCCAGTGGCGGGCGCGGTGGATGCGCACCTGTTGGGCGCGATGCAGGCCGGGCGCATTCGAATCATCAGCACCACCGAAGGCGCCGGGGTGCGCATGCCCAAGGCCCAGCTGGTAGGCCGCGACGGCGTCGAGGTCGACAGCCGAGGTGGCCTGCAGATCAGCGGCAGCCAGACGCGCAACGGCATCGTCAGTTCTGCCGAGGGCAACGTGCGCCTGCACAGCGGCGCCGACATGCAGCTCACGGCCGTGGATGTCGAGGGTGGCACCATCACCGCGAAAGCGGGCAAGGCCCTGCGCATGGACACCCTGACCCGCGAGCAGGTCACCAAGAACCACGACCAGTGGAGCCGCAAGGCCTGGTTCATTCCCACCGAGGAATACTCCAAACGCACCACCGACACGATCCGCCAGCACCTGGCCACACGACTGGAGGCGCGCCAGGACATGACGGTGGAGGCCGGCACCGATATGCACCTGTCCGCCGCCCAGCTCAAGGCGCCTGGCGACCTGGGCGTGCGCAGCGGCGCCAGCCTGACCATCGATGCAGCCCTGGACAGCAAAGCCAGCTTCCAGACCGTCCGCCACCGCAAGCACTTGTGGCGCGGCGACAGCAACACCACCGACGTGCGCGAGACCGCGCGGGGCAGCAACCTGGAAGGCGGCACCGTGCAGGTCAGCAGCGCCGGTGACACCCACGTGCGCGGCAGCCGCCTGCACAGCCAGGGCCCCGGCACACTGCGCAGCGCCGGGGGCGTCACCCTGGACGGCGTCAGCGTGAAAACCAGCCACGACAAGGACGACTACCGCGGCGACCTGATCGGTGGCGCCTTCTTCAGCAAGACCGCCAACGACGAACGCCGCAGCAGCGCACCGCACCGCACCGAGGTGCGCTCGGAGAACAACCTGCAGATCATCGCCAATGAAAAAGTAGCGCTGGTCGGCCCCAAGGTCAGCGCCGCCGGCACCCTGGAGGTCAGCGCTGAAAAAGGCGTGGCGCTGCTACCCGCTGCAGCCGAACACACGAACACCTCCACCACCCGAACCCAGGGTTTCACCGTCAAGGCCGGTGAAACCAAGGCCGCCGCCGATGACAAGGCTGGCAGCAGGCAATACTTTGCTGAAGTCGGCTACACACAGGCAGACACCCGCAAGGCCAGCTCGGCCAAGAGCCACGTTGCCACCGAGGTGTCAGGCGTTACCGTCGACATCAGCGACAAGACCGCCATCAAGATGGTCGGCGCCAAGGTCGACAGCCAGCAGGGCACGCGCGTGCAGGCCCCTGATATCGCCATGCTGACGGCCGTCGACCAACAGCACGACAGCGAGCAGGCCACCACCAGGGACGGTGCCCTGCGCCTGAACGGCGGCATGGACCGGGTTGGAAGCGCATTCAGTGGCGGCATGGCCAACAAGGACAAAACCTCCGAACAGGCCACTCACCTGGCCACTACCCTGCGCAGCGAAGGCACCACCGATATCGTGGGCAAGACGCTGCACACCCAAGCCGCGAGTATCACTGGTGCAGGCGAAACCCGAATCCAGGCAGACAACGCCACCCTGGGCGATGCCCATGACCTGCACAAGGTCAAGGAATCGAGCAGCAGCACCCGTGGGCAACTGGGCGCCAGCCTGGAATACACCGACCTCACCCGCCCCATCGAGAAAGTGGTCAACGGCGAAGACCAGAGCCGCTTCCAGCACCAGGCGCTGGAAGACAACCTGTTCGCCCCCAGCGTGGGCGCCGACCTTGAGGTCAATCACCTCCAACGCAAAACCAGCGCTACCCATGAAACCGCGCGGGTTACCGAGGTGGGCGGTAGTGGCGTGACGGTGAACGTGGCGCAGCAACTGACTGACATTGGCACTGGCTACAAGGCTACCAGCGGCAAGCTGGCCATGAACCTGGGCAACCACCAGCAACATGCCAGCCACGACCGCGAAGCCAGCACCCTAGACCGCCTGGACGTGGACGTTCGCGCGCGCGTAGACACCAACAGCGGCAGCGACATCAACGCCAAGGTAGTGGGCAGCGGCGGCTCGCTGAACAGCAGCAGTGACAACAGCAAGGCCGTGCCCAGCTTGAACCAGGGCCACGCCGGGGTGCAGATTCAGTTGGGCACCGATGGCCGTTATGAAGGCTCGCGCTTCGCCAGCACCGATGGGCCGCTGACGGTAGACGCCGGCGGCACCGTGGCAATTGCGCAGGCCAACGATAAGCAGGTACACGCCAGCACCAGCATCGACGGCTCGGCCTGGGCCAAGGGCGGCACCAGCCCCACCGCCGGCAAGAGCATGGGCGGCAGCGCCATCGGCAAATACACCACCGCCAGCAGCGCCGACAACCAGGGCCGCGCCGCCCAGTTCCACACCCCGGGCGCAGTCAGCCTCAAGGCTGGCAAACAGGTAAACATGGATGGCCCACAGCTTGGCGCCATCGACCGCCCTGTGGCCAGCGTCGAGGTCAGCGCCGGCGACACCGCCAACATCGGCAGTGTCACCGACAGTCACCAGGCCGACGGCCGCGTGTATGGCGGTGGCCTGCAATTGAGCCTGGCGCGCAATGCGCCCCAGGGTGGCAAGGGCGGCGGCATCGGCGCCAGCCTGGAGCTGGGGCAGACCGACGAGCACAGCACCAGCGGCCGCCCGGGCGACTGGCACGTCAAGGGCACTGCCAGCGTCAAGGCGGGCAGTGGCGCCGACACGGCCATCGACATTGAGGGCTTGAACGTCAATGCCCAGCGCCTGGCGCTGAACGCCGAGAAAGGCGGTATTGCCATCAGCAGTGCCGGGACCGATGAACAGCGCAACAACAAGAGCGTGGGCGTTGGCCTGGGCGTCAACGGCGCCAACAGCACCGAGGGCAGCAAGGGCTACAGCGCCGTCCACGGCCGCGCCACCCTCGAACTCGACAAACTGGCCAGCACTACCCACCGCAACAGCGAGATCCGCGTTGAACAACTGGCCATCGACAGCCGCCGTGACACCCGCCTGAGCGGTGTGCGCGTGGAGGCGGACAAGGTGGCTGGCAATGTCGGCGGCGACCTGATTGTCGAAAGCCGTCAGGATCAGGTCAACGGCCATGCAGTGAAGCTGGACGCGCGCCTGAATGCCGAGAAAAACCCCCAGGGCCTGGTCAACGGTGCCACGGCCCTGGCTGGCCCGGCGGGCAGCAAGGTCAAGGAGAAGATCGGCACCGGCCTGCAGAAGGTCGACCTGGGCTTCGCCCCTACCCTGCACCTGGACGTGAACAAGACCCAACGCGACACCGCCGGCGCAGCCAGCGTGGTCACCGGCCGCGACGGCATTGCCCTGAACGTGGATGGCGACACCCATCTGCGCGGCGCGCAGCTGAAAAGCCCGCGTGGCCAGGTAGCGCTGGGTGGCAGCAACGTCAACAGCAGCACCTTGAGCGGCAGCGATTATTCGTTCGGGTTGGAAGGCAAGCTGTCACTGGTACCCGAGGAGATGACCCAGAACCTGGTCGACGCGTTTAGCGGCACGCCGGCCGGCAAGGACCGCACGTCCGACCTGGGGCTGTTGCGCACCAAGGGGCATGATCAGCAGCAAACGTTGGAGGGGGGGATAAAGCACAAGGAGGGGTGATGGGTGTGGACTGCTGACGCGGCCTTTGGCCGCTGCTACGAAAAACCGTAGCAGCGGCCGCAGGCCGCGTCAGGGAGGATCAGAAATCAGCCAGGCGCCACACTTCATAAGCCGGCGTCTCGTAGGGGTGGCTGGCCTTGAGGGCCGCCACCACCGGCTGGATCAACTCATCCGCCACCACAAGTTCCACCTTCCACTCTTCCACCCGCTCAAGCAGCCCAGCCTGGCCCAGGAACGGCGTTGCGCCGTCCATGGGCCGGAACTGGCCTTGCCCCAGCACCTGCCAGGCGCAGCTGTCATAGGCGCCGATGCGACCGCCACCGGCGGCAAACACGGCGCTTTTCACAGCTTCCACATGGCTGGGTGGCACGAAGAAGGCAAGCTTGTACACCGCCTTAGTTCACCCAGACGCGGGCGTTGCGGAACATGCGCATCCACGCCGCGTCTTCGTTCCAGTCATCGGGGCGCCACGAGTTCTGCACGGCACGGAACACACGCTCCGGGTGCGGCATCATGATGGTGACGCGACCGTCGCGGCTGGTCAGGCCGGTGATCCCGCGCGGCGAGCCGTTCGGGTTGGCCGGGTAGGCTTCGGTGACCTTGCCGTGGTTGTCGACGAAGCGCAGGGCCACGCAACCCGACACGTCGGCTTCAATCAGCGCCTGCTCGTTGGCGAACTCCGCATGGCCTTCGCCGTGGGCGATGGCGATCGGCATGCGCGAACCGGCCATGCCCTGCAGGAACACCGAATTCGACTTCTGCACTTCAACCATGGCCACGCGCGCCTCGAACTGCTCGGAGCGGTTGCGCACGAAGTGCGGCCAGAATTCAGTGCCCGGGATCAGCTCGTGCAGGTTGGACATCATCTGGCAACCGTTGCACACACCCAGGGTGAAGGTGTCGTTGCGCTCGAAGTACTGCTGGAACGCATCGCGGGCACGGGCGTTGAACAACGCCGACTTGGCCCAGCCCTCACCGGCACCCAGCACGTCGCCGTAGCTGAAGCCGCCGCAGGCCACCAGGCCCTTGAACTCGTTCAGGTCGACACGGCCAGCGAGGATGTCGCTCATGTGCACGTCGATGGCATTGAAGCCGGCGCGGTCGAAGGCAGCTGCCATCTCGACCTGGCCGTTGACGCCCTGCTCACGCAGCACGGCAACTTGTGGGCGAACGTTGGTCTTGATGTACGGCGCGCTGACGTTTTCGTTGACGTCGAAGCCCAACTTGACGCTCAGGCCCGGGTTGTCTTCTTCCAGCAGGGCGTCGAACTCCTGATCGGCACACTCGGCGTTGTCGCGCAGGCGCTGGATCTGGTAGCTGGTCTCGGCCCACTGGCGTTGCAGCAGGCGACGGTCGCCTTCGAACAGCTGCTCGCCGTTCAGGCTGATGTACACGTGGCCGTTGTTGACCGGCTGGCCGATCACGGCCACGCAGTCACCCAGGCCGGCAGCGCTGAATTGGGCGAGGATGTCGGCGGTGGCATCCTGGCGAACCTGGATGACCGCGCCCAGCTCTTCGTTGAAGAGGATGGCGTTGATCTCTTCCTTGGCGTGGGCCAGGGTGTCCAGTTGCAGGTCCAGGCCGCAGTGGCCGGCGAAGGCCATTTCCATCACGGTGGTCAGCAGGCCGCCGTCGGAACGGTCGTGGTAGGCCAGCAGGTGGCCGTCGGCGTTCAGGCCCTGGATCACGGCGAAGAAGGCTTTCAGGTCTTCGGCGTCGTCGACGTCCGGCGCAGCCTTGGCCAGCTTGGCGTGGGCCTGGGCCAGGATCGAGGCGCCCATGCGGTTCTGGCCACGGCCCAGGTCGATCAGGATCAGATCGGTCAGGCCCTTGTCCATGCGCAGTTGTGGGGTCAGGGTCTTGCGGATGTCCACTACCGGGGCGAAGCCGGTGATGATCAGCGACATCGGCGAGGTCACGCTCTTCTCGGCGCCCTCTTCGCTCCAGCGGGTCTTCATGGACATGGAGTCCTTGCCCACTGGAATGGTGATGCCCAGCTCCGGGCACAGTTCCATGCCCACGGCTTTCACCGCGTCGTACAGGCGGGCGTCTTCACCCGGGTGGCCGGCAGCAGACATCCAGTTGGCCGACAGCTTGATGTCGGACATCTTGGCGATGGACGAGGCAGCGATGTTGGTCAGGGTTTCACCCACGGCCATGCGCGCCGATGCCGGGGCATCCAGCAGCGCCAGCGGCGTGCGTTCGCCCATGGCCATGGCTTCACCGGTGTACACGTCGAAGCTGGTGGCGGTGACGGCAACGTCCGCCACCGGCACTTGCCACGGGCCAACCATCTGGTCACGGTTGACCAGGCCGGTGATGGTGCGGTCGCCAATGGTGATCAGGAAGCTCTTGCTGGCGACGGCCGGGTGGTGCAGCACGCGCTCGATCGATTCGGCCAGGTCCAGCTGGGCCGGGTCGAAGTCGTCGCCCAGTTCGTTTTCACGCACGGCCGAACGGTGCATGCGCGGGGCCTTGCCCAGCAGCACTTCCAGCGGCATGTCGACGGCGTTGTTGCCGAAGTGGCTGTCGGTCACGGTCAGTTGCGGCTCGGCGGTGGCCTCGCCCACTACCGCGAACGGGCAGCGCTCGCGCTCGCAGATGGCCTGGAAGCGCGCGAAGTCGGCGGCGTCGACGGCCAGCACGTAGCGTTCCTGGGATTCGTTGCTCCAGATTTCCAGCGGCGCCATGCCCGGCTCGTCGTTGGGCACGTTGCGCAGCTCGAAGCGGCCACCGCGGCCACCGTCGTTCACCAGTTCCGGGAAGGCGTTGGACAGGCCGCCCGCGCCCACGTCGTGGATGAAGCTGATGGGGTTCTTGTCGCCCAGCTGCCAGCAGCGGTCGATGACCTCCTGGCAGCGGCGTTCCATTTCCGGGTTCTCGCGCTGTACCGAGGCGAAGTCCAGGTCAGCCGAGCTGGTACCGGTGGCCATGGAGGAAGCCGCGCCGCCGCCCAGGCCGATGAGCATGGCCGGGCCGCCCAGCACGATCAGCTTGGAGCCGACGGTGATCTCGCCTTTCTGCACGTGTTCGGCGCGGATGTTGCCCATGCCGCCCGCCAACATGATCGGCTTGTGGTAACCGCGCACTTCTTCACCGTGCGGGGTGTCGATGGCCTGCTCGAAGGTACGGAAGTAGCCGGTCAGGGCCGGACGACCGAATTCGTTGTTGAACGCAGCGCCGCCCAGCGGGCCGTCGATCATGATGTCCAGCGGGGTGACGATGCGCTCGGGCTTGCCGTAGGCCTTTTCCCATGGCTGTTCGAAGCCGGGGATGTTCAGGTTCGATACGGTGAAGCCGGTCAGGCCAGCCTTGGGCTTGGCGCCGCGACCGGTGGCACCTTCGTCGCGGATCTCGCCGCCGGAACCGGTGGAAGCACCCGGGAACGGCGCGATGGCAGTCGGGTGGTTGTGGGTTTCCACCTTCATCAGGATGTGCACCGGCTCCTGCACCGCGCCGTACTGGCGGGTTTCAGGGTTCGGGAAGAAACGCCCGGCCACGCTGCCGACGATCACCGAGGCGTTGTCCTTGTAAGCGGACAACACGCCTTCGCTGTGCATCTGGTAGGTGTTCTTGATCATGCCGAACAGGCTTTTTTCCTGGCTCTGGCCGTCAATATCCCAACTGGCGTTGAAGATCTTGTGGCGGCAGTGCTCGGAGTTCGCCTGGGCGAACATCATCAGCTCGATGTCGTGGGGGTTGCGCCCCAGGCCTTCGAAGCTGGTCACCAGGTAGTCGATCTCGTCTTCGGCCAGGGCCAGGCCCAGCTCGACGTTGGCTTTTTCCAGCGCGGCACGGCCGCCGCCCAGCACGTCGATGGCGGTCAGCGGTTTGGGCTCGGCATGGCTGAACAGCCCGGCGGCCTCTTCCAGCTTGCTCAACACCACCTGGGTCATGCGGTCGTGCAGCAGGCCGGCAACAATGTGTGCCTCGGCTTCGCTGAACTCGCCAGTGACATAGAAGGCAATGCCGCGTTCCAGGCGCTGGACGTTGCCCAGGCCACAGTTATGGGCGATATCGCTGGCCTTGCTCGACCATGGCGAAATGGTGCCGAAGCGCGGCATGACCAGGAACAGGCGGCCCGCAGGCTCCTGGACCGGCACGCTCGGGCCGTACTTGAGAAGACGAGCAAGGACTTGCTGCTCATCGGCGGTCAGTTCGCCAGCTACTTCGGCGAAGTGGGCAAATTCAGCGTACAAGCCACTTACAGCGGGGACCTTCTGGCTCAGTTGCTCGAGTAATTTACCGTGGCGAAAGGCAGAAAGGGCAGGAGCGCCGCGCAGGATCAACATCTTCGGGACAGCCTCAGAAAGGGGTGTGCTTAGAGGCCGTGCATTCTAGCGTAAACCGCCGCCGCAGGCACCCAAAACGGTAATCGTGGCGCCAGCCGGGCATCGGAGCGCATATCCTGTCTTCCGAGTCAAATAAATTTCCCGCGCAATCCCTAGCAGAACGGCGTGATGCTGTCGAGATATGGCGCCCCTCGCGCTTTGCGTATACTGCAAGGATGCATTCAACGACTGCCTCACGCCCGCGCTTCGCCAAATGGCTGATCGCAACCGGTCTACTCCTACTGCTCAACGGCTGCGTCGACAAACCCAGCACGCTCGAGCGAGTCAAGGAGGATGGCGTATTGCGCGTGATAACCCGCAACAGCCCCGCCACCTACTTCCAGGATCGCAACGGCGAAACCGGTTTCGAGTACGAACTGGTCAAGCGTTTCGCCGATGACCTGGGCGTGGAGTTGAAGATCGAGACCGCCGACAACCTCGACGATCTGTTCAGCCAGGTGGGCAAGCCCAACGGCCCGGTGCTGGCGGCTGCCGGCCTGGTCAGCGACGACCAGCGCAAGACCCAGGTGCGTTTCTCCCACCCCTACCTGGAAGTGACCCCGCAGGTCATCTACCGCAACGGCCAATCACGCCCCACCGACGCCAGCGACCTGGTGGGCAAGAAGATCATGGTGCTCAAGGGCAGCAGCCACGCCGCGCAACTGGCCGAACTTAAAAAGCGTTATCCCGGCATACAATACGAAGAGTCTGACGCGGTGGAGGTCGTTGACCTACTGCGCATGGTGGACGAAGGTCAGATCGATCTGACACTGGTGGACTCCAACGAGCTGGCGATGAACCAGGTCTACTTTCCCAACGTACGCGTCGCCTTCGACCTCGGCGACGCCCAGCAGCAGCGCTGGGCGGTGGCCGCCGGCGAAGACAACAGCCTGCTCAACGAGATCAACAGCTACCTCGACAAGGTGCAGAAGAACGGCACCCTGCAGCGCCTGAAAGACCGTTACTACGGCCATGTGGATGTACTGGGCTATGTAGGTGCCTACACCTTCGCCCAGCACCTGCAGCAGCGCCTGCCGCATTTCGAGAAGAACTTCCACGCCTCTGCCAAGAACGAACAGGTGGACTGGCGCCTGCTGGCCGCCATCGGCTACCAGGAGTCCATGTGGCAGGCCGACGTGACGTCCAAGACCGGCGTGCGCGGGCTGATGATGCTGACCCAGAACACGGCCCAGGCCATGGGCGTGGCCAACCGCCTTGACCCCAAGCAGAGCATCGAGGGTGGCGCCAAGTACTTCGCCCTGGTGCGCGACCAGCTTGACGACAAGATTGTCGAACCGGACCGCACCTGGTTCGCCCTGGCTGCCTACAACGTGGGCAGCGGCCATCTCGACGACGCCCGGCAGTTGGCCCGGAACGAAGGCCTGGACCCGAACAAGTGGCTGGACGTGAAGAAAATGCTGCCGCGCCTGTCGCAGAAGCAGTGGTACCGCAAGACCCGCTACGGCTATGCCCGCGGCGGTGAACCGGTGCACTTCGTGGCCAACATCCGCCGTTACTACGACATCCTCACCTGGGTGACCCAGCCGCAGCTGGAAGGCGGCCAGGTGGCGGACAGCAACCTGCACACGCCGGGGGTCAACAAGGCCAAGCCGGCGCAGGACAACCCCTCACTCTGACCCGTAGCAGCGGCCGCAGGCCGCGTCCCCCACACCGCGGTTATGCAGGCCAATCGCGGGACGCGGCCTGGCGGCCGCTGCTACGGGTGCATTGGAGTCAGGGTTTCGCGCGGCGGGCCTTGAAGAATTCGCTCAAAATGGCCCCGCACTCCTCCGCCAGCACTCCACCCTCAATCATCACCCGGTGGTTGAGGAAGCCTTGGGTAAAGAACTGGCCCTGGCTTTGCGCCACGCCGGCCTTGGGCTCCAGCGCGCCATACACCACCCGGCTGACCCGCGAGTGCACGATCAGGCCCGCGCACATGCTGCACGGCTCAAGGGTGACGTACAGCGTGCTGCCGGGCAGGCGGTAGTTGCTCACTGCCTGGGCGGCGTTGCGGATGGCGACCATCTCGGCGTGGGCGCTGGGGTCGCTGCCGCTGATGGGGCAATTGAACCCACGCCCCACGATCTCACCGTTGTGCACCAGCACGGCGCCTACCGGCACCTCGCCCATGGCCGCGCCTTGGGCGGCCAGCGCCAGGGCCTCGCGCATGAAGTGCTGGTCGCGGCTGCGGTCGACAATCATCGGCTGACGCATCTCACGCCACCTCGATCGCGGCCATCAGGCCGGTTTCCATGTGGTCCACCACATGGCAATGGAACATCCAGGTGCCCGGGTTATCCGCCACCAGTGCCACCTGGGCCCGCTCATTCTTGCCCAGCAGGTAAGTATCGGTGAAATACGGCACGATCGTGCGACGATTGGACGCAATCACCTTGAAGGTCATGCCGTGCAAATGGATGGGGTGCTGGTACTGGGTCATGTTCTTCAGTTCGAAAATATAGCTGTTGCCCCGGGTCAGCCGGGCAATGGGCCGGTCGGCGCAGGTCTTGTCGGTAATGTCCCAGGCCTGGCCGTTGAACTGCCAGAAGCTGGGCGGGCGGCCATTATCCCCTTGCGCGGCCGCCGAGCCTACCCATTCCACGTTGAACACCAGCTTTTCGGCCCGGGCCAGGTCAGGTTCCGCCACCGGGTTGGCCGGCAGCGGTGGCGGCCAGGCCCCCGGCGGCAGTGCCGACGCCACTGAACGCAGCGTGCCCAGCCGCACCGGGCCGTCGCGCAGGGCAACCTCTTCACCGGCCGGCGGCATGCGCACCGCCACGCAGGCGCGCATGCCCGGCCCCAGCCAGTAATCGTCGCCGAAAGCGCGGGGCTCGATGGGGTTGCCGTCCAGGGCGTACAGGCGCAGCTCGGCGTTGCCGCGAAAATTCAGCCGGTAGGTGGCGGTGTTGTCGACGTTCAACAGGCGCAGGCGCACGATCTGCCCGGCAGGCAGGTCGATAGTCGCCTGCGGCATGCCATTGATACTCGACAGCCGCCCCAGGGTGCCGACCCGCGCCGCCTCCCGGGCAACGCTGAAAGGCACGAAGGCGCCCTGCCCATCGACGTGCCAGCTTTTCAGGCTCAAGGTAGCTTCATGCGCGAAGCCGGTGGGCTCGCGCTCCTCGACAATCAGCGGCCCCACCAGGCCGCGCCCCAGCTGTTCAGTGCTGGCCACATGCGGGTGGTACCAGAAGGTGCCGGCGTCGGGCACGCGGAAGCGATAGTCGAAATACTCGCCCGGAAGCACCGGCAGCTGCGACACGTAGGGCACGCCGTCCATCTCCAGCGGCAGGCGAATGCCGTGCCAGTGAATGGTGGTGGGCACCGGCAGGCGATTGATGAAGCGCACCCGCAGCCATTCGCCCTGGCGCGCCCGCAGCTCGGTGCCGGGCGCGCTGCCGCCAAACGCCCAGGCAGGGGTGAGGTGGCCAGGCACCAGCTCAAGGTCCAGCGGCGCGGCAATCAGTTCGTAGTCATGGCTGGCCTGGTCAGCCCGGCGGCCCAGCCAGTAACGCGCGGCGCCACCGGCACCGATACCAACCACCGCCAGGCCGGCGACGCCAGCGAGCATCTGGCGACGGGTGAAAGACATGGAAGTGCCCCCTTCGAATACGGCGAAAGCGGGCACGATACACCCCGACGCGGCGCGCGAAGGCCATCGAAACATCTTGCGAAAAAATCCTTCTGCCAATGGGTGCATGGCTACCACCCTCTGATGCAGGGCCCGGCCCATAGTCCTACCTTTCTCACCCCAAGGAAGGCCCACCATGACCAACGCCCAACAGCCAGGCGCCGCCGATCGCCAGGCCCTGCTAGCCATCGCCAAGCGCATCGCCGACACCCTGCCCGACATGCGCCAGAAAGCCCGCGACACCGCCAACCTGATCCTGCACCGACATACCGGGGCCTACGGCGAACCGGACCATATCTGGTGGCACCGCTGGAAAAACGGCAACACCAGCCCGCGCACCTATTCAGGCTGGGAACACTACGGCAAGCCAGTGGAATCCTTCACCCTGCCCCAGTTGGTCATGCACCGCTTCAACCCAGGGGACCAGGACAACGCTGACCTGCTGCACATGTGGGGCGGGTTCTACAGCAAGGGGCCCAACGAGCGCTTCTACGACGAGAAAACCGAGATTCGCCTCGAACCCCAGGATGTGCTCAATGACTTCTGGGGCCTGGACTTCGCCGGCCACTACCGTAAAGACCTCGACCAGTTCTGGGCCCAGCACGCTGGCGACTTCCGGGTCATGGCCAAGGCTAACTTCCTCGCCAAAGCGCTGGAAGATCGCGAGGCGCGGCGGCTGTCCGATGCCCAATTCCAGATACTGGTGAAAGCCGTGGCCGGCGAAGTCACCTGGCCGATCACCCTGCAGGCACTGCGCACCGAGATATCCCCCAGCACCACCCTGAAGGTCTACGCCTTCGACATCGCCGGCCATATCGCCACCGACATCCTGCGCATCGTCGACCAGGACGGCTGGCAATACCTGTACATGCCCGGCACGGTGAACACGTTCCATGCCTTCGAAACCGACCAGGACCTGTACTGGTGGGTGCTGTCGGAAACCAACATGGCGCAGAACCGCGCGCATTTCATGAGCCACTGGCCGCTGGCCGCCAATGACGGCGACGATGCCCTGCACCACAGCCTCGACCTGCTGTTCCAGGCCTGGGGCAAGAACCACGCAAAGCCCATCAACCGCCTGAAAATAAGCTTGTCGGAGGACCCGTTCACCTTCCTCGCCGACACCAGCCGCCAACGCATGTACGACGACATGCAGATGCTGCTGCACACCAATGGCCAGCTGCGCGAGCAAATGTGGGTCGGCTATCTGAAAGCGTTCGGCCAGGCGTTCGGGGGGCTGGCCGCCCTGCACTGGCCCATCGCCCTGGCGGTAGTGGGCGCTGGCATTGCCGAGATGGGGCTGCACATCGATGAGGCCGTCAATGGCCACGACACCGCCGAGCGCAAGCAGGCCGTCATCGCCGCCATCACCAGCGCCGTCGAAGTGCTGTTCAATGCGACTTACCTGTGGGTACCTGCGGAAGAAGCTGTCGCCAGCGAGTTCCAACCGCCGGCCACGCACATCGCCATGCCCGATATCGCCCCGCAGCTTCCCGCCCAGTACAGCGCCGTGGAAATTGCCGAACTGCTGGCACCACTGGAAACCAATGAACTGATCGAGGGCAAATCCCTGGGCACCAATGGCCGCAGGCAGGGTGTCTACGAGGACAGCCATGGCCAGGACTACATCGAAATGGGTGACATGACCTATCAGGTGCGCTATGCCAGCGACATCAACCGCTGGACCATCATCGACCCCGCCAACCCCTATTCCTTCTACCAGAGCGTGCCCGTGCAACTGAATGCCGAAGGCGCGTGGGAACCATTGGAGCGCCTGAAACTCAAGGCCGGCGGCAAAATTTTCGGCAAACTGCCTTGGGGTAACCCGATTTCCCGGCCAAGCGTGGCCCTGACCCCCAGGTTTCGCTACGACGTGCCAGAGACGCTGCGCCCGCTATTGCAAGACGGCGCCAATGGCTCGGCCGACCTGCTGATCAGCGGCGCCCACGCCGACATCCATACCCCGGGCTCGATGCAGGCCTACAGCGAATTTCGCGCCCTGCGCGACCAGCTCGGCACCGACACCCAGGCATTCTTCCAGGACTTCACCCCACCTGCTCGCCCGGCGATCCCCGAACTCGACCCCGTGGCTGCGCAGCCAACGATCATCAAGGGCATCTACGCCAAGACCGACGGCCTGGTGATTGGCGAATCCCACAGCAGCGTCGCCAGCAAGAAATTCCTCATCGACAACATGCCGCTGCTGGCCAGGGAGAAGGTGCGTACGTTGTTCATGGAGCATTTGCTGACGGACTTTCACCAGGTGCACCTTGACGCCTATGCCCGCACCGGCAACCTGCCGGACGAACTGCAGGCCTACCTGCGTAAAATGGACGGCGGCTTCCATACCGACCCATCCGGCCGCTACACCTTCCTGGAACTGGTGAAGGCCGCGCACCGCAACCATATCCGCATACAGGCCATCGATTGCATGGCCAGCTACCGCCAAGCAGGCCTGCTGGACACCACCGACACGCTGCGCCAGAAGACCATGAACTACTTCGCCCACACCGTCATCGCCGCCGACCGTGAAACCCGTGGTGCCAGCAAGTGGGTGGCACTGATGGGCAATACCCACGCCAACACCTTCAAGGGCGTGCCTGGCATGGCCGAACTGGAAGGCGCCATCGGCCTGCGTGTAGCCGATGTCCCAAGCAACGCGGCCCGCGGCGTGCGCGCGGACACCGGCGTGCACCCCGCAGGTTCCGGCTTCGACGGCCCCGGCGGGCTGGTAAAGGGCGACCTCTACTACCCCATGGGCACCCTGCGCCAGGCCCGCGACCTGGAGCATGAGCTGTCGGCACCCGGTATGTTCACCATCGACACCGTGCAAGTGTTCAAGGAGCTGATTCACCGCAGCGCCGATGGCTCGCTGGTGTTCACTGAATTGAAGAAGGACGGGCAGATGATTTATATAGAGCGGCCGCGCTGGGCCACGGTGCATAAGCGACGCTTCGACAACACGCGCGAGCTGATCACGGCGTTGACGATGATTGGGTTGAAGTACGTCGGGTGACTATCGGTGCAACAGCCGTAGCAGCTGCCGAAGGCTGCGTCGCGCCGCGCGGGCGGCGCTCGATCTCTAAAACAGCAAAAGAGCCTGTTTCCAGCATCCCATAAAAAAACCGCCCGAGGCCAAAGCCCCGGGCGGTTCTCATTGCTGCCATCGGCCCTCAGGCCAACCGCATCATTCCCACTCGATCGTCGCAGGCGGCTTGCTCGACACGTCGTAAGTCACGCGCGAAATGCCTTCGATTTCGTTGATGATGCGGCCGCTGACGGTTTCCAGCAGCTCGTAAGGCAGGTGTGCCCAACGTGCAGTCATGAAGTCGATGGTTTCCACGGCGCGCAGCGCCACGACCCAGGCGTAACGACGGCCGTCGCCTACCACGCCTACCGATTTCACCGGCTGGAACACCACGAAGGCCTGGCTGACCTTGTGGTACCAGTCGGCCTTGCGCAGTTCTTCGATGAAGATGTGGTCGGCGCGACGCAGCAGGTCGGCGTATTCCTTCTTCACTTCACCCAGGATGCGCACGCCCAGGCCCGGGCCCGGGAACGGGTGACGGTAGACCATGTCGTACGGCAGGCCCAGTTCCAGGCCCAGACGGCGGACTTCGTCCTTGAACAGCTCACGCAGCGGCTCGACCAGCTTGAGGTTCATCTCCTCCGGCAGGCCACCCACGTTGTGGTGCGACTTGATCACGTGGGCCTTGCCGCTCTTGGCGCCAGCCGACTCGATCACGTCGGGGTAGATGGTGCCCTGGGCCAGGTACTTGATGTTGTCCAGCTTGCAGGATTCGGCATCGAACACGTCGATGAAGGTGCGGCCGATGATCTTGCGCTTCTTCTCCGGGTCGGCTTCGCCGGCCAGGTTGTTCAGGAACTGGTCTTCGGCGTTGGCGCGGATCACCTTGACGCCCATGTTCTCGGCGAACATGGCCATCACCTGCTCGCCTTCGTGCAGGCGCAGCAGGCCGTTGTCGACGAACACGCAGGTCAGCTGGTCGCCGATGGCCTTGTGCAGCAGGGCTGCAACCACCGAGGAGTCGACGCCGCCGGACAGGCCCAGCAGGACGTTGTCGGTACCGACCTGGGCACGGATGTTGGCGATGGCGTCTTCGGCGATCTTCGAAGGCGTCCACAGGGCTTCACATTCGCAGATGTCGAGGATGAAGCGCGACAGGATGCGACCGCCCTGCTTGGTGTGGGTCACTTCCGGGTGGAACTGCACGCCGTAGTAGCCACGGGCGTCGTCGACCATGCCGGCGATCGGGCAGCTTGGGGTGCTGGCCAGTACGTGGAAGCCTTCCGGGATCTTGGTGACCTTGTCACCGTGGCTCATCCACACGTCCAGGCCGAACACGCCGTCGGCGTCGACGTGGTCTTCGATGCCGTCGAGGATGCGGCTCTTGCCGACCACGTCCACGCGGGCGTAGCCGAATTCACGCAGCTCGGAACCTTCAACCTTGCCGCCCAGTTGCTCGGCCATGGTTTGCATGCCGTAGCAGATGCCGAATACCGGCACGCCCAGGTCCCACACCGCTTGCGGTGCGCGCGGGCTGTTGGCTTCGTGCACGGATTCCGGGCCGCCGGCCAGGATGATGCCGCGCGGGGCGAATTCGCGAATCGCTTCGTCGTCCATGTCGAAGGGGTGCAGCTCGCAGTACACGCCGATTTCGCGCACGCGACGGGCGATCAGCTGGGTGTACTGGGAACCGAAGTCCAGAATCAGGATTCGGTGGGCGTGAATGTCGAGGGCCATGACTAGTTCTCGTCAGTGGTAATCGGAAACAACACGGGGCTGCAATGAACAGCCCCGCCTAAAAATTCAGCAAGCGCCCGGGGCGGTGGCCACGGGCGCTTGAGATCAACCTACGCGATAGTTCGGCGCTTCCTTGGTGATCTGCACGTCGTGGACGTGGGATTCGGCCATGCCGGCACCGGTGATACGCACGAATTCAGGCTTGGTGCGCATTTCCTCGATGTTGGCGCTGCCGGTGTAACCCATGGAAGAACGCAGGCCACCCATCAGCTGGTGGATGATGGCGGTCAGGGTGCCTTTGTACGGCACGCGGCCTTCGATGCCTTCCGGTACCAGTTTCTCGGCGCCAGCGGCCGAATCCTGGAAGTAGCGGTCGCTCGAACCCTGGGCCTGGGACATGGCGCCCAGCGAACCCATACCGCGGTAAGCCTTGTACGAACGGCCCTGGAACAGCTCGATCTCGCCCGGGGCCTCTTCGGTACCGGCGAACATCGAACCCATCATCACGCAGGAAGCACCGGCGACGATGGCCTTGGACAGGTCACCGGAGAAGCGGATGCCACCGTCGGCGATCAGCGGCACGCCCGAACCTTCCAGGGCGGCGGCGACGTTGGCGATGGCGCTGATTTGCGGCACGCCTACACCGGCGACGATACGGGTGGTGCAGATGGAGCCAGGGCCGATACCGACCTTGACGGCGTCTGCGCCGGCTTCAACCAGGGCCTTGGCCGCAGCGCCGGTCGCGATGTTGCCACCGATGACCTGAACGTGCGGGTAGTTGTCCTTGACCCAGCGAACGCGGTCGATCACACCCTTGGAGTGACCGTGGGCGGTGTCGACCACCACCACGTCAACGCCGGCGGCTACCAGGGCGGCAACGCGCTCGCCGGTGTCCTTGCCAGTGCCTACGGCCGCGCCGACGCGCAGGCGAGCCTGGTCGTCCTTGCTGGCCAGCGGGTAGGCCTTGGCCTTTTCGATGTCCTTGACGGTCATCATGCCCTTGAGCTGGAACTTGTCGTCCACGATCAGGACTTTTTCCAGGCGGTGCTTGTGCAGCAGCTCGCGCACTTCGTTCTTGTCGGCGCCTTCGCGCACGGTGACCAAACGCTCTTTAGGCGTCATCACTTCGCGAACGGTGGCTTCCAGGCGGGTTTCGAAACGCACGTCACGGGAGGTGACGATGCCGACCAGGTCGCCATCGTGCAGCACCGGCACGCCGGAGATGTTGTGCTGGCGGGTCAGTTCGAACAGGTCACGTACGGTGGCGTCAGCCTCGATGGTGATCGGGTCCTTGACCACGCCGGCCTCGAACTTCTTGACCTTGCGCACTTCGGCAGCTTGCTGCTCGATGGTCATGTTCTTGTGGATGATACCGATACCGCCTTCCTGGGCCATGGCAATGGCCAGACGGGCTTCGGTAACGGTGTCCATGGCGGCGGAGACCAGGGGAATATTCAGCTCGATGCCACGGGTCAAACGGGTCTTCAGGCTGACTTCATTAGGCAGTACTTCGGAATAACCGGGTACGAGGAGAATGTCGTCGAAGGTCAGTGCTTCTTGGCTGATACGCAGCATCGCGGGGGCTCCCGAGCGGGAAAATTGGAAGCGCGCCATTATACCTATCCCCCCGCCGATGCTCAACGTAAACCTCCAGCGATTTCGTCGCAGCCTAAATGTCGACGCGCACCTCGCGAACCTTGCGCTCCAGGCGCTCGCCAAACTCGAAGAGAAATTCACGCTTGAACCGCGCGTCGGCCCAGCCGTTGAAGATGAAGCCCAGGTTGGAAAACGCGCAGGGCTGCAGGAACAGGAAGCCGTTGATGTCATCTTCGTGGCGGCATTCGGGGCACATGAAGTTATCGGTGTGGCCGGGCATCCAGTCTTCCAGGCTGTCAAACAGCGCCTCGCCGATTTCCTGGCGGCACTCGGGGCAGCCGGCTTCTTCCTTGAAACCCGTGGTGGGGGTGAAGATGCAGCGCTTGGTCACCAGCTCAAGGCCGTTCACGGGCTGGCCATAGGGCAGCAGCTCGGGGTGCTCGACCACATTGCGCGCGCCAGGGCCGATGGCGTAGCCCATGCCGTTGCCGGTGCGGCCGCAGGTGGTGAGCTGTTCCTCGATGATGTTTTTCTGCCACAGCCAGCGCAGCACCCGCCGGGCCTTGCCTTCGCGCCCGGGAAAACTGGAGATCAACGGGACGATAATGCTTTGCGAACTCATGGCGACGGACCTGCGTGGGCGTGTAAATGGGCGCAGCATAATCCCGTGAGCCCGCAGGTCAAGCACCCAGGTAGCGACCGATCAGCGCGATACCGCTGGCCAGCACCAGCCAGTTCACCAGGCGCACGAAGGCCTCGCGCGACAGCCCCATGGTCAACCGGCGCCCCAGCCACAGCCCCAGCGCCATGGCCGGCAGCAAGGCGGCGGCCAGCACCAGCAAGCCGCCGTCGGTGTACACCCCGGCGATCACGAACAGCCCCAGGCGCACCACGGTGCTGCAGCTGATCAATGCGCTTTGGGTGGCGCGGGCCGGCTCCTTGTCCAGCCGGGCATTCAGATAAATGGCATATAGAAAGCCGCCACTGCCGAACAACGCCCCGAACAGGCCACCCGTCACGCCCATGGGCAGCGCCCAGATGGCCCGCAGGCTGGCGGGGCGCACCTTGACCAGCAGCCCGTACAGGGCGTAAGCGCTGATGAACAGCCCCATCAATAACAGCAGCAGGCGCGACTGCAGGTTGAGCAAGAACACCACGCCAACCGTGCAGCCGACTGCCATGCACGGCAGCAGCCGTTTCAGCTCCACCCCAGCCACGGCCTTGCGTGACGGCAGCAGGTTGCCAAACGCGGCGATGAAATCCAGCAGCACCAGCAACGGGATGATCCGCGCCAACGGCATGAAACAGATCAACACCGGCCCGGCCACCAGCGCCGTGCCGAAGCCGGCGATACCGAACACCACGTAGGCAACCGCCACCCCCAAAAGCATGCAAGCCCAATCCGCCCCGGTGAACGGCAAGGCACTCAGCAACTCCATCGGTTATCCCTCCTCCTTGGTGGTACATCATCGTAGCAGCGGCCCCCAGGCCGCGTAACAGGCGCCGTGACACTGCATCAAGGCGGGACGCAGCCTTCGGCAGCTGCTACGGGGCATGGCTCCGGCGGCGTATTGGCCTTATGATGCCCGCCATGAACAAAGACCCCTTTGCCGTACTCGGCCTGGACCGCGAGGTCCTCACTGTCAGCCAGCTCAACGGCCGCGCACGCGTGCTGCTTGAAGACGTGTTCAGCAGCATCTGGGTGGAAGGCGAAATCTCCAACCTCGCCCGCCCGGCGTCCGGCCACGTGTACTTCACCTTGAAGGACAGCGGCGCCCAGGTGCGCTGCGCGCTGTTCCGCCAGAACGCCCAGCGCGTGCGCCAGGCGCTGAAGGACGGGCTGGCGGTGAAGGTGCGCGGCAAGGTCTCGCTGTTCGAAGGCCGTGGCGACTACCAACTGATCCTCGACACCGTGGAGCCGGCCGGCGACGGCGCCCTGCGCCTGGCGTTCGACGCACTGAAAGAGAAACTCAGCGGCGAAGGCCTGTTCAGCAGCGAACGCAAGGTGCCCCTGCCCGCCCACCCGCAACGCATCGGCATTGTCAGCTCGCCCACCGGTGCGGTGATCCGCGACATCATCAGCGTGTTCCGCCGCCGCGCGCCGCAGGTCGAACTGACCCTGATACCCACCGCCGTGCAGGGCCGCGAGGCCATCAACCAGATTGTCCGCGGCATTCGCCTGGCCGACGCCGCTGGCTTCGATGCCATTATCCTCGCCCGTGGTGGCGGCTCCCTTGAAGACCTGTGGTGCTTCAACGAGGAAGCGGTGGCCCGCGCCATTGCAGCCTGCGTCACGCCTATCGTCAGCGCCGTGGGCCACGAGACCGACGTGTCCATCAGTGACTTCGTCGCCGATGTGCGCGCACCCACGCCGTCCGCCGCTGCCGAACTGCTGGCGCCCGACAGCAGCGACCTGCAACGCCGCGTGGAAAGCCTGCAACGGCGCCTGCTGATGCGCATCCAGAACCGCCTGGCCCACGACCGCCTGCGCCTGGAAGGCCTGACCAAGCGCCTGCGCCACCCCGGTGAACGGCTGCGCCAGCAGGCCCAGCGCCTGGACGACCTGGACATGCGCATGCGCCGCGCCTTCGAGCAGCGCCTGAACCTGCGCAAGCACCGCCTGGCGCAACTGGAAACGCGCCTGGCCGGGCAACACCCGGGGCGCACCCTGGCCATGCTGCGCCAGCGCATCGACAGCCTCGCCGAACGCCTGCCGCGGGCCATGCGCGAAGGCCTCAAGGCCCGCCGCGTGCAGCTGAACAATCAGATGCAGACCCTGCACATCGTCAGCCCGCTGGCCACCCTCAGCCGTGGCTACAGCATCCTGCTGGATGAACGCGGCCAGGCCGTACGCCGCGCCGAGCAAACCCGCACCGGCCAGCGCCTGACGGCCAAGCTGGGCGAAGGCGAGCTGCAGGTGCGGGTCGAAGACAACCACCTGACTCCGGTCACCCTCTCGCTTCTGGACTGAACCATGCCGCGCCTGCTGACCGCCCTGTTATTGCTGTGCCTGACCTTCACCGCCCAGGCCGACAGCTACCTGACCCGCCTGCTGAACAAGCCGGTACCCGGCGGCGTGGCCGTGGTCGACCTGGGCAGCGCCGCGCAGGCCCCCAAGGCCTTCTTCGACGGCAAGCCGGTGCTGGTGGTGCGCGAGCAGCAGAACTGGCGCGCCATCGTCGGCCTGCCGCTGACCCAAAAGCCCGGGCCGGCGCGCATCACCACCGCCGACCAGCGCAGCCTGGGCTTCGTGGTGGGCAGCAAGCACTACCCCGAGCAGCACATCACGCTGAAGAACAACCGCCAGGTCAACCCCAACCCGGCTGACCTGAAGCGCTTTGAAGTGGAGCTGGCCGAGCAGCTCAAGGCCTACCGCAGCTTCAGCCCCGGCACACCCAGCAACCTGCTGTTGGACAAGCCGGTGAACGGCCCGCTGTCGAGCCGCTTCGGCGTGCGTCGATTCTTCAATGGCGAAGAGCGCAACCCCCATGCCGGGCTGGATTTCGCGGTGCCGGCGGGTACGCCAATCAAGACCCCGGCGGCGGGCAAGGTCATATTGGTGGGCAACTACTTCTTCAACGGCAATACCGTGTTCGTCGACCACGGGCAGGGCTTCATCAGCATGTTCTGCCACATGTCGAAGATCGACGTGAAGGTGGGCCAGGATCTGGCGCGCGGAGCCGTGGTCGGCCGCGTGGGTATGACCGGCCGGGCGACGGGGCCGCACATGCACTGGAACGTCAGCCTGAACGATGCCCGCGTGGACCCCGCCATCTTCATCGGCGCGTTCCAACCCTGATAGCTGTAGCGCGCTGTCGAGTCTGCCCCCCCTTTACTCCCACCGTAGCAGCTGCCGAAGGCTGCGTCCCAGGCGGCGCGGTGTGTCAGAAGCCATGCGTTGCCTGCGACGCCGCCTTCGGCAGCTGCTACAGGAACGAGTTAGCCCGCCTTGTTGAAATACTTCAACGCGTCCCTCAGCTTCGCCTGCGTTTCTTCGCTGAATGATGCCACCTCCTCCTCGGTAACCAGCCCCCTCACATAAGCCGCCTGCAGACCAATAGAGGCATGTCCTCGCGAATGGGGAAAGTTGTCGAACACCCGCACCACCTCCTCGTTCCCCTCATTGCAAAGGTTTCGAACGGCCTGAAAATGCTCCCGCGCCAGCGCCGAATCATCCTTGGCCGCCGCCATCATCTTGCGCCGTAGCCGTTCATACAGGCGCTCAACGGCCAATGGGCGATATCGACTCCACAGTTTCCACTCAGCTTCAGTCATGACTCTGCTCCGCTTTGCTTGACCCGAGCCAATATACGAGATTGCGCACCCCGAATCACTCGAACAATTTCCTATCAAAAAAACCTAATTAACGAGCACAAAAAACCATAAAAACGCCAACAGAGATAACTTATCTCAAAGTTTTACAGATGCTTGCCATCCCCTGCCGCAATGGTTAGGGTTGAAGGCATGAAAACTCTTCACACCCTCATTCTCCTTCGTCAACACCGCTGCCTAAGCTTGGTCAGTGCACGACTGCCACGCTGAATCGCGTCGCCTCGCCCTTCTACCTTTGCATTATTCGGCAGGCCCTTTTCAAGGCCGCACAACAAGGATTGCCCATCATGACCATGCTCAAAGACCCGTCTTCGAAATACCGCGCCTTCGCCCAGGTCAACCTGCCTGACCGCACCTGGCCGAACCAGACCATCACCACCGCGCCTATCTGGTGCAGCTCCGACCTGCGCGACGGCAACCAGTCGCTGATCGAGCCGATGGATGCGGTGAAGAAGCTGCGTTTCTGGAAGACCCTGGTCAGCGTGGGCGTGAAGGAGATCGAGGCGTCGTTCCCTTCGGCGTCGCAAACCGACTTTGACTTCGTTCGCACCCTGATCGAAGACAATCACATCCCGGAAGACACCACCATCCAGGTGCTGACCCAGGCCCGCGAAGACCTGATCGCGCGTACCTTCGAATCGCTGAAAGGCGCCAAGAAAGCCATTGTCCACCTGTACAACGCCACCTCGCCGTCCTTCCGCAAGATCGTCTTCAACCAGGACAAGCAGGGCGTGAAGGACATCGCGGTGAACGCGGCCAAGCTGTTCGTCAAATATGCCGCCCAGCAGCCGGAAACCCAGTGGACCTTCCAGTATTCGCCGGAAACCTTCAGCGCCACCGAGCTGGAGTTCGCGAAGGAAGTCTGTGACGCGGTGATCGAGGTGTGGAACCCGACGCCCGAGCACAAGATCATCCTCAACCTGCCGGCCACTGTAGAGGTCAGCACCCCGAACATCTACGCCGACCAGATCGAATGGTTCGGCCGTAACGTGTCGCGCCGTGACAGCGTGATCATCAGCCTGCACACCCACAACGACCGTGGCACCGGCGTGGCCGCCACCGAACTGGGCCTGATGGCCGGCGCCGACCGTGTGGAAGGCTGCCTGTTCGGCAACGGCGAGCGCACCGGCAACGTCGACCTGGTGACCCTGGCACTGAACCTGTACACCCAGGGCGTCGACCCTGAACTGGACTTCTCCGACATCGACGGCGTGCGCAAAGTGGTCGAAGAGTGCAACCAGATCGCCGTGCACCCACGCCACCCCTACGTTGGCGACCTGGTTCACACCGCGTTCTCCGGCTCGCACCAGGACGCCATCCGCAAGGGCTTCACCCAGCAGAAAGAAGATACCCTGTGGGAAGTGCCTTACCTGCCAATCGACCCGGCCGACATTGGCCGCAGCTACGAGGCGGTCATCCGCGTCAACAGCCAATCGGGCAAGGGTGGCATCACCTACCTGCTGGAACAGGAATACGGCATCAGCCTGCCGCGCCGCATGCAGATCGAGTTCAGCCAGGTGGTGCAGGGTGAAACCGACCGCCTGGGCCTGGAAATGACTGCCCAGCAAATTTATGCGCTGCTGCACAAGGAATACCTGCAAGCCAACGCCCCGTACGCGCTGGTCAGCCACCGCCTGCAGGAAGAGAACGGCAACAGCAAGGTCGACGTCGAAGTGCACAGTGACGGCGAGACCGTGCACTGGCGCGGCAAGGGCAATGGCGCCCTGGAAGCGCTGGCCTCGGCCATGCCGGTACCGGTGGAGATCATGGACTACAACGAACACGCCATCGGCGCCGGCACCAACGCCAAGGCCGCGGCCTACATCGAGCTGCGCGTGGCCGGTGGCCGTGCGGTGCACGGCGTGGGCGTGGACGAGAACATCACCACCGCCAGCTTCAAGGCACTGTTCAGCGCATTGAATCGCTCGTTGAGCCAGCAGGAAGCAAAGGCGGCGTAAGCCTTCCTTGCCTAAAAAAACCGGCCCATGTGGCCGGTTTTTTCATGGGTGAAATCATGAGAACGTGAAGGTATCCGCATCCAGGTGCGCCGGGAAGCGCGTGCGGTAGGCGGCCAGTTCCGCGGCGCTGAGCGCTACGTGGAACACGCCATCGGCCTCCCCCGCGCTCAGCAGGCTCTCGCCCTGAAAATCCAGCACCTGGCTGTCGCCGGTATAGGCGAAACCCTTGCCGTCGGTGCCCACGCGGTTCACTGCCGCCACGTAGCACAGGTTCTCGATGGCACGCGCCGGCAGCAACCGGTTCCAGTGCAGGCGACGCGCGCCGGGCCAGTTGGCGGTGTACAACAGCAGGTCGGTGTCCTGGGCGTCGCGGCTCCACACCGGGAAGCGCAGGTCGTAGCAGATCAGCGGGCGAATGCGCCAGCCGTTCAGCTCGAACTGCACCTGACGCTCGCCAGGGGTGTAGTGCTTGTGCTCGCCGGCCATGCGGAACAGGTGGCGCTTGTCGTAGTGCAGCAGTTCGCCATCGGGGCGCGCCCACAGCAGGCGGTTGCGATGGCTGCCGTCGGCGGCCTGGATGATCACGCTGCCGGTGACCACCGCGTTCAGGCGCACGGCCTGCGCACGCAGCCACTTGCTGGCAGGGCCATTCTCCGGCTCGCACAGACCGGCCGAGTCCATGGAAAAGCCGGTGGTGAACATCTCCGGCAGAATGATCAGGTCCGCACCGCGGGCCTGCTCCAGCAGGGCCTCGAAGTGCTCGAAATTGGCTGTGCGGTCATGCCAGGCCAGGGTGGTTTGCACCAGGGCCAGGTTCAGGTTCGCCAGCGTACTCAAATCACGCATAGTTTCTTCGCCGCTTCCCGCAGCGTCTCCTCGCGTTTGGCGAAACACAGGCGTACCAGGCGCTGTTCCGGGATGGGTGTCTGGTAGAACACCGACACCGGAATGGTCGCCACGCCGTGCTCGCGGGTCATCCACAGAGCCATGTCGACATCGTTCAAGTCGGGGCGGATCTGCGAGTAATCCACCAGCTGGAAATACGTGCCCGCCACCCGGGTGAAGCTGAACCGCGACGGTGCCAGCAGGTCGCAGAACAGATCACGCTTGGCCTGGTAGAACCCGGGCAGTTCTTCAACATGCTCGGGGCAGGCCGCCATGTAGTCCGCCAACGCCCACTGCAGCGGGGTCACCCCACAGAAGTTGACGTACTGGTGGACCTTGCGCAGCTCTGCGCTCAAGGCCGGGGGGGCGATCACATAACCCGTCTTCCAACCGGTGACGTGGTAGGTCTTGCCGAACGAGCTGACCACGAAAGCCCTGGAATAGAGCGCTTCGTTGGCCAGCACGCTGGCATGTCTGACCCCATCGTAGACCAGGTGTTCATACACTTCATCACTGATCAGGTAGATATCGCGACCTTCGATCAGTTGCGCCAGCTGCGCAAGGTCGGCGGCGCTGATCAAGGCGCCGCTGGGGTTGTGCGGGCTGTTGAGGATGATCATCCGCGTGCGCGGGCTCAGGGCATCGCTGAGCTGCTGCCAATCGATGGAAAAATCCCGGGCATCGAGCTGCACATGCACGCAGCGGCCGCCGGCCAGTTCCACCGAGGGCTCGTAGCTGTCGTAGCAGGGGTCGAAGACGATTACCTCGTCACCAGCACGCACCACCGCCTGCACCGCACAGAAGATCGCCTCGGTAGCGCCTGGGGTGATGGTGACTTCGGTGTCGGCGCTGACGGTGGCGCCATACTGGCGCAGCACCTTGGCGGCTACCTGTTCGCGCAGGGCCGGCAAGCCGGTCATGGGCGCGTACTGGTTGTGGCCAGCGTTGATATGGCGCACCACGGCATCACGCAGGCCTTGGGGGCCGTCGTAGTCGGGGAAGCCTTGGGACAGGTTGAGCGCACCCGTCTCGGCGGCGAGCTGGGACATGGTGGTGAAGATGGTCGTGCCGACATTCGGCAGCTTGCTGGTGATCATCGGGCCTATCCCTGACAACTGGGGAGCCCAGCAGGATAGCCCAACGAACAGCGGGAAAACCAGTACAGAACCACCCGTGGGAGCGGGCTCTGCCCGCGAAGGCTACACCGTATGAGCCCAGAGACTATGCGGTGCTTTCTTCGCGGGCAGAGCCCGCTCCCACGGGGTATCGCGAAAACCGGGGATCAGCGCTTGTCGCGGCGCTTCTTGTCGGCTTTCTTGTGGTGCGACATCAAGCGACGCTTCTTGTTGACCTGGCGGTCGGTCAGCGTGTTCTTGTTGCCTTCATACGGGTTGTCGCTGCCCTTGAACTCGATGCGGATCGGCGTGCCGACCAGCTTCAGGACGCGGCGGTAGGTGTTTTCCAGGTAACGAACGTAGCTGTTCGGCACCTTTTCCACCTGGTTGCCGTGGATCACGATCAGCGGCGGGTTGGCACCACCCAGGTGGGCATAGCGCAGCTTGATGCGGCGGCTGTTGACCATCGGCGGCTGGTGCTCCTGCACCGCGTCCTCGAGGATCTGGGTCAGGCGGCTGGTCGGCCAGCGAGTGATCGCCGACTTGAACGAGGCCTGCACCGAACCGTACAGGTTGCCCACGCCGGTGCCATGCAGCGCCGAGATGAAGTGGATGTCGGCGAAGTCGACGAAGAACAACCGGCGTTCCAGCTCGGTCTTCACGTAGTCGCGCTCGCTCGGCTGCATGCCGTCCCACTTGTTCAGTGCGATGACGATGGCACGGCCCGATTCCAGCGCGAAGCCCAGCAGGTTCAGGTCATGGTCCACCACGCCTTCACGGGCGTCCATGACGAAGATCACGACGTTGGCATCCTTGATGGCCTGCAGCGTCTTGACCACCGAGAACTTCTCGACTTCTTCATGGATCTTGCCGCGCTTGCGCACACCGGCGGTGTCGATGAAGGTGTACTTCTCGCCGTTGCGCTCGAACGGGATGTAGATGCTGTCACGGGTGGTGCCGGGCTGATCGTAGACGATTACCCGCTCTTCACCGAGCATGCGGTTGACCAGGGTCGACTTGCCCACGTTCGGACGGCCGATGATGGCGATCTTGATGCCATCCTTCTCGCTCGGGCCAGGAATACGGACTTGCTCTTCGCCTTCGGCGACGCCTTCAGCCAGGTCTTCCTCTTCCACGTCACGCGGGAATTCGCTCAGGGCGGCTTCCAGCAGCGTGTTCACGCCACGGCCCTGCGCACCGGCGACGCCGATGGCGTGGCCCATGCCCAATGGGGCGAATTCGGCGCGGGCCATTTCCGGATCGATGTTGTCGATCTTGTTGGCCACCAGGATAGAGCGCTTGTTGCGCTTGCGCAGGTGCTCGGCAATCATCTGGTCGGCGGCGGTGAAACCGGCACGGGCATCGACCAGGAACAGCACGACATCGGCTTCTTCGATGGCCAGCAGCGACTGCTCGGCCATCTTCTCGTCCATGCCGTGCTCGTCACCGGAAATACCGCCGGTGTCGATCAGGATGTAGGAACGCCCTTGCCAGTGCGCCTCTCCGTATTGGCGATCACGGGTAAGACCAGACAGGTCGCCGACGATGGCGTCGCGGCTTTTGGTCAGGCGGTTGAACATGGTGGACTTGCCGACGTTCGGTCGGCCCACCAGGGCGATTACGGGAACCATTAGGCTCTCCACTGCGTTATTTCAGAAAATACAAAGGCCGCTGCAGGCAGCGGCCGGAGTTCGTGACGGCATGCGAACATGCCGTTGACCCTGCCGGGGGCGGGGCCGCTGGAGGCCATGGCTGACCTCCAGCATAGTCAAAGCCTTACTTGATGGTGAGGGCTTCGAGCTTGCCGCTGTTGCCGAACACGTAAATCATGTTCCCGGCCACCAGCGGACGGGCTCGCAGGCCGTCGCCGTCAATTTTTTCACGACCGACGAAGCGGCCATCGACCTGGCTCAGCAGGTGCAGGTAGCCTTCGAAGTCACCCACGGCCACGTAGCTTGAGAACACCTCGGGCGCCGACAGCTGGCGGCGGGCCAGTTTGTCGTTGCTCCACAGCGCGGTGGTGGTGCGCTCGTCGACGCCTTCCACGGTGCCGGAAGCCAGCGCCACGTAGACGCTGCCGAAGCCTTGGGCCACGCCGGCGTAGCTGGAAGCGTCACGCTGCCACAGCACGCGGCCGCTTTCCAGATCCAGGCCCGCCATGCGGCCCTGGTAGCTGGCGACGTACAGGGTACCACCGGACAGCAGCAGGCCGCCGTCGATATCGACGACACGCTCAAGTTCCGAGCGGCCCTGCGGCACGGCAATGCGTTGTTCCCACACCGGCACACCGTTGCTGATGTCCAGGGCAACGACCTTGCCGGTGGACAGGCCAGCCACTGCCAAGTGGTTGGTGACCAGCGGGGCACTGGTGCCACGCAGGGTCAGTACCGCAGGGGTGCTGTCGTAGATCCAGCGCTGGGTGCCAGTGTTGGCGTCCAGGCCGACCAGGCGGTCGTCCTGAGTCTGCACCACTACCACGTCACCGTTGCTGGCAGGCGGCGCCAATACTTCGCTGCCCACCTTGGCGCGCCATTTGACTTCACCGTTGGTGGCGTCCAGGGCAATGACTTCACCACTGATGGTGCCCAGCATGACCAGGCCGTAACCGACACCGACCGCGCCCGACACCGAAGTGTCGAGGTCTTTCTTCCAGATCACGTCACCGTTCAGACGGTTCAGGTCCATGACCACGCCGGTCACGTCAGCGGCGTAGATGCTGTCGTTCTCGATCGCTGGAACCAGCATGTTGTAGGTTTCGCCCTGACCGTCACCGATCGAACGACTCCACTCCTTGTGCAGGACCACTTCTTCCTTGAACTTGGTCAGCTCGGCAGGAGGCAATTCCTTTTTGCTGTTGCTGCTGCAACCCGCGGCCAGAATGGCCAGAGCCAGCAATGCTGCATGTTTCCAACGGATCACGTCACGCATCTTTTTTCGCCAGGTCGTCGAGTTTGATTTGCAAGCCACCCACTGCTGCCTCATCGGACAGGGCTGCCTTGGCCTTCTGGTACGCCGCGTAGGCGTCGTCAGTACGGCCCAGCTGCACCAGCAGGTCGCCCTTGAGTTCTTCGCGGCTGGCCAGGAACGCCTTGTCGGCGTCACCGTCCAGCAGCTTCAGGGCGTCTTCAGCCTTGTTCTGCGCAGCCAGGACCTGAGCCAGGCGCTGACGGGCGATTTCACCCAGCATGGCGTCCTTGGGCTTGTCGACCACGGCTTTCAGCTCGTTGGCGGCGTCGTCCAGCTTGCCGGCGTCCACGGCCACCTTGGCCACGAACAGGCTGCCATACTGCGCGTACTCGCTGTTGCCGTACTCGGTCTTGAGCTTGTTGGCCAGGTCCGCAACCTGCGCGGTGTCAGGCTTGCCGGCAGGGTTCAGCGCGGTTTCCAGCAGTTGCTGGTACAGGCTGGACGCACCTTGCGACTGGTTGGCCTGGTACTTGTGCCAGGCTTGCCAGCCAAACACCACCACCAGGGCCAGCAGCACGCCGGTGACCAGAGGCTTGCCGTTACGCTGCCAAAAGTCCTTCAACTCGGCGAGTTGTTCATCTTCGGTACTCGACACCCCAATACTCCTATTTCGCAAATTCGGCCTGAAGCCTGCCTCAACCCTGCACGACGCAAGTCGCCAGATGCTCACCCAGAGCATCCCAGGCAATGTTTTGTTGTTCGCCCTGGCCACGCAGGGGTTTGAAACCTACCACTTGTTGCGCCAGTTCGTCGTCCCCCAGGATCAAGGCGTAGAGCGCACCGCTCTTGTCCGCCTTCTTGAACTGGCTCTTGAAGCTGCCGGCACCGGCATTGACCTGGATGCGCAGTTGCGGCAATGCATCGCGCAGGCGCTCGGTCAGGGCCAGGCCGGCCAGTTCGGCCTGCTCGCCAAAGGCGCACAGGTAAACGTCAACGGTACGGGCGATGGACTCAGGTACCTGCTCCAGGGTTTCCAGCAGCAGGATCAGGCGCTCGATGCCCATGGCGAAACCGACACCAGGGGTAGGCTTGCCGCCCATCTGCTCGACCAGGCCGTCGTACCGGCCGCCAGCACACACGGTGCCCTGGGCGCCGAGCTTGTCGGTGACCCACTCGAATACCGTCTTGCTGTAGTAGTCCAGGCCACGCACCAGCTTGGGGTTGATCACGTAGGGAATGCCGGCGGCGTCCAGGCGGGCCTTCAGGCCCTCGAAGTGCACGCGCGACTCTTCGTCCAGGTAATCGGCCAGCTTGGGTGCGTTGACCAGCACGGCCTGGGTCTCAGGGTGCTTGGTGTCGAGCACGCGCAGCGGGTTGGTCTTCAACCGGCGCTGGCTGTCTTCGTCAATCTGGTCCAGGTGCTCGGTCAGGAACGCCACCAGTGCTTCGCGGTAGCGGCCACGGGCCTCGGAGGTGCCCAGGCTGTTGAGTTCCAGTTTCACCGCGTCGCGGATGCCCAGGGCACCCCACAGGCGCCAGGTCAGCACGATAAGCTCGGCATCGATGTCGGGACCGTCGAGGTTGAACACCTCGCAACCGATCTGGTGGAACTGGCGGTAGCGGCCTTTCTGCGGGCGCTCGTGACGGAACATGGGGCCCACGTACCAGAGCTTCTGCACCTGGCCACCACCGGTAATACCGTGCTCCAGCACCGCGCGCACGCAGGCAGCCGTGCCTTCAGGGCGCAGGGTGAGCGAGTCGCCGTTGCGGTCCTCGAAGGTGTACATCTCTTTTTCGACGATGTCGGTGACTTCGCCGATGGAGCGCTTGAACAGGTCGGTGAACTCGACGATCGGCATGCGGATCTGCCGGTAGCCGTAGGTGTCCAGCAGGCCTGCCACGGTGCCTTCGAAGTAGCGCCACAGGGGCGTCTGGTCGGGCAGGATGTCGTTCATGCCACGGATGGCTTGCAGCGTCTTACTCACGAGAAATCCTTAGTGTTCTGTCAGCCGCGGGCGATCAGCGCCGCGTCGGCCTCGACCTTTTCGGCCGCCTTCTGGCGAATCAGCTTCTCGAGCTCTTCCACCAGGTTGTCGTTGGTCAGCTTCTGCGCCGGCTTGCCGTCGATGTAGATCAGGTTCGGGGTGCCACCGGTCAGGCCCACGTGGGCTTCCTTGGCTTCGCCAGGGCCGTTCACCACGCAACCGATCACCGCCACGTCCAGCGGCACCAGCAGGTCTTCCAGGCGCCCTTCCAGCTCGTTCATGGTCTTCACCACATCGAAGTTCTGCCGCGAGCAACTCGGGCAGGCGATGAAGTTGATGCCACGCGAGCGCAGGCGCAGGGACTTGAGGATGTCGTAGCCAACCTTGATCTCCTCCACCGGGTCTGCCGCCAGGGAGATGCGGATGGTGTCGCCGATGCCATCGGCCAGCAGCATACCTAGGCCCACGGAGGATTTCACCGTGCCCGAGCGCAAACCACCGGCTTCGGTGATGCCCAGGTGCAGCGGCTGGGAGATCTGGGTGGCCAGCAGGCGGTAGGCAGCAACGGCCATGAACACGTCGGAGGCCTTCACGCTGACCTTGAAGTCCTGGAAGTTCAGGCGCTCCAGGTGCTCAACGTGGCGCAGGGCCGACTCCACCAGTGCCTCAGGGGTAGGCTCGCCGTATTTTTTCTGCAGGTCCTTTTCCAGCGAACCGGCGTTCACGCCGATGCGAATCGGGATGCCACGGTCGCGGGCGGCATCGACCACGGCGCGCACACGGTCTTCGCGACCGATGTTGCCCGGGTTGATGCGCAGGCAGTCGACGCCCAGTTCGGCCACGCGCAAGGCGATCTTGTAGTCGAAGTGGATGTCGGCCACCAGCGGCACGCGCGATTGCAACTTGATCTTGCCGAACGCCTCGGCGGCGTCCATGTCGGGCACCGAGACGCGGACGATGTCGGCGCCGGCCTCTTCCAGGCGGCGGATCTGCGCCACGGTGGCGGCGACGTCATTGGTATCGGTGTTGGTCATGCTCTGTACAGCGATGGGGGCATCGCCGCCCACCGGCACATTGCCAACCCAGATTTTACGGGATTCGCGACGTTTGATCGGGGATTCGCCGTGCATGATTTATTGTCCCACTTTCATGCGAGCAGTCTCGCCAGAGGTGAAAGGTGCAACGTCGACCGGCTGGCCGTTGTAGCTGACCTGCGCGCCACGGGCATAGCCCAGGCGCACGGCGAACGGCGGCTTGCCGTTCAGGTCGACGGTCTCGCCCTTGCGCTTGAGTGCGCTGAGCAGCACCTTGCCGTTGCCGTCGGTGACCTGGGTCCAGCAATCGGCGATGAATTTCAGTTGCAGCTGGCCAGCACCGGCTACCGGGGCCTGGGCTGCCGGCGCCGCAGGGGCAGCCACGACAGGCGCAGCAACCGGCGCCGCCGGCTGGTGAACCAGCGCCGGCGCGTTCGGGGCAGCCGGGGCCGGGGCGGTTACCGCAGGCGCAGGTGCCACGGTAGGCGCGGCGGGCTGAACGCCGGCTGTCGCAGGCACGGCCGGCGCCTCGGTGGTGGTAGTGGCTTCAGCCGGGGCCGTTTCAGCTTCAGGCTTCTGCCCCTCGGCCACGGCCTGGTCTTCAGGCTCGTCGATCGGGTGGATCTGGGTGGTGCCGTCGGCGCTTTCGACCTCGACGTGCTCCATGGCCAGGCCGGCCTGGTCCTTGCCGCGCTGGGCGGTCTGGTCCTGCCACCAGAAGAAGCCGCCACCCACCACCAGTACCAGCAACAGCAGGCTCACGCCACGCAAGATGTTGTGGGACAGGCGCACCGGCTCCTCGATGCGGCCCAGCGCGTGCACTTCACTGCCCTGCGCGTGGCTGCCGGTGGCCTGGTCGAAGGCCTGCACCAGGGGCGCCTGGTCCATGCCCAGCAACTTGGCGTAGGCACGGATATAACCGCGGGCGAAGGTGTGCCCCGGCAGCTTGTCGAAAGCACCGGCTTCCAGGTTGCCCAACGAAGTGGCCGTCAGGTTGAGTTTCACGGCCACGTCGGCCAGCGACCAGCCTTTGCTCTCGCGGGCCTGGCGCAAGGTGTCACCAGGGTTCACGCGAGTCGCTGCTACAACTTCGGGATGCGCCGCTTTCATCATTGCTCCGACAGGTATTGCTGATATTCCGGCGTACCGGGATAGAGTCTTCTAAGTTGCAGGCCGAAACTGGCGGCCTTGTTCTTGTCCTGGAAAATCCGTGCCAGGCGCGTGCCCAGCAACAGGCTGCGGGCGTTCTGCTCGCTCAGCTGGCTGAAGCGGTCGTAGTAACCGCGCGCCGGCACATAATGCCTGTCTTCGTAAGACAACTCAGCCATTTCCAGCAAAGCCTGGGGCTGATCGGCCTTGAGCCGCAACGCCTTGTCGAACAATTGCACCGCCAACGGCTTGTTACCCATGGCCCGGGCCGTCAGGCCAAGGTTTTCGAACACCCGCGAGCGCTCAGGATACAGGGGATCGTCGGCTGCTTTCTCAAAGGTTTCGTAAGCTTCCTGATACCGCTTCTGCTCGTACAGGAAACCGCCGTAATTGTTGAGGGTGCGGGCATCTTTCGGGCGGCTGGACAGCGCCTTCTTGAAGTACTGCTCGGCCAGTTTGGGCTCAAGCTCGGCCTGGAACACCAAACCCAGGGCCGCATTGGCCTCCGGGTCCGAGCTGTCGATTTCCAGCGCCTGCTTGAGCGGCACCTTGGCCTGTTCGGCCTGGCCGGTCTGCAGGTAGCCGATGCCCAATTGGACCAGAGCCTTGCGCGCCTCTTCGCGTCCCTTGCTGGTTTCCATCGGGTTGACTTTACCCGTGGAAACGCAACCAACCAGCAGGTTGAAGAACAATAGCAACAGCGCGGCGCGCACGGTCATGGAGATCCTCTCTCAGGGCCGGTTGTCGGCGTTCAGCGGCATATCGGCGTCGGCTGCCAGCTGGCGTACGGCGATATAGCGTTCGCTACGGCGGGTGCGGTCCATCACCTGCCCTACCAATTGACCACAGGCGGCGTCGATGTCTTCGCCGCGGGTAGTGCGCACCGTGACATTGAAACCGGCCTGGTGCAAATGATCCTGGAAACGCCGGATGGCGTTGTTGCTCGGACGCTCGTAACCGGAGTGCGGGAACGGGTTGAACGGGATCAGGTTGATCTTGCACGGTACGTTCTTGAGCAGCTCGACCATTTCCACCGCGTGCTCGAGCTTGTCGTTGACGTCCTTGAGCAGGGTGTACTCGATGGTCAGCACGCGCTTCTCGCCCAGTTGGGACATGTAGCGCTGGCACGACTCGAGCAGCATCTTGAGCGGGTATTTCTTGTTGATCGGCACCAGTTCGTTGCGCAGCGCGTCGTTCGGCGCGTGCAGCGACAGGGCCAGCGAGACGTCGATGTGATCGGCGAGCACGTCGATCATCGGCACCACGCCCGAGGTGGACAGGGTGACCCGGCGTTTGGAGATGCCATAGCCCAGGTCATCCATCATCAGCCGCATGGCGGAGATGACGTTGTCGAAGTTCAGCAATGGCTCGCCCATGCCCATCATCACCACGTTGGTGATGGCGCGGTCGATGGTAGCCGGGACACTGCCGAAGGATTTGTTGGCAATCCACACCTGGCCGATGACTTCGGCGGCGGTGAGGTTGCTGTTGAAGCCTTGCTTGCCGGTGGAGCAGAAACTGCAATCCAGCGCGCAGCCCGCCTGGGACGAAACACACAAGGTGCCACGCTTGCCCTGCGGGATGTAAACGGTCTCGACGCAGCTGCCGGACGCCACGCGCACCACCCATTTACGGGTGCCGTCGGTGGAGATGTCTTCGCTGACGACTTCGGGACCACGAATTTCGGCACAGGCCTTGAGCTTTTCGCGCAAGGCCTTGCCGACGTTCGTCATGGCGTCGAAATCATCGACGCCAAAATGGTGAATCCACTTCATGACCTGACCGGCACGAAAGCGCTTCTCCCCGATCGAGTCGAAGAACTGTTCCATCTCTGGTTGGGTCAAGCCCAATAGGTTTGTCTTGCCAGTCATTACGGTCATGGTTTCACCTTCACTCGTTGGCCGTGGCTTAGCGAGTGGTTACTTCGGTAGCAGCGAAGAAGTACGAGATTTCGCGGGCAGCAGCGGCTTCGGAGTCCGAACCGTGAACAGCGTTGGCGTCGATGGAGTCAGCGAAGTCAGCACGGATGGTGCCGGCAGCAGCTTCTTTAGGGTTGGTAGCGCCCATCAGCTCACGGTTCAGAGCGATGGCGTTTTCGCCTTCCAGAACCTGAACAACGACAGGACCGGAGATCATGAAGGCAACCAGCTCGCCGAAGAAGCCACGAGCGCTGTGCTCAGCGTAGAAACCTTCAGCTTCGGCCTTGGACAGTTGCTTCAGTTTCGAGGCAACGACGCGCAGACCGGCTTTTTCGAAACGAGTGGTGATCTCGCCGATGACGTTCTTGGCAACAGCGTCAGGCTTGATGATGGAGAAAGTACGTTGAACAGCCATGGTGAAACTCCAGAAACAGTGATTGTTGCGAAAAATTAAACCCGCGAATTATACGCGGGTTCTGGGGTAATGCCTAACCTGCAAAGATGATCAGTCTATTTCGTCGGCCCAAAGGGTCTGGACCGCTTCCAGCACCTTCTCGCCTACCCGGCCAGAAGTGCTGTCGAAACCAGGCAAATCCTTGATCCATTGCTGCAGATCGACGAAATTCACCGAATACGGGTCAACGCCCGGCTTGGCTTCGGCCAATTCCTCTGCAATACGTTGTACATCATTCCAACCGTAGCTCATGACAGCTTCCCGATCAGTGCGGCGCTTCGGCCGCATGGTTAAGCGAATATTTCGGGATTTCGACCGTCAGGTCCTCGGTACCCACCACGGCCTGGCACGCCAGGCGCGAGTGCGGCTCCAGCCCCCAGGCCTTGTCCAGGTAATCTTCTTCCAGCTCGTCGGCTTCTTCCAGCGAATTGAAGCCCTCGCGGATGATGCAGTGACAGGTGGTGCAGGCGCACACGCCACCGCAGGCGCTTTCGATCTCGATGTGGTGGTCGTGGGCCAGCTCAAGGATCGAAGTACCGGTGGGAGCCTCGACTACCAGCCCTTCAGGGCAAAACTTTTCGTGGGGCAGAAAAATGACCTGCGGCATCGTTATTCCTCAATCTCATTCAGGTTGCGCCCGGCCAACGCGGCTTTCACCGTCGAGTCGAGGCGGCGGGCCGCGAAGGCGTCGGTGACCTGCGACAGACGCTTGGTCTGCTGCTCGATGGCCGCGCCGTCGGTACCGCTCATCAATTCACGCAAATCGGTCATTTGCAGCTCGATTACCAGGCGCTCTTCGGCGTCCAGCAGGCGGTCGCCATCAGCTTCCAGGGCGCCCTGCACCGCTTCCAGCAGGCGCTCGGCGTCTACCTGGTGCTCGCGCAGCTGGCGCGCGACCTTGTCGTCGCCGGCGTACTGGAACGAATCCTTGAGCATGCGGGCGATTTCGCCGTCGGTCAGGCCGTAGGACGGCTTGACCTGGATGCTGGCCTCGACGCCCGAACCCAGCTCACGCGCGGAAACGCTGAGCAGGCCGTCGGCATCGACCTGGAAGGTGACGCGAATTTTCGCCGCGCCCGCCACCATGGCCGGGATGCCACGCAATTCGAAGCGTGCCAGCGAGCGGCAGTCACTGATCAGTTCACGCTCGCCTTGCAGCACGTGAATCATCATGGCCGACTGGCCGTCTTTATAAGTCGTGAAGTCCTGGCCACGGGCAACGGGGATGGTGGTGTTGCGCGGAATCACCTTCTCCATCAGCCCGCCCATGGTTTCCAGCCCCAGAGACAGCGGGATCACGTCCAGCAGCAACAGCTCGGCGCCGTCGCGCTTGTTGCCGGCCAGGGTGTCGGCCTGGATGGCAGCGCCGATGGCGACCACCTGGTCCGGGTCGATCTCGGTCAGGGGCTCGCGACCGAACAGCTCGGCAACGGCCTGGCGCACACGCGGCACACGGGTGGAACCGCCGACCATGACCACCGCGGCCACCTCGTCGATTTCCACACCCGAGTCACGCACGGCACGGCGGCAGGCCTTCAGGCTGCGGGCAACCATCGGCTCGACCAGGGCGTTGAACGCCTCGCGGCTCAGCGCGGCTTTCCACTCGCCGTACACCACTTCAACCGACGCTGCGTCAGTCAGGGCTTCCTTGGCGGCGCAGGCCACTTGCAGCAGATGGCGCTGCGCACCCGGGTCGAGGTCGGCGGACAGGCCAGCCTGCTCGACGATCCAGCTGGCGATGGCATGGTCGAAGTCGTCACCACCCAGGGCGCTGTCGCCACCGGTGGCCAGCACTTCGAAAACACCGCCAGTCAGGCGCAGGATAGAGATGTCGAAGGTACCGCCACCTAGGTCGTAGATGGCCACCAGGCCTTCGGCGTGCTGGTCCAGGCCATAGGCCACGGCGGCTGCGGTAGGTTCGTTGAGCAGGCGCAGCACGTTGAGGCCGGCCAGTTTGGCGGCGTCCTTGGTGGCCTGGCGCTGGGCGTCGTCGAAATAGGCCGGCACGGTGATCACCGCACCCACCAGCTCGCCACCCAGGGTGGCTTCGGCGCGCAGGCGCAGCACCTTGAGGATGTCGGCGGAGACTTCGACCGGGCTCTTGGCGCCCTGCACCGTCTCGATGAACGGCATGTGCGACTCGCCACCGACGAAGCGGTAGGGCAGTTGCTCGCCCAGCTGCTTGACGTCAGCCAGGCCGCGGCCCATCAGGCGCTTGACCGAGACGATGGTGTTGAGCGGGTCACTGGCGGCGGCAGCCTTGGCGCTGGCGCCCACTTCGACGCGGTCAGCGTGGTAGCGAACGGCGGACGGCAGGATGACCTGCCCCTGCGCGTCGGCCAGCGGCTCGGACAGACCACTGCGCAAGGCAGCGACCAGCGAATTGGTAGTGCCAAGGTCGATACCCACAGCCAGCTTGCGCTGGTGCGGTTGAGGACTCTGGCCGGGTTCGGCGATCTGCAGTAGGGCCATGCTTATCTGAATATCAGGCGTGCAGCCGTAGCAACACTGGGTTAATCGTCGAGGCGCTCTTCTAGCTGGCGCACTTCGTAGGAGAGCTTGTCGAGGAACTGCATGCGCCGCATCAGGCGTTCGGCCTGGTCACGTTGCGCCGCATCATCCCAACAGCCGGCGAAGCTTTCGTTCAGTTGCTCATGGGCAACCTTCAAGCGCCGCTTGAACTGCGCCACACCATCAAGGTCGGCACTGTCCTGCAGGTCTTCGAGCTCTTCGCGCCACTGCATCTGCTGCATCAGGAACTCAGGGTCGTGGACCGTGACTTCCTGGGGCACTTCGTGGCCACTGATGGCCAGCAGGTAACGGGCACGCTTGGGCGCGCTCTTGAGCGTCTGGTAGGCCTCGTTCAGGCCCGCCGACTGCTCAAGCGCCAGGCGCTGCTCGCGCTCGCTGCCATCGGCAAAGCGGTCGGGGTGCACGGCGCGCGCCAACTCACGGTAGCGCGCGGCCAACTGGTCGAGGTCCAGGCGGAAGCTCGGCTTGAGGTCGAACAAGGCAAAATGACAAGGAGTACCCACGGCCGGCCTCAAACGTTGAAGCTTTCGCCGCAGCCACATTCACCGCGTACGTTGGGGTTGTTGAACTTGAAGCCTTCGTTCAAGCCTTCCTTGACGAAGTCCAGTTCAGTGCCGTCCAGGTACGACAGGCTCTTGGGGTCGATGATCACTTTCTCGCCGTGACTTTCGAACACCTGATCGTCCTCGCCCAGCGCGTCAACGAACTCCAGCACATAGGCCAGGCCCGAACAGCCGGTGGTACGGACGCCCAGGCGGATGCCCTCGCCCTTGCCGCGGCCATCCAGCGAACGGCGGATATGCTTGGCGGCGGCTTCTGTCATGCTGATAGCCATCGAGACTCCTTACATCGTGCGATGTGTACGGTTAGAGCAAGCCTTTCTTCTGCTTGTAATCGTGAACGGCGGCCTTGATGGCGTCTTCAGCGAGTACGGAGCAGTGGATTTTCACCGGCGGCAACGCCAGTTCTTCGGCCAGCTGGGTGTTCTTGATGGTCTCAGCCTCGTCCAGCGTCTTGCCCTTCATCCACTCGGTGGCCAGGGAGCTGGAGGCGATGGCAGAGCCACAGCCGTAGGTCTTGAACTTGGCGTCTTCGATGATGCCCTGCTCGTTGACCTTGATCTGCAGGCGCATTACGTCGCCGCAGGCTGGAGCGCCAACCATGCCGGTGCCCACGTCCGGGTCTTCGGCATTCATCTTGCCGACGTTGCGTGGGTTTTCGTAGTGGTCGATGACCTTTTCGCTGTAAGCCATGATTCTCAATCCTCACTCATCAGGGCCGCTCTGAAGGCCCTGTAGGTACGCCTGCGGTAACGCCACGTCTCTACAGGATCTGGATGGTGGCGGCTTCTTTGTTTAGTGTGCCGCCCACTCGATCTTCGAGATGTCGACGCCGTCTTTGAACATATCCCACAGCGGCGACAGTTCGCGCAGCTTGGTCACGGCCTCGCAGACTTTCTGCGCGGCGTAGTCGATTTCTTCTTCGGTGCTGAAACGGCCGAAGGTGAAGCGGATCGAGCTGTGTGCCAGTTCGTCGTTGCGGCCCAGGGCGCGCAGCACGTAGGACGGCTCCAGCGAGGCCGAGGTGCAGGCCGAACCGGACGAAACGGCCAGGTCCTTGAGCGCCATGATCAGCGACTCGCCTTCGACGTAGTTGAAGCTCAGGTTCAGGTTGTGCGGCACGCGGGCAGTCAGGCTGCCGTTCACGTACAGCTCTTCCAGGTGCTCGACCTGCTTGAAGAAACGGTCGCTCAGGGCCTGCAGGCGGGCGTTCTCGCTGGCCATTTCCTGCTTGGCGATGGCGAAGGCCTCGCCCATGCCGACGATCTGGTGGGTAGCCAGGGTGCCCGAACGCATGCCGCGCTCGTGACCGCCGCCGTGCATGGTGGCTTCCAGGCGCACGCGTGGCTTGCGGCTGACATACAGCGCGCCAACGCCTTTCGGGCCGTAGGTCTTGTGGGCCGAGAACGACATCAGGTCGACTTTCAGCTTGGTCAGGTCGATGTCGACCTTGCCGGTGGACTGGGCTGCGTCAACGTGGAACATCACACCGCGCGAGCGGGTCAGCTCGCCAATGGCGGCGATGTCGTTGATGGTGCCGATTTCGTTGTTCACGTGCATCACCGAAACCAGGATGGTGTCGTCGCGCAGCGCGGCTTCGATCATGGCCGGGGTGATCAGGCCGTCTTCCTGAGGGTCCAGGTAGGTGACTTCGAAGCCTTCACGCTCCAGTTGGCGCATGGTGTCGAGGACAGCCTTGTGCTCGATCTTGGAGGTGATGAGGTGCTTGCCCTTGGTGTGATAGAAGTGCGCGACACCCTTGATGGCCAGGTTGTCGGACTCGGTTGCACCGCTGGTCCAGACGATTTCACGCGGGTCGGCGCCAACCAGGTCAGCCACCTGGCGACGGGCGTTCTCGACCGCTTCCTCGGCTTTCCAGCCGAACACGTGGGAACGCGATGCCGGGTTGCCGAAGTTCCCCTCGTTGGTCAGGCATTCAATCATCTTTTGCGCTACACGCGGGTCAACCGGCGTGGTGGCGGAGTAATCGAGGTAAATCGGCAACTTCATTGAAATTCTCCTATCAGGCGGGCTAGCCACAGTCGCTTCGTCATTCGACGAAGGACGTTTCGATCTTGTCCAGGCGCGGGCTCTTGGTGGTGTTGCAACGGCGCAGGTCCTGGCGCTGGGCGACCTCTTGCACTTCACGGCGAGTGACAAGGTCAGCCAGACTGATACCGCTCAAAAATTCATGAATCTGCTGGCTCAGGTCGCACCACAAGTGGTGCGTGAGGCACGTATCGCCAGCATGACAATCACCCAATCCCTGGCAACGTGTTGCGTCGACCGATTCGTTGACGGCGTCGATAACCTGAGCCACCTGGATGCCCTGCATGTCGCGGGACAGCTGGTAGCCACCCCCTGGCCCGCGCACGCTGGACACCAGGTTGCTGCGACGCAGCTTGGCGAACAGTTGCTCCAGGTACGACAGGGAGATGCCTTGGCGCTCGGAGATATCGGCCAATGAAACCGGCCCATGCTGCGCGTGCAATGCCAGGTCGAGCATGGCAGTGACGGCGTATCGGCCTTTAGTTGTCAGTCGCATGGCGAGTACCACGGTTACACGAAAAAGGGAGGAGCGGATGAGCTGTGAGTATGCAATTCCCGAGTATTTAAGTCAACTTTAAGACCTACCACTTTAGTCGGGAATAGCGGTAAAACGGGCGGCATACTATAGCACGGGATTTCTGATTTGCCCCGTTCCTGTGGGAGCTGGCTTGCCAGCGAGATTCTTGCAACACCCAAAAGCTCGCTGGCAAGCCAGCTCCCACAGGCTCCCCAAGCTTCAGCGGGCTTCGGCGGCGGGAGCTTCGACTTCACCTTTCACGCACTTGAAGTCTTCGTCGCGCAGTTGCGGCAGGTCCTTGGCGCAGTAGTCACTGCCCATGCGGGTCATCGCCCCGCACATGTCCTCCAGGCGCCCGTCAACGGCGTGCAGGTGGTCCAGCAGCTGGCCGATGGCACGCGCTACCGGGTCGGGCATGTCTTCGGTGACGCCATAGGCCTCGAAGCCAATCTTCTCAGCCATGGCCTTGCGCTTGGCGTCCACGGCGTCATCGCTCTTGACGATGATGCGCCCCGGGATACCCACCGCAGTGGCGCCCGCCGGCACCGGCTTGGTCACCACGGCATTGGAGCCGATCTTGGCGCCGGCACCCACGGTAAACGGGCCCAAAACCTTGGCGCCCGCCCCCACCACCACGCCGTCTTCCAGCGTGGGGTGGCGCTTGCCCTTGTTCCAGCTGGTGCCGCCCAGCGTCACCCCCTGGTACAGGGTGACGTCGTCGCCGATCTCGACGGTCTCGCCAATGACGATACCCATGCCGTGGTCGATGAAGAAGCGGCGGCCAATGCGCGCGCCCGGGTGAATCTCGATGCCGGTCATCCAGCGGCCGAAGTTGGAGACCATGCGCGCCAGCCACTTGAAGTCGGCCTTCCACAGTTTGTGCGCGCCACGGTGCAACCAGATGGCGTGCATGCCGGGGTAGCTGGTGAGCACCTCGAAGGCGTTGCGCGCCGCCGGGTCGCGATGGAATACGCTTTGAATGTCTTCTCGCAAACGCTCGAACATGACTAATCCTTCCGCTTATGCGGCTCGCCACGGGCCACTTTCTGGGTCTCCGTGAGAATGCCGCGCAATATGTTCATTTCCGCCTTGGCTACCGAGCTGCGGCCGTACAGGCGGCGCAAACGCGCCATCAGGTGCCGGGGGCTTTGCGGGTCGAGGAAGCCGATCTCCACCAGGGTGTTCTCCAGGTGTTCGTAGAAACGCTCCATCTCGTCACTGGTCGAGAGCTCTGCGCTCTTGACCGACGCCACTTCGACCTTCTCGGTCTTGGACGCCTGCCCTTCGGCTGCCAGCCAGGCCATACGCACTTCGTAGGCCAGGACCTGCACCGCCGCACCCAGGTTCAGCGAGCTGAAATCGGGGTTCGACGGGATATGCACGTGGAAATGACATCGCTGCAGCTCGTCATTGGTCAGCCCGGCGTGTTCGCGACCAAACACCAGGGCAACCTCGCCACCCAACTGGGCAGCTTCTTCGACGCTTTTGCTGCCGCATTCGCGGGGGTCCAGCAACGGCCAGGGAATACGCCGCTCGCGGGCGCTGGTGCCGAGCACCATGGTGGTGCCCACCAGGGCCTCTTCCAGGGTGGCGACCACCTGGACATTTTCCAGCACATCGTCGGCGCCCGAGGCGCGAGCGCTGGCCTCGTGGGACGGGAAATCCAGCGGGTCTACCAGCACCAGGCGCGACAAGCCCATGTTCTTCATGGCGCGCGCAGCACCACCGATGTTGCCGGGGTGGCTGGTGTTGACCAGGACGACACGAATATTTTGCAGCAAGGCGAGCGCTCACAGACCGGGGGAAAGAAATGAAATCTTACCGAACAGATACCGCTTACGCTACGAATGCTGACTACCCTCTTCTGCAAACTTACTTTTCTGCTAGAATGTTCGGCTTTCTTTAACGACCTAGGTGAAACGTCCATGCAGCCCATGCTGAATATCGCGCTGCGCGCCGCCCGCAGCGCCAGTGAATTGATTTTCCGCTCCATCGAGCGCCTGGATACCATCAAGGTTGATGAAAAAGACGCGAAGGATTACGTCTCTGAAGTCGATCGGGCGGCCGAGCAGAAAATCATCGACGCGCTGCGCAAGGCGTACCCTACCCACACCATCCGTGGTGAAGAAACCGGGCTGCACGCCGGCAGCGGCGAAGGCGCCGAATACGAGTGGATCATCGACCCACTGGACGGCACCACCAACTTCCTGCGCGGCGTTCCGCACTTTGCAGTCAGCATTGCCTGCAAATACCGCGGCCGCCTGGAGCACGCCGTGGTCCTGGACCCGGTTCGCCAGGAAGAATTCACCGCCAGCCGTGGCCGTGGCGCCCAACTGAACGGCCGTCGCCTGCGCGTCAGCGGCCGCACCAGCCTGGAAGGCGCCCTGCTGGGTACCGGCTTCCCGTTCCGTGACAACCAGATGGCTGACCTGGACAACTACCTGGGCATGTTCCGCGCCCTGGTGGGCCAGACCGCCGGCATCCGCCGTGCCGGCGCTGCCAGCCTGGACCTGGCCTACGTGGCTGCCGGCCGCTTCGACGCCTTCTGGGAGTCGGGCCTGAGCGAGTGGGACATGGCCGCAGGCGCCCTGCTGATCCAGGAAGCTGGCGGCCTGGTGAGCGACTTCACCGGTGGCCACGACTTCCTGGAGAAAGGCCACATCGTGGCGGGCAACACCAAGTGCTTCAAGGCAGTACTGACGGCCATCCAGCCGCACCTGCCGGCTTCGCTGAAGCGCTAAGCTTTAGCCAGGCACAAAAAAAGCACCCTTCGGGGTGCTTTTTTTATGCCTGAAGAATCACCGACACCTTTACTGCTGGGTCAGCACCAGCTGGCCATCCTTGTTCACCGGGATCTTCGAACCGGGGTCACGGTCCATCTTCACCTGGCCAACCTGGCCGTTCAGCTGGTATTTCACGTTGTAGCCGACCACCTTGCTGCTGATGTCGTTCACCGTGTTGCAGCGGCTTTCGGTGGTGGTGTAGGTATCACCGTTCTGCATGTGCTCCTGCACCTTGTTCCCCGCGTAACCACCCCCAACGGCGCCGGCCACGGTGGCCAGGGTCTTGCCCTTGCCGCCACCGACCATATGGCCCAACAGGCCACCGCCCACGGCGCCCAGCACGGTACCTGCGACCTGGTGCTGGTCCTGCACGGCGCGACGGTGGGTTACCGCTACGTCATGGCACTCCTTGCGGGGTGTCTTGATCTCTTGATTGATAGGGTCTACAGCCAGTACTTCAGCATACTCTGGGCCACTTTTAACGAGGCTGTAGGTCGCGACAGCACCACCGGCGGTCACCGCCACGGCACCCAACACTGCACCAACCAGCAACGATTTGTTCACTTGAACCTCCTGACCTTCTTTTACGGATCAAAGTCCGCGCTTCTCCCAGCCTTGGAGCACAAAAAAAGGCGCGAGTTCAAAACTCGCGCCTTTTCAGGGAATTAAGCGACGAAGATCACATTATGGGCGATCGTCGACCTTATCCTTGGTGACCGGGGCAATCAGGTCATCGCTGTTCAGGTTCAGCCAGATCAACACCACGTTGGCGATGTAGATCGAGGAGTAGGTACCTGCCAGCACGCCGATGAACAGCGCGATGGAGAAACCGAACAGGTTGTCGCCGCCGAAGAACAGCAGCGCGGCAATGGCCAGCAACGTCGAGATCGAGGTCGCCAGCGTACGCAGCAGGGTCTGGGTGGTCGAGACGTTGATGTTCTCGATCAGCGAGGCCTTGCGCAGTACGCGGAAGTTCTCGCGCACCCGGTCGAACACCACGATGGTGTCGTTCAGCGAGTAGCCGATGATGGCCAGCACCGCCGCCAGCACCGTCAGGTCGAAGGTGATCTGGAAGAACGACAGGATACCCATGGTCACGACCACGTCGTGCACCAGGGAAGCGATAGCGCCTACCGCGAATTTCCACTGGAAGCGGAAAGCCAGGTAGATCAACACGCCGCCCAGGGCCATGAGCATGCCCAGGCCACCCTGGTCACGCAGCTCTTCACCTACCTGCGGGCCGACGAACTCGGTGCGGGTAACCTTGGCCGGGTTGTCGCCACCCACCTTGGCCAGCGCTTCAGCTACCTGGGCGCCCAGCTTGGGGTCGTCGCCCGGCATGCGCACCAGCAGGTCGGTGGTGTCACCGAAGTTCTGCACGATAGCTTCGTGGTAGCCGGCGGCTACCAGCTCGCTACGCACCTGGGTCAGGTCGGCCGGCTTCTGGTAGTTCAGCTCGATCAGCGTACCGCCAGTGAAGTCCAGGCCGAAGTTGAGGCCCTTGTGGAACCAGCTGAACAGCGCCAATGCCGTGAGGAACAGTGTCAAGGCGAACGCAATATTGCGAACGCCCATGAAGTTGATGGTACGTTTCATGGCAGCCCCTTAAATCCACAACTTCTTGAAGTCACGACCGCCGTAGATCAGGTTGACCATTGCGCGGGTCACCATGATGGCTGTGAACATCGAGGTAAAGATACCCAGGGACATGGTCACGGCGAAGCCTTTCACCGGGCCGGTGCCCATGGCGAAAAGAATGCCGCCTACCAGCAACGTGGTCAGGTTGGCGTCGACGATCGCGGTGAACGCGCGGCCGAAACCTTCGTTGATCGCACGCTGCACGGTCATCCCGGCGGCGATTTCCTCACGAATACGCGAGAAGATCAGCACGTTGGCGTCCACCGCCATACCCATGGTCAACACGATACCGGCAATACCCGGCAGCGTCAGGGTGGCACCCAGCACCGACATCAGCGCCAGCAGCACAACCATGTTCAAGGCCAGTGCCACGGTGGCGATCAGGCCGAAGAAGCGGTAGATGGCCATGATGAACAGCGACACGAACAGCATGCCCCACAGGGATGCATGGATACCCTTGGTGATGTTGTCGGCACCCAGGCTTGGGCCAATGGTGCGCTCTTCAGCAAAGTACATCGGTGCAGCCAGGCCACCGGCACGCAGCAGCAGGGCCAGTTCCGACGATTCACCCTGGCCGTTCAGGCCGGTGATGCGGAATTGGCTACCCAGCGGCGACTGGATGGTTGCCAGACTGATGATTTTCTTCTCTTCGGCGAAGTCCTGCACAGCCACGTCTTTCTCGACGCCGTCGACAGTCTGCTTCTCGTAGCGGGTGAACGGCTTCTGCTCGATGAAGATCACCGCCATGCTGCGGCCGACGTTGCTGCGCGTGGCGCGGCTCATCAGGTCGCCACCATGGCCATCAAGCTTGATGTTCACTTGCGGCTGGCCGTGCTCGTCGAAGCTGGCCGAGGCGTCGGTCACCTGGTCACCGGTGATGATCAGGCTGCGCTCGACAGGGGCTGGCGGACGGCTGCCATCACGGAACTCGAAGGTTTCGGTGGTGGCACGCGAATCATCCGGGCCTGCGCCCAGGCGGAACTCAAGGCTGGCGGTCTTGCCCAGGATGCGCTTGGCTTCGGCAGTGTCCTGCACGCCTGGCAGCTCCACCACGATGCGGTTGGCGCCCTGGCGCTGTACCAGCGGCTCGGCCACGCCCAGCTCGTTGACACGGTTACGCACGGTGGTCAGGTTCTGCTTGATCGAGTATTCGCGAATCTCGGCCAGCTTCGCTGGTGTCAGCGTCAGCGACAGTACCTGCAGGTCGCCACGGGTAGTGGCGGCCACGTCGAAGTCGGTGTAGTTCTTGCGGATCAGGGTTTGCGCCTGGGCCAGGGTATCGGCATCGCTGAAGCCCAGCTGAATCGCACTGTTCTGCTGCGGCATGCTGCGGTAGCGGATTTTTTCCTTGCGCAGTTCGGTCTTGACGTCGCCTTCATAGATCTTCAGGCGGGCATCAATGGCCTTGTCCATGTCCACGGCCAGCAGGAAGTGCACGCCACCGGACAGGTCGAGGCCCAGTTTCATCGGGTGCGCGCCAATGCTGCGCAGCCACTGGGGCGTGGTCGCCGCCAGGTTCAGTGCAACTACATAGTCGTCGCCCAGGGTTTTGCGGACCACGTCCTTGGCAGGCAACTGGTCATCACGCTTGGCCAGACGCAACAAACCGCCCTTGCCATTCTCGGCCAGCGTTGCCGCCTTGACCTCGATACCGGCATCGGTCAGCGCCTTGGCGCTGCGGTCCAGATCAGCCTGGGTGACTTGCAGGGCGGAACTTGCGCCCGAGACCTGGATGGCCGCGTCATCAGGATAGAGATTGGGTGCGGAATAAATAAAACCGACCGCCAGCACCGCCAGGATCAGTAGGTATTTCCACAGAGGGTATTTGTTCAGCATCACGCCGCCCGTTCAAGACGCGGGGCGCCTTGCGCGCCCCGTCGATTGGTAAAAGTCTGAAGCTTAGATCGCTTTGAGCGTGCCTTTCGGCAGGGTCGCGGCAATGGCGCCCTTCTGGATTTTCAGCTCTACAGTGTCCGAAACCTCGATCACCACGAAGTCGTCGGTCACTTTGTTGATCTTGCCGGCGATACCACCGGTGGTCACAACTTCGTCACCTTTCTGCAGGTTGCCCAGCAGGTTTTTCTGCTCCTTGGCGCGCTTGGCCTGTGGACGCCAGATCATCAGGTAGAAGATGACCAGGAAGCCGACCAGGAAAATCCACTCGAAGCCGCCGCCCATCGGGCCTGCCGCTGCCGGTGCACCAGCATCGGCCAAAGCATCAGAGATAAAAAAGCTCATTTAGCACTCCAGTTGCAAAATTGTTGACTCAAAGGGTCACGAAATCAGTCCAAAGGCGGCGTTACAAGCCCGCGCTTGGCATAGAAGGCATCGACAAAGGCGGCCAATGTACCTTGTTGAATAGCCTCGCGCAAACCAGCCATCAGCACCTGGTAATGACGCAAATTGTGGATCGTATTCAACATGCTCCCCAGCATTTCGCCGCACTTGTCCAAATGGTGCAGATAAGCACGGGAGAAGTTCTGGCAGGTGTAGCAGTCGCAGGTCGGGTCCAGCGGCGAATTATCATGGCGATGAAACGCGTTGCGGATCTTCAGCACGCCGGTGTCGATGAACAGATGCCCATTGCGGGCATTGCGGGTTGGCATCACGCAATCGAACATGTCCACACCGCGGCGCACACCCTCCACCAGATCTTCCGGCTTGCCAACACCCATAAGGTAACGAGGTTTGTCAGCAGGCATCTGGCCTGGCAGGTAGTCCAGCACCTTGATCATTTCGTGCTTGGGTTCGCCCACCGACAGGCCGCCAATGGCCAGGCCGTCGAAGCCGATCTTGTCCAGGCCTTCCAGCGAGCGCATACGCAGGTTCTGGTGCATGCCGCCCTGGACGATGCCGAACAGCGCCGCAGTGTTGTCGCCGTGGGCGTTCTTCGAGCGCTGGGCCCAGCGCAGCGACAGCTCCATGGACACGCGGGCCACGTCTTCGTCGGCCGGGTACGGGGTGCATTCGTCGAAGATCATCACCACGTCGGAACCCAGGTCGCGCTGCACCTGCATCGACTCTTCCGGGCCCATGAACACTTTCGAGCCGTCCACCGGGGAGGCGAAGGTCACGCCCTCTTCCTTGATCTTGCGCATGGCGCCCAGGCTGAACACCTGGAAACCACCCGAGTCGGTCAGGATAGGGCCCTGCCACTTCATGAAATCATGCAGGTCGCCGTGGGCCTTGATCACTTCCATGCCCGGGCGCAGCCACAGGTGGAAGGTGTTGCCCAGGATCATGTGCGCGCCGATGGCCTCGATGTCACGCGGCAGCATGCCCTTCACCGTGCCATAGGTGCCCACCGGCATGAACGCCGGGGTTTCCACCACGCCACGGGGGAAGGTCAGGCGGCCACGACGGGCCTTGCCGTCGGTGGCCAGCAGTTCGAACGACATACGACAGGTGCGACTCATGCGTGATCCCCTGGCGCCGCTTCGCTTGGACCGCGGGGCGCCGGATTGCGGGTGATGAACATGGCATCACCGTAACTGAAGAAGCGGTAACCGTTGGCCACGGCAGCCTGGTAGGCGGCCATGGTCTCGGGATAACCGGCGAAGGCCGACACCAGCATCAACAGCGTGGATTCCGGCAAATGGAAATTGGTCACCAGGCAATCGACCACATGGAACGGCCGGCCCGGGAAAATGAAGATATCGGTGTCACCGCTGAACGGCTTCAACACACCGTCGCGCGCCGCGCTTTCCAGCGAACGCACGCTGGTGGTGCCCACGGCTACCACACGGCCACCACGGGCCTTGCAGGCATTCACCGCGTCCACCACCTCCTGGCTCACCTCCAGCCACTCTTTATGCATGTGGTGATCTTCGATCTTTTCCACACGCACCGGCTGGAAGGTGCCAGCGCCCACGTGCAAGGTCACGAAGGCGCTTTCCACGCCCTTGGCCTTGATCTGCGCCAGCAGCCCTTCATCGAAGTGCAGGCCGGCGGTAGGCGCCGCCACCGCGCCGGCACGCTCGGCGTACACGGTCTGGTAGCGCTCGCGGTCGGCGCCTTCGTCGGGGCGGTCTATATAAGGCGGCAACGGCATGTGGCCGACGCGATCCAGCAGCGGCAGCACTTCTTCATTAAAGCGCAGCTCGAACAGCGCATCGTGGCGCGCCACCATCTGGGCCTCGCCGCCGCCGTCGATGAGAATCATCGACCCCGGCTTGGGCGCCTTGCTGGCGCGCACGTGGGCCAGCACCGAGTGGCTGTCCAGCACGCGCTCAACCAGAATCTCCAGCTTGCCGCCGGAGGCCTTCTGGCCGAACACACGGGCAGGAATGACCCGGGTGTTATTGAACACCATCAGGTCGCCGGGGCGCAGGTGCTCCAGCAAATCAGTGAACTGACGGTGGGCCAGCGCACCGCTGGGCCCGTCCAGGGTCAACAAACGACTGCCATGACGCTCGGCCAGCGGGTGGCGTGCAATCAGGGAATCGGGAAGCTCGAAGGAAAAATCGGCGACGCGCATGATGGGGTTCGGTTCGACAGGGCCGCAAAGTTTAGCCCAAAATGCACAAATTGACCACGCAGGAGAGTTGACCAACGGTCGAGGCCTCTCTATACTCCGCGGCCATTGAGCCCTGATGGCGGAATTGGTAGACGCGGCGGATTCAAAATCCGTTTTCGAAAGGAGTGGGAGTTCGAGTCTCCCTCGGGGCACCATACATAGATCCCTTCTACCGGGGATCGCAACAGAGAAACCGACCTTGAGTCGGTTTTTTTGTGCCTGGGATTTGGCTGGGGCCTCCAATTCCCGTAGCCTCATGCCGAACCCACAAGGCTCACAATGCCAATCCCACAGGCCATGGCACGTTGCAACAAATGTGGGACCGGGCTCTGCCCGGGAAGCGCCGCGCGGGCGGCGCTCGATCTCAAGACCGCCAGAAAAACCACGGCATGCACCTTTAAGCCCTGATGCGTTTTCACGACAGGCATATCGAGCGTTCTTCGCAGGTTCCAGCCAGAGATTGCGTCACGGCCCCCAGGTGCCAGCCGGTATTGTTTTACCGCTCTTGAGACCGAGCGCCGCCCACGCGGCGCGACGCAGCCTGGCGGCAGCATCTACATTTGTTGCAACGTGCCATGGCCTGATGGATAGGCGTCGCCAGCCTTGTGTGCCCGCCTCAGATAGATATTGTCCCCCCGCTCCCTACACGCTACCCTTCCGCCGTCGCCAACCAGCGACACGGACTTGGCGGTCCGTTCAGAACGCGCAATACCCCCAATCCTCACCCAGGCGGCTAACCCCTGCCCGGATGCAGATCTATGGCGGGTTGCGCAGGGACTTGTTCGCAAGTGCCGGTTCGTTCTGTCCGGTCCGCCAACCTTGTGCAATCCGTCACCCAAACCTGCTTGGCGGCAGGCGGTGCCGGTCTAACCTACAGAACGGATACTACCCAATGACCGATCCAACCCCGCACCAAACCCAAGGCCAAACCACGTTTGCCCCTTGCGGCCCCACCGCCACCCCACTGTTCACCGTCAACCCCGACATCCCGCTCGCGGATGCCCTGGCCCACAGTTCCAACCTGCAACTCATCGCCAACCAACTGATGACAGACGCCGCCATGGGCGACGACGGTCCTCACCTGGCGTGGGCAGCGGCTTACCTGGGGGAGATGGCACAGGCGATCGTGCACGACCTGACGATACCGGTGGCATACAGCAACGCAGGCTGATTGCGTTGTGACGCTGGGCTGGATTAGCGGCTGGTTCGGCGTTTTTTAGATCGGGGGGGTTGGAGTTTTTTGCGTCTCCAGCCACGCGGCGCTGGTCCCCGCAACTTCGCGCCGAACACACAAGGCCGGCAACGCCGATCCCCCAGGCCATGGCACGTTGCAATAAATGTAGATGCTGCCGCCAGGCTTCGTCGCGCTGCGGGGCGGCGCTCGATCTCAAGAGAGCCAGAGAAACCAAGGCATGCACCTTTAAGCCCTGATGCGCTTTCACGACAGGCATATCGAGCGCTCTTCGCAGGCTCCAGCCAGAGATTGCGTCACGGTCCCCAGGTGCTAGCCGACGCTAGTTTGCCGCTCTTGGGGTTGAGCTCGCATGAATCAGCCCCTGTCGTACAAGACAACGGCGCTACTCGGCCCCAAAGATCTTGGCATCGACCGCAGTGAGCTGGAGGAAGAGCGAGGTGATATTGAGCGGCAACAGGAAGCGAGTACACCAGCGCTTTGTTGTACTTGCGCGTCCATCCAAAAAAGGGTGCGAAGCCGCCCTGCTTGGATGGACCTCACCTAAAAAATAAAAAGCATTGCAATTCACTACTGGCAGCCATGGTCTTCCATAGACACATCACACCGTTTTGCGCCGCTATAGTCCGCAAACAATCCCATTGACCCTGCGGAACCCAGGGCGTAGAAAAAACGTGCAAGCGCTGTCGATGAGAGCACTCCAGGTGACCCGAACCTTCAAGGCAACGCCACTGATCGTGGTGGTTCATCCAAAGTATGTTCAGCATCCGGCAGCACCTAAGATCACTACCCATGTGATGGAAGCCCCCTTCAATTTATGGCCCTCGTACGCCAACCTTCTCTCTATTCAGCTGGCCTGCAGCAACCTATCCATGTGGCCATTTCTTGCGCCAACCTACGCCCGTCTCTTTCTACTGGAAAGAGACGGGCGCTCCTACCACTGCTGCAAGCCATGAACAACGTGGCTTTGCGCCAACTCCCCTCGTGACAATCGGCGTGACAAATGCCGAAGTCACCACCAACAGCGCTGTAGATATGGTGCCGCAGAGCAAGGAATGGACTGCCCCTGGCTGACAGCCAAGCATACCCCGCCATCGCATCGCTGCTTCCACCCGATTCAGGATCTCGCGGCGCTGGTTTCGTCAGCCAACGCAGCCTCCACCCGTCCACCGCTAACGGTATACAGGAGGCCAGATCATGAAATGCCCTTGCTCCCGGTCGTAAGGAGCCGCCAGTCCCGCGTTAGAGGACATCCCTACAGGTCGCAGGGGCCTCGATCCCTGATAACTTTCAACATTCTTGGCGGGATGACGTGGGGAATAGCTCGAGGGTCGAAGGCTGGGTCAGAGCACTGATGGGAGTAAGGGATGGGCGCAGGTTTGGTGGCTCGGCAAAATGATCTATACGGTCCTCAGGCATTGCTGGATAAATTTGGTAAAGGCTACTACGGCACTGTAAAGCCAGCCGTGATCGGTGCAGGACCCCATATCTGCGCTCGGCTTGGAAGGCTGCTACGTCCTTGACCATTCGACAAGCATGACCTCGATGCAGAGAGAGGTCAGCCATCACTGAAGATGTAGGCGACGAAAATAGCTTGGTATGTCCACCGCGAACCGTTAAATTTCGACAGGCAATGCGCCATCACACCTAAAAGCCACCTACACCGAAAATGGGATTTTCGCAATGGGACGTTTGTTGGTTGTTAAGGATTCACGAAATTTCAATCCGGACCTTGGTAATGTTATTCCAGTTGCATTGGAACTTGAAGATGGAGGTTTCAAAAACGCGGACATAACAGATTTCCCGAACACCGGAGTTTTTATTTCCAAAGAGTATATAAAAATAGATGAATCATTTAAGGATGACGAGCTCTTTATACTAAGAGAGTGGCACGAGACGGATAATGAATGGAAAGAGGATAAAAGGCGGCAAAAATACTATTCCAAAGGTGAGTGGGCGGAGCGATTAGAGCACAACACGTTAATCCCAGTCATCAAAATGCCCATGCCCGACATTGATACAGGGAAGGTGAGTCTGGGTTATGACCTGCCAAGAAACATTCTATTTTTCATAGAGGACGGCGGGAAGGTAAACGGTCCATTTTTAGCGACAAAAGATGAAGACGACTGGTTTCTGACTCCATCTACCGGACTAACGCCACTAAACTTACCGACAGACCATATCGCACAATTCGATAAAAGCGCGCTCGAAGACAGTGGCGAATTGCTTCGATTTGAAATAAGAGGCTTAACAAAAACATTCATAACATCATTAAAAAAACTTGAGAAAATAAACTTCGAAAAAGTGGACTATATTTCCGCCTCACGCCTGATAAAATATTATGCAAAATCGGGCTTTGGAAAAGGAAGTCCAACCCTAGGCAAAAACGAGGCAACAAAGCTTACACAAATAATTGATGCGTATAAGAAAAAAAACAAAGCGATGGATAACGACCAACGCTTGAAACGCCTTGAAGAAGTGCTCGCAGACTTCCTTGAAGACGACGGCTACGGAAAAGCAATCATCGAAGATTTTCTTCTGGACAATATCGAAGGAAAAAAATACCTAGACAATTACTTCGACAAAAACAGAGACATCCTCATCAAGGAAAAAATTCAAGAAATTGATGCTCAAACCTTGCAAAAGAAGGAGCAGATTCAACGCGAAATAAACGAAATCTCCCGCCTGGCGGAGCTCAAGAGGAAAGAGCTTGAAACCATAGATGAAGACGTTGAGCGCGCGAGAGTTAGAGCCGAGCTCGAAGTTAAGAAAATCCAAGAACAATCTGCTGAGCAAGCGCATCAAAGCCTACTTGAGAAGCAGACCATTCTAACCAATACAAACACAGAGATAGAACAGAAGATCAAGGAAAACCAGAAACAGCTGGAAGATCTTCTCGAAAGAAACCAAGAACTTAAAAAAGTAGTTAGCTTGAAGGATGAAATTCAGTTCCAGCAACGAACCCAGCAAGATCGACAAAAAGAAATCATCGAACTTCAAAGGACACTAGAAAGCCAGAAAACATTAATTGCCTCGCCCCAACTCGGGGAAAAACTTACAGAATTGAAACTTCTAATCCAGATGCTTAACGGAAAGCCCGGATACGAGGCAGAGCTAGAAAGCAAAGCACCACAAATAAAGCCTTCCGATATCGAACTAAACAAAACAAACCGCACAGAATACATCCATTACTTACTTAACAACTTCCATTCAGACGAAGGCCGACCATTCACTTATGATGAAATGGCCAACCTGGTAATCAGCACAAGCCAGTCGTTTCTCACAATTTTGTCCGGCCCTCCTGGAACTGGTAAAACTTCCACAGCTCTGAGGCTGGCCCATGCATTCAGCCTGAACAATTGCAACAACGAAGATGAGGGTGGTAACTTCCTAAACATTGCAGTCGGTAGGGGTTGGGTAGCAGGTCGCGACATTCTAGGCTTCTACAACTCATTGAAGGACGTGTACCAACCATCTAGAAGCGGCTTATATCAATTTCTCAAACATAAAGAACCTACAGCCGAAGAGTTCATGAAACTTGTACTACTCGACGAGGCAAATCTTTCAAGCGTTGAGCATTACTGGTCTGATTTCTTGGGAATGTGCGATCCGGAGGGAAGTGGTCGAAAAATTGACCTTGGCATCCCTGACACATCACTTCGCTTTCTTGAGGTTGGTAAAAATGTTAGATTTATCGCAACTATAAATAACGATGCAACTACCGAGAAGCTGTCACCACGACTCATCGACCGAGCCCCTATCATTTCGCTCGGCGATGATATAAGCCTAGATGGAATCTCTTCACTAATCAACTCATTTAGCTTTAATGGCGCAATACCATTCCAACAGATAAATAATGCGTTCAACATCCCGTCTAGCGAGGCGGATTTCCTACCGGACGAGCAGGCATCTCTCGACCAGATACTCTCAATACTGTCATCTCACACAGCCAAAACTAGTTCCATTCATATCAGCCGGCGCAAAATAAACGCAATCAAGCGCTACTGCTACATTGCAAACGAACTAGGTGGCATGCGAAATCGGCCACTAGACTTCGCTGTAGCACAACATATCCTGCCAGCGGTCGAGGGCTATGGCGCTGCCTTCCGAGAAAGACTATTAAAACTTGAACAAAAGCTCATTGACTTTGATCTAAATATTTCTAGGAGAGCTCTAAGAAACATAATTGAAGAGGGTGACAATTACGCAGACACATACTCCTATTTTTAAGGTTTTGACATGAAGCTTACTGCAAAAATAATAAGCGGCAAGAGAAATGGCCAAGAAATCGAGCTATTGGAAACCTGTGAATCCCCTTCAAGCTCTGCATATTTCCTCGAAGATGAGGCCATAGAGTTCACGGCAACCTCTAGCGTATACCTGGACGATATTTACTTGTGTCTGCACGAAAATGAGGTAGCGCCCAGCAACATCTCTCAGGAAGAAGAAAACTGGGTCTATAAATGGAAGCCAAAGTTTGCACCCAAGTGGGGTTACGAGTGTTTTTTCCACAACTACTACGGGCTAGCAGAACTAAAGCTCGAAACAAAATTAGAAGAGCGGGGCGGGAGAGCGATAGTAGCACAGTTCTTGCCAATCGAGATTTTAGCGAAAAAAATAAATGCAGACCGCGCTGAAAAGATGCTTAGTTTCCTTGCATCTCACGACAACGATGCTTTAGCAGCTTTTTTTAGAGTCACTCGGCTAAATGCCGGCTTTAAGGAGGGGGATAGAGCCGTTGGGTTCTTGATAGAACAACTGGAAAGAAACGTTTTACTATTGGCTGCAGAACTCCCCAACTTATATTCCAAACCAATTGCCAAGCTCACACCAGAAAACAAACTAGTTGCCTTTTCAGAAAACTCAGTAATTGACGATACAACTCTGGCATGGATTACAGAAAACTGTGACAGTTTGTATCCAGTAGATGACTCAGAGCGAGCACTCCTTGAGGTCGACGGAGTATTCTACTCCTCTGAAAAAATACTTGAAAATCATCTAAAGGAAGACCTGAACATCTACGAAAACCAAGTTATTCATGGGTTCATTATATCTCTAATGAGAGCGGCCTCTGAATTGCTCAGGAAGCTAGAGGATCACCCGACCTCCAAGATCAAAGCAGAGCAAGATCTATCTGGATACATTTCGTTTTTTTCTCAACTCAGCAGATTTGCAAAAATCATAAATCGGAATAAGGCTGACAAATGTAGAGAGCTACTTTCAACGCTGCAGCGTTTGAAACAAGTGCTTGATGAAAAGATCCCTGTGACAAACTCAATCACAGGAACTCCTCAGTTCACCAGAAAAGCTCGTCACAAATTACACTACCAAAAAATATTTCACAAAGTTATCGCTTGGCATCGCTACGGCTCACCAGACTGGAGTGTTCAGGAAGAGCTGTTCTCGATCCAAAGCATACCAAAGCTATTTGAATACTACCTCCTGTTCTTGGTAAAGCATCATTTAGATACTGAAGCAGTGGCCGGGATAAAATTAGAGCTAATTCAAAACCCTTCGCTCCAAGAAAATAATTTCGAATATTTATGGGGAGATTACAGAGTACAAATAATGTACGAACCCAAAGCATGGACACACGACCATCGCAATTCTAGTGATGCCACGTTAATAAACTCTGAAGGCTGGACAGAAAAGAATGGCGAAATAAGGCCTCGAGGGCAGACTGGGCCGTACGCAAATAGATCCCCGGACTTGATTTTGAGTATTCTGGGGATGGATGCACAACAATATCATTTAATCATTGATGCCAAATACACATCAAGTAAAAAGGCGTTTAGCCACTACCTTCCAGAGCTGACCATGAAATACCTTCACGGACTTCATGAGAAAGAAAGCGGGCGGAGTCTATCAATGGCGCTGATGATCGTAAACCCGGCCGAAACATGCTCATCGCGACACTTCCATCACCACAGATATTCCATTTATGGGGCAAGCCCGGTGTCCCCAGCTTTGCTTGTAAGTTCGATTACACCAGGGGTCGCTGAAAAAACCGACTCAGATTTTAAACAGAATATTTCACAGCTGCTATATTTCATGCGGGCAAAAATCAGGCCGCCCAGTTCGAGACCTCAGTTAGAAATTGTTGCTTAAGCCAGATCTTCAAACATAGTAGAAAGCGCCAGCCTTTATTGAGGCTGGTGTATCTGTTAGCAAGCCCTGTTGATCACGTCAAGCTGATCATCGGTGCGAACATATCTTTACACACACTCCCGTCGTGTCCGATCAGTGAAACCTTTTGTACCGCTTATCGAAAATTTATTCATGTACTTTCAAGACCGCTGAAAGAAAAGTAAGACCTTACGAAAACCATCAGATTTACGCACAATATTTTTTGTACATGCTGATTGCCCCTTGAAAATGTTAGAGTTTCAACAAAATTTAGAACCTCCCTCAGGGCACCAAACATAGATCCCTTCTACCGGGGATCGCAGCAGAGAAACCGACCTTGAGTCGATTTTTTTGTGCCTGGGATTTAGCTGGGGCCGACGATTCCCGTAGCCGCTGCCGCCAGGCTGCGCTGGGGCTGCCCCCCCCCTTCCCACAAATTCTCGAACTCCTGGTAATTCCCCGCAACCTCGCGCCGAACACACAAGGCCGGCAACGCCAATCCCACAGGCCATGGTACGTTGCAACAAATGTAGATGCTGCCGCCAGGCTGCGTCGCGCCGCGCGGGCGGCGCTCGATCTCAAGAGCGCCAGAAAAACCAAGGCATGCACCTTTAAGCCCCGATGCGTTTTCACGACAGGCATATCGGGCGTTCTTCGCAGATTCCAGCCAGAGATTGCGTCACGGCCTCCAGATGCTAGCCGGTATTGTTTTGCCGCTCTTGAGACCGAGCGCCGCCCGCGCGGCGCGACGCAGCCTGCGGCAGCTTGTGTCTAGAGAAGGGAATAGAATCTGAGGTGAGAGCGGTGAATGGCAGGTTGTTCGGCAGCAGTGTTGATAAGCACGTGTAGCAGCAGAACCGCCATTCACCTCTCCGCTCTGGCTACAAGCCCGAACAGTTGAACGAGCCGACCTCGAACAT